>CAZYPI010000077.1:0-11945 GCA_964649335.1 uncultured Rikenellaceae bacterium | reverse complement strand
TCAGTGTGACGTGGATGTGATCGGGAGCGCTTCCCTGTTGAATGAGGCAGAGCTGGTGCAGATCATGGATGAGGTGTTCGGCAAACTCGGTATCGGCGTGGAGATACGGATCAACAACCGGAAGATCCTGGCCGGCATCGCTGAGGTGATGAGTATCCCCGAGAGCATGAAAGACCTCACCGTAGCTGTGGACAAGCTGGAGAAGATCGGCCTGGAGAATGTCCTCGGCGAACTGCACGAGCGGGGAATCCCTCCGGAAGCCATAGAGAAACTGAAACCGGTGCTCACCTTCAGGGGCACCAACCGGGAAAAGATCTCCTTTCTGAAGGAACTGCTTGCCTCTTCGGAAACGGGACGCCGGGGTACGGAAGAGCTGGAACAGTTGTTCGGTTATTTTGAGCGGTCGGATGTCGGGGTGAAGACTGTCCTTGACCTGACGCTGGCGCGCGGATTGGATTATTACACGGGCACTATCTTTGAAGTGGTGGCTACGGAGTGGAAGATCGGCAGCATATGCGGAGGAGGGCGGTATGACGACCTGACCGGCATCTTCGGGATGCCCGGCATCTCGGGGGTGGGTGTCTCGTTTGGCGCCGACAGGATCTATGACGTGATGCTCAATACCGGCAAGTTTCCCGATTCCTTAGAGTCGGCCGTGCCGGTACTATTCCTGAATTTCGGGGAAGAAGAAGCCGGCAGTGTTCTGCCGTTGCTTAAGAAGATGCGGGAGGCAGGCATTGCCGCCGAACTGTACCCCGATCCGGTAAAGATCAGAAAACAGATGAGCTATGCCAACCAGAAACAGGTGCAGGTGGTGGTGCTCATCGGAAAAGATGAAATGGCAGCCGGAAAAGCCACCGTTAAGGTTATGGCCACCGGACAACAGGAGACCGTTTCGTTGGAAGGGCTGGTTGAAAAAATATCCGGACTGATACAATAACACCACACAACCCGAAGGAAGTGTGGTGTTGTATTTGTTGTTTATACTCTGATCACTTTTCTTCAAAAGCCTTCCTGCCCCGGTCCAGGAAGTTGATAAATTCCCGAATGTCCAGGGTGTGTCCGATGGGAGGTGTCAGAACCTTTTCGTCGGTGTCGAGGATAACGTAATAGGGTTGTGAGTTGACCCTGAAACGGGATATTTCCAGGTCGGCGTTGACCTTTCCGATGGTTTTCTTCACCTTTCCGTCATAGCTCGAGGTTACCCACTCCTCTTCCGGGAGTTTGGTGCGGTCGTCCACATACAGTTCCACCAGCACAAAATCGTTCCGTAGTCTTCTCAGCACCTCAGGGTCAGACCATACTTTTGCTTCCATCTCTTTACAGTTGCTGCATGCGTGTCCGACGAAATCCAGCAGAAGGGGTTTGTTCAGTTTTTTTGCGCAGGCCAGGGCCTGTTTATAATCGAAGTATCCCTGCAGGTTGTAAGGCAGTTCAAACAGGTCATTGTATTTCGGCTCATCACACAGGGTTGCCGGTAGTTCCCGGCTGTTGAGGACGGCCTGTTGGTGCTGCATGTTGCCCTGTGAGAGCAGGTTGAACTGTTGTGCTTTCATGGGGGGCAGCAGGCCGGAGATAGGTTTCAGAGGTGCCCCGAACAAGCCGGGGATCAGATAGACGACGAAGGTGAAGGTGATGATCACCAGCACCAGCCGCGGGAAGCTCACATAAGGCAGGTCGCTGTCCTTTTTGAATTTGATCTTGCCCAGCAGATAAAAGCCCATCAGCGTGAAGATAACGATCCAGATGGCCAGGTACACGTCTCTGCTGATCCAGTGGAGGTTGTAGGTCTGGTCGATGGTCATCAGGTACTTCATACTGAAGGCCAGCACGATGAATCCCAGCACCACCTCCACGGAGTTGAGCCATCCTCCCGATTTGGGCAGGCCTTTCAGCCAGGAGGGGAAGATCGCCAGGAGGGTGAACGGGGTGGCAAAGGCCAGGCCGAAACCCAGCATGCCGATGGTGGGTTTCAGCACATCGCCCGAGGCCGCTTCCACCAGCAGTGCTCCTACCAGCGGACCGGTGCAGCTGAAAGAAACCAGCACCGTCGTCAGCCCCATGAAGAAAGCGGCCAGCATACCGCCTTTATCGGCCTGCTGGTCGGCTTTGGTGATCAGACTGTTGGGCAGGACAAGCTCGAACATCCCCAGAAAAGCTGCGGCAAAGACCAGGAACAGGATGAAAAAGATCAGATTGGGGATCCAGTGTGTGCTGAGGGTGTTGGCAAAGTCCGCTCCCGCACTGGTCAGGGAAACGATCAACCCTACCGAGGTATATATCAGCATGATGGATAAACCGAAAATGAAAGCCTGTACGATAGACTTGGCACGGCTGCCGGTATTGCGCGTGAAAAAAGCAATCGTCATCGGGATCATGGGGAAAACACAGGGGGTGATGGTGCCCGCCAGACCCGCCAGCATCGAGAGGAAGAAAAACAACCACAGTGATTTCTTTTCTTTTCCGGCAGTGGCTGTCTCAGCACCTGCGGCAGAGGTGCTTTCCGTTTTTGTTTCCGTGCCGGTGGTGGTGCCGGAGATACTCAGATCAACCTGGCTCTGCATGGCCGGGGTTGTTTCTTTCCCGCCGGCTTCTCCGGAAGAGGGCTTTTTTGTCTCCGTTTCCGCCTGTTTCGTAACGGCAGCAGCGCCTCCGGGGCGTACGGGGAAACCAAAGTCTATTTCTTTCGGGGGGATACAACGCGAATCGTCACAACACATGAACTCCAGCGTGCCTGTGACCGTAAACGGTTTGTCCGTTTTTATTTTGATCTTTTGCCTGAACACGGCCTTGTGGCTGTACACCCTGAGTTTCATGTTGAAGCTCGAATCAAAAATATCTTCTCCCTTGCTTGTTTCTTCCACCTTACCGTTTAATTCGTAGTCTCCGGAAGGATTGAATGTGAAGGAGGTGGGCACAGGACCGCCATCCGGTATGTTTTGTGAATAAAGATGCCACTTGTCGTCTATGTCGGCTGTGAAAACCAGCACGGCTTCGTCCCGGCTGATATTCTCCACTTTGTAACTCCAGTGCACGGGGTTGAGGATCTGTGCTCCTGCGTTTATGCCCAGATAAGCAAGAAAACCTGTAAGTAAGATCAGTCTCTTTATATTCATGACAACAGGATATTTATTGTTGAGACAAACATCTAAAGATGAGTCGCAAAAATAGAAAAAACCTTACAATCTGCCAATAAGCGGGATTGGGGTAGGTGAGCGATAACGGGGTAGGGGTCAGTCAACCACCTCATCGCCGTACGGATCCATAAACTTGTAATCCAGGAAGGTAAGGGAGGAGAGAGGTTCTACACGCAGTTTGCAGTGGTATTTACGGCTCCATTTTTTCTGTATGGAGGAGAGGAGCCCTTTGGTGAGGTACGCTTCGATAAAGGGGTGTACACGCAGAGTGAGGTTTTTGAAGTGATGTTTTTCCTGGATTTCCTTCAGGTGGTTTTCGATCTGTTCGGTCAGTTGTATGCTGGGGCCGATCTTTCCGGTGCCGTGACATACGGGGCACACCTCTTCGGTTTCTATGTCGAGGACGGGCCGTACCCGCTGGCGGGTGATCTGCATGAGGCCGAACTTGCTCAGGGGCAGTATGTTGTGCTTGGTGCGGTCGTCGGCCATGGCCTCTTTCATTTTTTCATAGACCCTCTGCCGGTGTTCGGGTGAGGTCATATCTATGAAGTCCACGACGATGATGCCGCCCATATCGCGCAGGCGCAGCTGCCGGGCGATGGCCTCGGCGGCAGCCAGGTTGACTTCCAGGGCGTTGGTCTCCTGCGAGTCGCCGGCTTTGGAACGGTTGCCGCTGTTCACATCGATGACATGCAGGGCTTCGGTATGTTCTATAATCAGATAAGCGCCGTTCTTAAAGGAGACCGTCCGTCCGAACAGACTTTTGATCTGTCTGTTGATGCCGAAATGTTCGAAGATGGGGAGCCGGCCCCTGTAAAGCTTGATGATCTTTACCTTTTCCGGGGCGATGGTGCGTATATAGTCCTGCATCTCCTGATGCAGCTGGGCATCGTTGACCCAGATAGTGTCGAAAGAGACCCCCAGCAGATCCCGCAGGATCACCGAGACCCGGTCCAGCTCCTGGATCATCAGCTTAGGGGGGCGGGCATTGCGCAGTTGCTGAAAAGCCCCTTCCCATTTGTTGATCAGGCCTCGCAGTTCGCCGTCCAACTCGGCCACCTTTTTGCCTTCGGCCGCGGTGCGGACGATCACGCCGTAGTTGCGGGGCTTGATGCTCTGCAGTAATTGTTTCAGACGGTTTTTTTCTTCGGCCGACTCGATCTTCTGGGATACCGATACCTTGTCATGAAAAGGCAGCAACACCAGGTTGCGGCCGGCCAGGGATATCTCCGAGGTCAGACGGGGTCCCTTGGTGGAGATAGGCTCTTTGACGACCTGCACCACCACCGGATCGCCTGGTTTCAATACGTTGGCGATTTTTCCTTCTTTTTTGATGTCCGGGTTCTTCTTGAACCGGTGCAGAGAGGGCATGCGTCCTTTACGGTTGATGGCCAGAGAGAGATATTCTTTCAGGGTGTTGAACTGAGGCCCCAGGTCGAGATAATGCAGAAAAGCATCTTTCTTATAGCCGATATCCACAAAAGCAGCATTCAGCCCGGGCATGATCTTCTTGATCTTCCCCAGGTAAATGTCTCCTACCGAAAAACGAATATCGCTTTTTTCCCTGGATAACTCAATGAGCGCTTTTTCCCGGAGTAAGGCAATATTAATCTCAGAGGCCGTTGCATCAATGACCAACTCGTAACTCACACGCTAAACCTTTATCAATGAGATTGCCCTCTTTTTTGGGAGAACAAAAAACCAAAGAAACCTAAAGACCGCAGCCTTTAGGTTATAATAATAAGAGAAAATAACTGAAATAAGGTTATTTTTTCTTTTTATGGCGATTCTTACGTAAGCGTTTTTTTCGCTTGTGAGTAGCCATTTTGTGCCTTTTTCTCTTTTTCCCGCTTGGCATTTCCGTATTCTTTAAGTTACTTAACGTTACCTTTCACCTTGTTAACAAAGGTCTTGGCGGGCTTGAAGGCGGGGATGAAATGCTCCGGAATAATGATTGTGGTGTTTTTGGAAATATTCCGGGCGGTTTTCTGGGCTCTTTTCTTGACGATGAAACTGCCGAATCCTCTCAGATATACATTGTTATTGCTTGCCAAAGAGTCTTTTACAGCTTCCATGAAGGCTTCTACCGTTTTCTGTACGGTTACTTTCTCTATCCCCGTCTTTTTGGAGATTTCGTTTACAATGTCTGCTTTAGTCATTTTAAAAAATCTTTAGTTATCAATATATTAGATTAATTTTCGTTCATTGGGTGTGCAAATATATAAAGTTTTCTTTTTATTTGATATAAACTGAATTAAAAAACTTTATTTTTTTGTAACCGGATAGAAAAAAGGGATGAATGAACCGGGATTTTACAGAAATATTATTGAGATGGTATGCACGGCATAAAAGGGATCTGCCCTGGCGTCATGAGCATGATCCGTACCGGATATGGGTCTCGGAGATCATCCTTCAGCAGACACGTGTGGTGCAGGGCACCGGCTACTACCTTCGTTTCCTGGAAAAGTTTCCGGATATTTTTTCGTTGGCCGCCGCTTCTGTCGAGCAGGTGCTGAAGGTATGGGAGGGGCTGGGCTACTATTCCAGGGCCCGTAACATGCATGAAACGGCCCGGCAGATCGTCCGGGATAAGAGAGGGGTGTTTCCGGACAGGTATGATGACCTTATAAAACTCAAGGGTATAGGCCCCTATACCGCTGCGGCCATTGCCTCTTTTGCCTTCGGCGAGGCCGTGCCCGTGGTGGATGGCAATGTGTTCCGGGTGTTGTCCCGTTACTTTGCCCTGAAAGATCCTTTGGATACGGCGGACGGGAAAAAACGGGTGACCCGCCTGGCCCGCAGGCTGATGCCGGCACAACAAGCCGGCGACTTCAACCAGGCAGTGATGGAGTTCGGAGCCCTGCAATGTGTGCCGGCGCAGCCGGACTGTGACATCTGCCCGTTGAGAAACGACTGCAGGGCCAGAAAACAAAACCTCGTGGAGAAACTGCCTGTGCGGAGCAAATCCCCCGGTATAACCTCCCGCTATCTTCATTATCTTGTGTGGATAAACAACGGGATGATCCTCGTAAAACAAAGGAACAAAAAGGATATATGGCATAAACTGTATGACTTTCCGGAGATAGTCACAGGCCGCGGGGATGATCCGCAGAAGGTGTTTGCCGTTTTCCTGCAAAAAAATGAACTGCCAGGAGATATGATAAATAACATGCGGGCATCCCGGCCGGGGAGACACCAGCTTACCCACCGGAAGATCCATGCGCGCTTCTACCACATCCATGCGGACACCTGGCCGCCCGACCCCGAAGGGGAGTACCTGAAAGTACCTCTCCGGGATATCAGATCATTGGCTTTCCCGCGGCTGATAACCTCTTATATGGAAAACCATCCCGCCCTTTTTATGCCGTAACTCTGCTACAGCTCTTGTTCCGCCGGAGATATTCCGGATGATCATTATGTTTGTTTTTTTATTACTTTTACATGGAAAATAAAAATTCTGTACATGGTTAATAAAGTTATTCTTATTGGAAACGTAGGTAAGGATCCTGAAGTGCGATACCTGGAGGGGAATGTGCCGGTGGCTCATTTTCCGCTGGCCACGAGTGAGACTTACCGGAACAGGGATGGTGAAAAGATCACACAGACCGAATGGCACAATATTGTCGTATGGCGCGGGCTGGCCAAGGTGGTGGAAGATTATGTCAGGAAAGGACAGGCATTATACATTGAGGGCAAGATCAGATCGCGGTCGTACGAGGATAAAAACGGGAACAAAAGATATATTACGGAGATCGTTGCCGATAATATGCAGATGCTGGGCCGTCGCGGGGAAACATCTTCTGCTGCTGCCTCTGCGGAAGAAACAGCGCCGGAGGAAACTCCCGAAGCGCCTGAGGCCGGCGGTACTTCCCCCGATGACGATCTGCCGTTTTAGATTTTTGCAATCCTAAACATGACGGTTTTGGAAGCTGATGACCCTCACCTTGCGTTCATGATCCATGCCATACAGGTCTCTTTCCGCACCTTTGACCTGCAGGACTTGGTGTGGCTGGTCGTATTGCTCTGTCTGCTGATCTCCTCCGCCCTGCTCTCTGGCTCGGAGGTGGCTTTCTTTTCCCTGACCCCCTCCGAAATAGATCATCTCAAACACAGTAAACGAAAAAACAGCAAACGCATTCTGGAGCTGTATCACAGTCCGGAGAAACTGCTGGGGACCATTCTGGTGGGGAATAATTTTGTCAACATAGGCATCGTGATCCTCTCTTCCTATATCACCAACCGGCTGCTGGATTTCTCGGCAGCACCCACCCTGGGGTTCGTCTTTCAGGTGGTGGTCATCACCTTTCTGCTTCTGCTGTTCGGGGAGATCATGCCCAAGATCTATGCCACCCAGATACGCCTCAAATGGGCCGGTTTCATGGCTTTGCCGATAAAAATAACGGAGATCGTGTTCAGCCCCCTGGTGATTCCCCTGGTGAGATCCACCTCCCTGGTGAACAGGAGACTGGCAAAAAAGTCACACAATATCTCCATTGACGACCTTTCCGAAGCGCTGGATATCACTTCCGACGATATGCTGGAAGATGAGAAGATCCTGAAAGGGATCACCAAATTCGGCAATCTGGATGCCCGGGAGATCATGACCCCCCGCCTGGATGTTTTTGCCGTGGATATCAAAACCCCTTTCCGGACCCTGCTTAAAAAGATCATAAAAGAAGGATATTCGCGAATACCGGTATATCTTAAATCGCTGGATCATATCAAAGGGATCCTGTATATCAAAGATATCCTCCCTCATCTGCGAAAAACCAATGGTTTTGCCTGGCAATCCCTGATACGGCCTCCCTATTTTGTGCCGGAGACAAAAAAGATCAACGACCTGCTCGAAGAGTTCCAGGCCAGCAGGATACACATGGCGGTGGTGATCGATGAATATGGAGGTACCAGCGGTGTTGTTACCCTGGAAGATATCCTCGAAGAGATCGTCGGAGAAATAGAAGACGAACACGAAGAAGAAGAACCTCTTTACCGGCAGTCGGGAAAAAACAAATATGTGTTCGAAGGGAAAATCCTGCTCAATGATTTTTATAAGGTGCTGGATATCGAGGATGACTATTTTGATGAGATCAAGGAGGAGGCGGAGACACTGGCCGGCCTGATCCTGGCCATCCGGGGGAAAATTCCGGAAAAGGGAGAGGTTATGAAATACCGTAACTTCACCTTCCGGATCGTGGCGGCCGATAACCGCCGCATAAAAAAGGTTGAGGTGATCTATAACCCGGAAATACAGTATGATGAGTGATCATTATTCAAAAAGAGGGCTTCTGCTGCTGATACTGCTGCCGGGGATCCTGTTGTTGCCGGGATCCTGTAAAAGGAATTATACCCCGCGGCCTCACGGATATTTCCGCATCACCCTGCCGGAAAAAAAATATGTTGCTTATAAGGGCCCCTGCCCGTTCACTTTCGAATATCCGGACTATGCCGTGGTGAAAAAAGATGAAGAACCGGGCGCCGGACCCTGCTGGCTGAACCTGGATTTCCCCGCCTTCCACGGAAAGATACACCTCACCTATAAGACGGTGCGGGGTAATCTGGGGCAGATGCTGGAAGATACTTATTCTCTGGCTTATAAACATACGGTCAAAGCCGATGCCATCCGTGAGCACTCTTTTGCCGACAAAAACAGGCATGTTTACGGAATACTGTATGATATTCAGGGAAATGTGGCCTCCAATGTTCAGTTTTATCTCACAGACAGCACCCGCCATTTTATCCGGGGGGCTCTCTATTTCAAACTGGTGCCCGACCAGGATTCTCTCGCCCCAGTAATCCGTTATGTGAAGAAAGATATTGTTCATCTGATAGAAACATTTTCCTGGAAGTGACATTTTTTTTATTTTTCCTGACTTTTTAATACTGTTGTATGGGCCTTGTTTTTATTAAGGAAACCGATAAAGATTGCAAGCTGGGGATGTGGGAGATCCGGGAAGATTATGACGAGCTGCTGGCGCAGGTCTCTCTCGAAGACAAAGAAAAAGAAAGACTGGCATCATTTAAGAACCATGCCAGAAAGTTGGAGTTTCTCAGTGTCAGGGCATTGTTACAGACCATGCTGGACCCCGGCGCCCGCATTGTTTACGACCGCACCAACAAGCCTTATCTCCGGGATAACTCCTACCGCATCAGCATCTCCCATTCGGGAGATTACACCGCCATCTTCCTGAGCCGGAAACGGCGTGTGGGGGTGGATATGGAAAAAATGACGCACCGCATCTCAAAGATTGCCCGTTTTTTTATCAACCCGGCCGAGAAGATCACTCCGGAGGAGGACAAGAAAAGGTATCATCTGTATATCCACTGGTGTGCCAAAGAGGCCCTTTACAAGATATGTGACAAAAACGCCCTGAACTTCAGAAAACATCTTATCATCAAACCCTTCGAGCCGAAAGATGAAGGAGTTATACGGGGCAGGGTGAATAATGAAATATATAACGAGGAGTTCATCCTGCATTATGTCCGGATGGAAGACTATGTGCTGGTATGGTGTTGTAAATAGAATGATCTGATCATGACCGTTATTGAAGAGATCATACATAAAGCCGGGTTGGGGCGGAAGATGTTTTTTCTGCTGATCGACCCGGATAAGTTTCCTGAACGCGCTCCGGAAGATCTCCTGTTCGGTGACGGTGCCGCCGTGCCCGACCTGGTGCTGGTGGGGGGCAGTCTGATCTCCAGACCGCCGGAGCCCGTGATAGAAATCATAAAGAAGTCCCTGCAGGTGCCCGTCTTCCTTTTTCCGGGCAGCCTGCTGCAGGTCTCCGGAAAGGCCGACGGAATTTTGTTGTTAAGTCTTATCTCCGGCAGGAATCCCGAGTACCTTATCGGTAATCATGTGGTGGCGGCACCGCTGATAAAGTATTACGGTCTGGAGGCGATCCCTACGGGATATATACTGATCGGCAGTTCCCGCAGCTCGTCGGTGGAGATTGTCAGCAACACCCATCCCCTGCCTGTGGAAAAGCCCGATATTATTACGGCTACCGCTCTGGCCGGTGAATACTTGGGAAACCGGCTGATTTATCTCGAGAAAGGCAGCGGGGCGGACACGCCGGTGCCTGCCGGACTCGTTACCGCCGTCAAAGAGCAGGTCTCCGTTCCGCTGATCGTGGGTGGAGGGATCAAATCCGCCTCACAGGCGGAAGAGCTGTATCGCGCCGGCGCCGATATTCTGGTGGTGGGCAATGCCATCGAGAAAGATCCGGATTTTATCCGCGAGATGAGAGCGGTGGCTGACTCCTTTTTAACCCTTTAAAAAAGAAAAAGCCGCCTCGAGGCAGCTTTTTCTTGTGGTCTTTTTTCCGGAATTATTTTCCGCACTTCAGGACATTATCGATCTCATATTTTGCACTCTCTTCATAGGGCGGATGCAGGGCTTTTTTGAAAGCACTGCAGGCTTCGGCTTTCTTGTCCATGTTCTCATAGATCTTACCAAGGGTGTAATAATATCTGGCCTTGACCACCTCATTGCCGTGATCCAGCGAGATGGCTTTCCGGATGTGATTCAGGGCTTCGTTGTATTTTCCCTTCGTGTTGTAAAGCTTGGCCAGTTCATAATATACATCCGGCGAATTGTTGCCGTAAGAGACCGAGGACTGCAAATACTTCATGGCTACATCGGTCTTGTTTCCCTGGATGGCCATTACGGCATGGTTATAGGTGTAGTTACGCATGAACTTCTGGGCCGAGGTCAGTGTTTTCTGATCGTGAATCCTGCCGGCAATTTCGATGGCTTTGTCGGCGGCTTCTTTCATCTTGTCTTCCTGCTTCAGTTTATCGTAAACCAGGGCTTTGCCCAGCCAGGCACTCGCCAGGTTGGGCTCAACACCCAGGCCTTCATCAAAAATCTTCAGGGCATTGTCATAGTTCTTCTTGGCATATTCCTGTTTGCCCCAGGCATAATACACCTTGGGAATGAGTCTTTCGCTTTTCTGGGCCAGTGCCGTGTTTCCGTATTTCTTACCAGCCTTGGCGGTTTCCCTGAAATTGTCTATGGCTCCCTGGAAATCCCGTTTTTTGTATGATTGGACAGCCAGTTTATAATAAAGCTTTGGGATTTGGTCTTCGGCAAGTTTTTTGGATTCGGCCGCTTTGTCTCCCAGTTCCTCTACCTCATTGGCCAGAGAAACACATTTCTCAAAAGCCGCAATGGCCGCTTTGGTGTCGGAATTAAGCAGTTGTACCGCCTTGTTGTAACTGTCAATCACTTCCTTGTCTGTTTGTGCCGAGGCCAGCGATATCACAGACATTGCAAGTAATACCGTAATCACTGAAAATTTCATGCCTTTCATCATCTTGTTAAACATTTGTTAAAAATTTAGTTCGCAAATATATAAATATCCAAATAGATATAAATAATATTTCAAAAAAATCTTACAACAATCATACCGGAAAAATTATTTCACTTTTCCTTCCAGCAGTTCCTCCAGCAGGTTTCCCCGGGACCCGTTGGGTGCCGGGATGTTCAGATAAAAAGAGAGGGTCGGCGCTACGGCGCTGATGTCCACGGGACGATAGATAACCTTCCGGGGTATTTTCCACCCGTACCAGATCATGGGCACATGGGAGTCATACCAGAACCCTGTGCCGTTGGATTCTTTTTCTCCGGCTTTATCCTCCCATCCGGGGTCGAGGATGACGAAAACATCCCCTGAGCGTTTGGGGAAATATCCGTTCTGGATACGGATGAACAGATCGCCGGCGTTACCCGACTCTCTGAGGGCATGTGCCGTGATGGTGCGGTTCACACCCGTAAACTGTATCATAAAATCCGCCACCCTGTTCTGC
>CAZYPI010000076.1:0-12046 GCA_964649335.1 uncultured Rikenellaceae bacterium | reverse complement strand
AGTATTACTCGCTGCAGCCTCGTGTGAGTGTGCGATATCTCCTGCCCGGCGGGGTGGCGCTGAAAGGCAGTTATGCCACCATGCGGCAGTACATTCAGTTGCTGGCTTTCAGCAGCATAGGGCTGCCTACCGACCTGTGGCTGCCCACCACTGCAAAAGTGAAACCCCAGGACTCATGGCAGGTGGCTGCCGGCATGGCCAAAACCCTCGGCAACCTGGTGGAGGTGAGCATCGAAGGATACTACAAAAAGATGCACCATGTGATCTCTTATAAAGAAGGTGCCGGCATGATGCAGTTTGACGACTGGCAGGAAAGAGTGACCCAGGGCGACGGCTGGTCCTATGGCATGGAACTGTTCATCAACAAGAAAAAAGGCAAATGGACCGGCTGGCTGGGCTATACCCTTGCCTGGTCGTGGCGGCAGTTTGATGACCTGAACTTCGGGAAGAAATTCCATTATACCTACGACCGCAGGCATGATATCTCCCTGGTATCGGTCTATGAACTCAACGACCGGATCCACCTGTCGGGCACGTGGGTCTTCGGCACGGGCAACGCTTACACCCTGGCCAACTCCACCTATTACGGCTTTTTCCCTTCCGAAGGATTTGATATGACCACTGAGGTGAATTATTATGAACAACGCAACAACTACCGCATGAGGCCTTATAACCGCCTCGACCTGGGCGTCGATTTTATCCGTAAAAGAAAACACTGGACACGGAAATTGTCGGTAGGGGCCTATAATGTCTATAGCCGAAAAAATCCTTTCTTTATGAATATTGAAAATAATTATATTTATGATGAAGAAACCGGAGAACCCGCTCTGAAAAGAGAACTGGTTCAATACAGCTTGTTCCCCATCATTCCTTATTTTAGTCTGAACATACATTTTTAACAGGAAACCATGAGATACATCGTTTGGATATTTTCTTTGATCATATTTTCATCCTGTGAGGATTTTTTCCGCACGACGGTAAAAGTGGATCCGCCGCCTTATGTAAAAGGAATGGTGGTGAATCTTTACATCGATGATGTGGATACCCTGCTGAAAGCCTCGGTAAGTCACAATGTGGGATCGCTGGATCCGGTGAAGGAAATATCGCAACTCCTCCTTCCGGATGCGACGGTGGAGATACTGGATGAACAGGAAAACCTGGTGTTGACCATGGATACGGTCATGCCACAGGGCGGGGAGAATATGATTAATTTCATCTGCCGGCTGGATACGGCTTTCGGCGGGACGGGCCGCCGTTTTACCCTGCAGGTGACGCATCCGGAATACGGGGTGGCCACGGCCGTGCAGACCATGCCCCGGAAACCCGTGATATCACATCCTGTTTATAAAGCTCAGGCAGGATACAACGACTATAGCGGAGGTTACGGTTTGCTGTCTTTTGATATTCAGGACATCGCCGGAGAGGAAAACTTTTATCAGATAAGCGCTTTTTATCTCGACCCGGATAACGGACAGCCCTATTATCTTACGCTTGAATCGGATAACCCTCTTTTCGATCATGCGCTGGACTGGAGTATATTGATGCAGGATAAGACCTTTGACGGGGAGAGCTATCCGGTGCAACTGAAAGTGTATGGGCCTTATGTGGATGAGAACGACACCCCCGTTGAGGACGCAAAGGTCTTTGTGGATATCCGGTCGGTCACAAAGGATTATTACCTTTATGCCCTGTCACTGGAACGTGCCGATGAGGCGGAAGATATAGGGTTATTCGTCGAACCGGTGCAGGTGTATGACAACGTGACCAACGGCTTCGGTATCTTCGCCCTCAGCGCCCGCAATGTTGTGCTGGCCGGGAAAGAGTAACGGGAGACTGTTTTGCGATCATCGGTCAGAACAGTCCGGGAATTTTTCCGTTTTCATCAATGTCTATTCTTTCGGCGGCGGGCTCTTCGGGCAGTCCCGGCATACGCATGATATTGCCGGTGATGGGTACCACAAAACCTGCTCCGGCGGCGATCTCGATCTCCCGTACCGTCACGATGAAATCCTTCGGCCGACCCAGCAATTTCGGGTTGTCGGAGAGGGATTTTTGGGTTTTGGCAATACAGACCGGTACTTTTTCAAGACCGAGGTTTTCAATCTTCTTCAGATCGGCCAGAGCGTGGGGCCGGTAATCAATGGCTTTGGCACCATAGATTTTTTTGGCTACCGTTTCGATTTTTTCCCTGATGCTCCAATTCCAGTCATATAACGGGAGGTACTTACGGTCACATTTCTCTGCTTCACTTACCACCAGCCCGGCCAGTTCGAGGGTGCCGGCGCCGCCTTTTTCCCATGCTTCGGCCACGGCATTTTTCACACCCATCTCTTCGCATTTGCTGCGGATGATATTGATCTCTTCTTCCGTGTCCGTAACGAATTTATTGATGGCAACAACGGGTCTGATACCGAAAAGGCGGATGTTTTCAATATGTTTCTCCAGGTTGACCAGTCCTTTCCGCAAGGTATCCGGATCCGGTTCGGAGAGGTTTTTTGCATTGCCGTTGCCGTGATATTTGAGGGCCCTGACGGTAGCTACGAGCACCACTACTTTCGGGGAGAGTCCTGCGTATCCGCATTTGATGTCAAAAAATTTCTCGGCCCCCAGGTCGAAGCCGAAGCCCGCCTCCGTGACCACATAGTCGGCCAGGGAGAGGCCGGTGCGTGTGGCGATGACACTGTTAGTGCCCTGGGCAATATTGGCAAAAGGGCCTCCGTGGATGATGGCGGCATTGCCTTCGATGGTCTGCACCAGGTTGGGTTTGATGGCGTCTTTCAGCAGGGCGGTCATGGCTCCTTCGGCATGCAGGTCGCGGGCATAAACCGGCTTTTTGTCATAGGTGAAGCCGATGAATATATTGCCGATTCTTTTTTTCAGGTCGGGGATGTCATCCGCCAGACAGAGGATGGCCATGATTTCCGAAGCGGCGGTGATATCGAAGCCGGACTCTCTGGGCACTCCGGAGGTGGTGCCCCCCAGGCCGATGACATTGTGGCGCAGGGCCCGGTCGTTCATATCCACCACCCGTTTCCAGGTGACGGTACGGGCATCAATGCCCAGCGAACGGGTCTTGCTCTGCAGGTTGTTGTCGATGAGGGCGGCCAGCAGATTGTGGGCTTTCTCGATGGCGGCAAAATCACCGGTAAAATGCAGGTTGATATCTTCCATGGGCAGCACCTGTGACCGGCCGCCGCCGGTGGCGCCGCCCTTGATGCCGAAGACAGGCCCCAGCGACGGCTCCCGTAACACCACGATGGTTTTTTTCTTCAGGCGGTTCATCCCCTCGGATAAACCGATAGAGATGGTGGTCTTGCCTTCTCCGGCAGGGGTGGGAGAAATAGCCGATACCAATATCAGATTACTTTTTTTGATCTTTTCCGGATCGGTAAGGGAAAGCGGTAGCTTGGCTTTGTATCTGCCGTATAACTCCACAACGGACGGATCTACGCCGATTTTTTCCGCAATTTCAGTAATGGGTTTGAGCTTTACCGATTGTGCAATCTCAATGTCTGTTTTCATGATCATTAGATTTGTGATATGCCGGATGCCGGCTGCCACAAAGATAACTCCGGAAAATTAAAATCAAATAACAAAAAATAAAATACAAACCCCTATTAATTTAATGTTATTTTAACGCTCCCGGAATAAGCGTGTATGCCGCAAATGTGTACCTTTACCCGTTTCATAAACGGGTATGTTGAACGGGAAGTCGTATAAAACAAAACTATTCGTGAACATCCTGGCGGTGTTTCTGCTGACCATCACGGTGGTGACGGCTTTTCAATATCACCGGGAAAAAAAGTACCGGAAATCGCTGGTAGAAAATACCCTGAATACCATTAATGAAATTACAAATCAGTTTATAAAGAATTATCATATTCTTCGCAGGGGAAATTTAAGTATGCTGGATTCTTTGCAGGAGCTGATCCCGCGGAAAGGGATCCGTACAACCGTGATAAACAGAAAAGGAACGGTATTATATGACAGCTTTGTAAAAAATTACAAAGCGATGGAGAACCACCTGCATCGCCCGGAAATACAGGAATCGCTTCGCAGGGACCATGGGGCGAGCATTCGCCGGTCGGCTACTACCGGGGAAAAGTTTTATTATTATGCCAGAAATTACGGAGATTATTTTATCCGTACGGCGGCTTTGTATGACGTGGGACTGATCCATTTTCTGAAAACGGATCATCTGTTTATCTATTTCACCCTGCTGATGTTCATTGTGACCTTCGCAGTGCTTTTTTATCTTACCGACAGGGTGGGGGTCTCCATCTCACGTTTGAAAGATTTTGCCGTAAAAGCCGGAAACAACGAGCCCATTGACCCGTCGTTGAAATTTCCGAAAAATGAACTGGGGATCATCAGTCAACAAATTATACAGATCTATGATAATCTGAGAAAGACAAAAGATGAACTGATAGCCGAAAGAGAGAAGCTTTTCCGTCACCTGATGATCATTGAAGAAGGGGTGGCCGTTTTTTCGGCGGCCAAAAAGAAAATTCTTACCAATCAGCATTTTGTTCAGTTCATCAATATTATTTCGGAGCACCCCGGCGTATTGCCGGAAGATATTTTTCACCTGGAAGCATTCGGAGAGATAAATGAATTTATTGATAATTATTTAGAGGATCTTGTTACGGGAGAACAGCAAAGACACTGGACCCTCCACCAGTCGGGCCGCTATTTTTCGGTACAGTGTGTCTTTTTTCAGGATAAAAGTTTTGAAATTCTGATGAAAGATATCACCAAACAGGAAAAAAACCGGCTGATAAAACAACAGATGATCTCCAATCTGGCACATGAGTTAAAGACCCCCCTCACCTCGATACGGGGATATCTGGAGACGCTGTTGAACAATGAGAGGATGGACCCCGAAACAAGAGATCATTTTATCAAAAGAGCTTTTAAGCAAACAAAACGGCTCACGGCCCTGCTCAATGATATCTCCATGCTTAATAAAATCGGAGAAGCGGAAGAGTTTTTCTCCATCAAAGAAGTGAAGGTGCTCAGAGTGATCCGCAACGCAGTGGAAAACCAGCAACTCCGTTTATCTGAGAAAAATATACGTGTATCCGTGCATGTGGATAAAAATACGGTGATCACGGGCAATGCCGATCTGGTCTATTCCGTTTTTCAGAATCTTCTGGAGAACACCATTTTGTATGCCGGCAAAGACGTGCAGGTAGAGATCACCCGTTACCTGGAAGATGAGAACTACTATTACTTTTCTTATGCCGATACAGGTGTGGGAATCCCGCAAGAGCATCAGTCCCGCATTTTCGAGCGTTTTTACCGGGTAGACAAAGGACGCTCACGCCGGGAAGGAGGTACGGGTCTGGGCCTCTCCATTGTCAAAAATGCGGTGCTCTTTCATAAAGGGGAGATAACCGTAAGAAACCGCCCCGGCGGAGGGGTGGAGTTCCTGTTTACCCTGGCAAAGAACAAAAAGTAGCCGCCAAACGGGTCTTTCGCTTAACGAAAAGTTCATCAAAAAATCAGGCTCTCTTAATGTTAAGGTAACATGCCGCCCTTACCTTTGTTGCAAATCGTAAAATCATAAAAAAATGAAATCAAAAGTTTTTATAGCAGGCTTGTTACTGGCGGCTGTTCCTCTTTTCGTATTCGCTGAAGGGAAAGAAAAAAACAAAAATAAAGATGAGAATACCTCTGTCTCGGTTGTAACTACCATCTCCGGTCAGGTGAAAGATGCACGTACCGGCGAGGCACTGACCGGCGTACTGGTGAAGATCAGTGAAACGGGTCAGGAAACATACACCGATTTTGACGGGAATTTTTCCTTCGCGAAAATAAAACCCGGAGAGTATAATGTGGTGGCCAAGATGATCTCTTATCAGAATCACATTAAAAATATAAAAGCCAGCACAAAAAGAGAAAAAGTGGTATTGAAGATGACAAAGAAATAAAGATTGTTATTACGTTTATTGTTCGAACTTTTTCTCGTGTAACAGTTTTCCTGTGGCATCGAATATTTTCCACGTGCCGGTTTTCTTCCCGTGGTCATAGGTCATATCATACCGTAAAACACCGTGGTCATCCCAGATATACCATTTTCCGTGTTTTTTACCGTTCAGATAGTGTGCTTCGGCGATCTTTACCCCTTCTTTATTCCATGTTTCCCACAGACCGTCCATGATATTGAAACGATATGATCTGATCTCACGGATTTTTCCGTCGGGAAAGTACGTTTTTACCTGTCCGTTTTTCATCCCTCCGGTCAAAGGCATTTCCGTGTGCAGGGTGCCGTCTTTGTAAAATTCTTTATAAACACCCGTGTAAGGCTGGTCATTTTCATCATAATAGAGCCCGTCATCTCCCAGAACAATTTGACCGTAAGATGCAAGACTTAAAAATAAAAGGAAAAAGATTCCGGCTAATTTTTTCATGGACATACAATTAAATATTTCGAAGCAGTGATGATAATAAATATTATTTTATGGTATATTTTAATCCGAGAGAGAAAGTGGTTCCGGGGCTGTATTTTTGATAAATGTATCCTTTACCCCGGAATGGATAGGTGATCAGAAATGGTTCGTCGAGTATATTTGCAACAGACACACGCAGGGTAACCCTCTTACCTAGGATCTGGGTGATATTTCCGTCGAGTTGATGCCGAGGTTGCCTGTAAATGTCGGGAATGCCTACCGCATTGACGAGAAAAAGACTTTTTCCGGAGGTGTTGTAACTGATGTTGACTCTGGTTCCGGATTTTCGATTGTCATAAGTTAAAAACGTGTTTATAAGGTAAGGTGCCTGTCCCATCATAACCCGTGAGGCTGGAAAGTACGGGTCGAACTCCCGTTTCAGCATAAGCTCTTTGGCATCAACGGTGACAGAGGAATTGATAAAGCTTACATTTCCTCCGAGAGAAAAATGTTTCAGGAACCCGATAAAATCCAGTTTCTTCCGAATCTCCAATTCTATGCCGTAAACGCTTGCCCGGTCAACATTACGTAAAGTAAGTTCGGGATTGGCAGCTTCGGTGTTGAAAGTTCGTTCGATAGGATGATGGAATGTTTTATGAAACAACCCGGCTGCGATCATCTCGCCCGGTTTGAAAAAATATTCCCATCGCAGGTCGGTGTTGTCAATAAGTGTGCGTGTCAGATCTGTGTTTCCGACAAATACGTAGTCACCAACAAAGTTTAACGAAGCATAGGGTGCCAGTTCACGAAAAGTGGGACGTGCCACAGTACGGTTCCAGGCGGCCCGTAGATTCATCTTTTCAACCGGATGCCAGGTGAAGTTTACCGAGGGCAGAAAATCCAGGTTATTTAGAATCCCGGCCGGCAACGATTTTTTCAGGCTATGTGTTTCAATATTACCTTTTTCCATCCGGAGGCCGGCCACCATCCTTGTCTTTTCGGAGAAAACAAAATCGCCCATCAGAAAAGCGGCAAAAATATTCTGAATACCGTCATAGCTGTTTTGTTCATCCGATGCCAGAGAGTTGGTTACATGCAGTTTGCCTGCGGCGGCATCTATGTTATCGTCAGACAGATAATCGGGGATGCTGCCGTGATAGGAGTTGGCGTTTTCGTTAAACATGAATTTATGTTCCCTGAAATGGCGGTTTTTATAAACATAGTCCATTCCCCCTTTGATTCTGGACGCATTGTTGCCGAACCAGTGTACGGGAATCGTCATCTGCAGGTTGTTATCCAGATTTAATTCGTTCATGTTCCGGTAGTAACGTGTGGGTACCGGATAAAGAGACTGTGCAATCTCATACAGCGGCTGCCCCGTGGGGCCGGGAGTGTAATGATTGGTGAAGAATCGCAAATCGGGTTCTTGCTGAGTGGATAGCGTGGCAGAACTGAACCATTCGACTTTCATTTTCAGAAAACGGTCGAAAAAATGTGTTCCGTGGATTTGTCCCGAGGTAAATCCTCTTTGCAGATATTGCAATGTGCGGGTCTGATAATGCATATCATTGTCATCGGAGCGTTTGAGTCCTTCCTGATACCGTGCCAGAGAAATACCGTTTTGGTTATGCACCAACAAAAGGCCGATCTTATGCCGGTTGGATATTTTCAGATTGCCGTTGGCGAGTACCGACCACAACACATTACGGGTGCCCTGCCGGTCGGTATCCAACACCAGCTGGCCGGTGAGCGCTTCATCCCTTCCGTCCGTAAGTTTGTATCTTCCGGTAAATCCGTCATCATAATAGCGGTATTTTCCGGAATAAGAAATTCCGAGATTGTACCCGAAAGGAAGTTTTCCCAGTTTGATCCGGTCTCCGATGCCGAAAGAATAGATCTGATTCAAAAAGGAACGTTTATCGGAAGGTTCCATGATTTTGTTAAATGAACGGGTGATGGCATCAAGTCGGACATCGTCCTCAAAACGGGCGGGGATCTGACCCCGCGCCGGGGAAGGGATGCTGCGTGTGCCGTCGTCAAAACCAAGCCAGTCCCGTTTTCCTCCGGGATAGGAAAGAAAATGACGGTTCAGGTTGGCGCGGGGATTATACTCCGCCGTGGCAGAAAACTGCAGATTGAATTTATCAGGAAAATCTTTGGTGATGATATTGACATATCCTCCGGTGAAATTTCCGGGAAGATCGGGAGAGAAGGTCTTGTTTACTATGATGTTCTCAATGATATTGGAAGGAAAAAGATCCATCTGTACCGTGTTCTTTTCAGGGTCCAGACCGGGTATTTGAGCTCCGTTGAGGGTGGTCAGACTGTATCGGTCGCTCAGTCCGCGTACATAGACATATTTGCCTTCCTCCACGGATACTCCGGTAACCTTTTTCAGTGCTGCTGCCGCATTGGAAAGGTTAAGGTCGAACATCCTGCGGGAGGAAATGCCGTCCATTACCGTGGCGGATTTTTTCTGCATCACCTGAAAAGAGGCTTCCGTGTTGTGTTTGCTGTGTGCCACAACTTTTACGGCGTTCAACTCCACCCGCGATTCTTCCATCTTAATGTTGTTTACGGTGATTTTGCCGGCTTCGATTTTTATATCATTAAAAATCTGTGGCCGGTAGGAGATATAGGAATATTTTATTGTATAGGTGCCGGGGGGTAAACCGAGAGAATAATTGCCGTCGAAATCGGAGGTTGTTCCGGTGGTGGTTCCCTCTACTACAATCGTGGCCCCGATCAATTCTTCTCCGGTTTTGGCATCCATGATCTTGCCCCGGAGGAAGCCCTGCTGACAAAAAATAACAGGGGAATACAGGATGATTATAATGAAAAAAACCGTGTGTATTATTCTCATTTTTAATCTTTTTTGTGTTAAAGCCGGCATTGTATCAAACAATGCCGGCTGAAAATATAGAAGGGATGAAGAGCAGCCCCTTATTTTTCAGGGAAGAGTGCCGTCCATCCGGCGGCCCAGTTGTCTCCGCCCGGTTCGAAAGCCCCCTGATAGGTGACTTTGTCAAACCAGGGACGGTCGGGCAGGACGCCGTTGTCCGCTTTTCCTGCCGGAGGTACAGGGTTTTCGGCGCTTACCAGCGCTTCATCGGTGGCGGTATTTTCCCAGAACCCGAACCTGGATACCCAGTACTGGTAAGCGGCGGTGCTGTCGGCAGGATCCACCCCGTCACCGGTAGATATCCTGAATATGCCATCGTCCCGGCCGTCGGCAATGTTTTGAAAGATACAATGTTCTACCGAGAGGTTCCCGTCCTGCAACTGTTTGTAACTGTCCTGGTTTCCCGAGAGCAGTTCCACATCAATGCCTTTGGCCTGGTTGGCGAAAATCGAGTTGTAATAATGACCTCCTGCATTGTCACGGAAGGTGATGACGCGTTTCCCCGCCGAAGCACCCCGGCCGATATAGGTGGCATTGTATATATAAGGTATGGCAAAAGGTTCTCCCGTTTCGGGGTCGGTACCGCCGTCGTGTTCTCCCAGTCGATCTCCGGAACGAAGGTCCTGGATGACAACATAAAATTGGACTGATCCGCGGAACCCTTCATCATAATCGAATCCGTCGTCACCGCAATAAGCCACGAGAATGTGTCTCAGGTGCGGGGTGCCTCCGAAACATTCGATGCCGTCGTCTTTATTGGCAATGATTTCAATATGGTCGATAACCGTACCGCTGCCGACAGCACCGAGGGTGAGTCCGTTTATTTCGTTTCCTTCACCGATGTCGGTGCCGCCATGCCGTATTGAAATGTAGCGGAGCGTACCGGAATTGTCGTTGTCGTCATTGCCGCCGTACAGTCCGCGGGGCTCGGTGGTGGGGATGCCTTCAATGGCTGTCTCGCCGGGAGAAGAGTTTAGTTTTGCTTTCCCCAACAGGATGACCCCTCCCCAAAGGCCCCGGGCGGTTAATGGCATGGAGCCGTCCAGCTTATCCGCTTCGGCGGTGAAAATGATCGGATCGGAAGCAGTGCCTTCGGCGATCAGTTTTCCGCCGCGCTGAACAACCAGCGCGCTGGCGTCGGTTTCCTGACCCGGTTTCCCTTTGATGACCGTGCCCGCTTCGATGGTAAGGGTCTGTCCTTTGTTTACAAACACCAAATGATCCAGCAACCATATCTTATCGTTGGTCCAGGTCATGGTACCGGTGCCCTTCCCGTGGTCGATAACGGTGACTACCCCGTTGTTTTCATTGTATTCGGTAGCATTGGGATCCCCCGCTCCGGGATCGGTTTTCTGACATCCCGAAAAAAATATAGTGCCTGCCAGTAGCAGACCGGAACTCCATAATCCGAAATTTTTTGCTTTCATAGTTTTTGTCTTTAATTTTTATTTTTATTTGTCGTGACAAAGAAACAACTCCGGTTTACCCTAATCCTTCTTTAAATATTAAGCAATCATTAATTGTTCCCCCGGATTTGAGGGGTTGTTTAACCTGTATTTACCTAATATTTACAAAAAGTTAAGATGGGGGGGGGAGTTTGCAACAGAAAACGTTGTATCTTAGCAAAATAAAAAAATCATGAGACCTGAAGACGCAAAAATCCTCCTGGTGGATGACGAAGAAGATATTCTGGAATTTCTTTCTTATAATCTGAGAGCCGAGGGATATCGTGTGTTTACCGCCGGCGACGGTACAAAGGCATTGCAAATTGCAGCCGCAGAGCGGCCCCATCTGATACTGCTGGATGTGATGATGCCCGGGATGGACGGCATGGAAACCTGTACCGAACTGCGAAAAATGCCCGGAACGGAAGATACGGTGATTGTCTTCCTTACCGCACGGGGAGAAGATTACTCTCAAATCGCCGGCTTTGAAGCAGGTGCGGATGATTATCTGGTGAAACCCGTTAAGTTGAAGGTGTTGCTGAAAAGAGTGGCAGCCCTGCTGAAAAGAGCCGGAAAAACGGAAACGGAAAAAGAAGAAAAAAAAGATTCAAAAAGGGATATCGTATTGGATCGGGAGCGGTACCTGGTCATAAGAAAAGGAGAAGAACTGGTGCTGCCCCGCAAAGAGTTCGAGTTGCTTTCTTTGTTGACGTCAAAACCGGGCAAGGTTTTTTCCCGCGATGAAATATTTCACCAGGTCTGGGGGGACCGGATTATCGTCGGCGACCGTACCCTGGATGTTCATATCCGGAAACTGCGTGAAAAAATCGGGAAAGGATATATCCATACCGTAAAAGGGGTAGGTTATAAATACGAAGAGAAAAACAAAACGTTATGATCTTTGTTTTTATCGCGTGGTGACACAATAATTAGCCTTTGCCGGCGGAATGTGTCTTTTTATACCACGTATTGTATTCCCGTATGATTTTTTCCAGATCGGTGTACCGGTATCCCTCTTCTTTGTTCCGGATCTTTTTTGCCAGCGCAGGATCATCCTCTACCAGCTTGCTCATGTTTTTCCTGAAGTTGGTTAGCATCTTCAGAGTCTTCATATCAATGAGGTCTCCGTCCCCTTTTATAATATAGGGGTTTTCCGTTAAATTATCTTCCGAGAAACTGAGATCAACCTGCGTGTTCAGGGGCTGGTCCTGATCGATCTTTACCCTTGCTTTCGACTGCTCTGTCGTTTCATAATACCGCGTGTGATAAAATCAAAAAAATCACACCTGCCATAAATCTCTTTTTCA
>CAZYPI010000075.1:0-12067 GCA_964649335.1 uncultured Rikenellaceae bacterium | reverse complement strand
TATTCCATCATTCCATTATTCCATTATTCCATCATTCCACTATTCCATCATTCCATCCTTCCATCATTCCATCTTTTTTCTTTTCTTTGTGTCTATGAAATTCCTCGGCATCATTCCGGCCCGTTACCTGTCCACCCGGTTTCCGGGCAAACCGTTGGCATCCATTCATGGCAAAACCATGATACGCAGGGTATATGAGCGATCCTCGCTGGCTTTGGAGGAGGTGGTTGTAGCCACCGACGACAAGAGGATATACCGTGAAGTAGAAAGTTTCGGCGGCCGGTGCATTATGACATCCCGGCGGCACCATACCGGCACCGACCGGTGTGCCGAAGCACTGGAGACCTACCGGCAACAAACAGGCAACCCCGTGGATGTGGTCATCAATATCCAGGGGGATGAGCCCCTGATACAACCCGAACAACTGGAGGAGATCATGGCTCTTTTCAACAACCCGGACACCACCATCGCCACCCTCGTCCATGAACACCGCAACCTCTCCGAGATATTTGATCCCAATTCGGTCAAAGCCGTCCTGGATGAAGACGGCAGGGTGCTCTATTTCTCCCGCTCGCCCATCCCTTATCTGCGCGATGTGCCCCGCGAAAAATGGGGGAAAGCCCATACCTATTATATCCATATAGGCATGTATGCTTACCGCTCCTCCACGCTGACGGAAATTACCCGGCTAAAACCCACCCTGCTGGAAATAACTGAGTCGCTCGAACAAAACCGCTGGCTCGAAAACGGATATGCTATCCGCGCAGCCGTATCCAAATATCTGAATTTTTCGGTAGACACCCCCGAAGACCTGGAAAAGATCGATCACCTCTTCGACTAATCCCTACGTCAAACTCATAACCTCAAACATCAAACATCAAACATCGAACCTTTAACATCAAACAACCTTTGACCATTCCATTCATTTTTTTTATAAACATTCATATTTTCCTTTCCGGTTCCGGGATATATTTTTTACCTTTGTATTCCCCAAAAACCGGCAAGCCGGTTTCATACACTTTAAATTAAATACCGATGATATGAAAAGAATTTTACCTTATTTCATTTTTTTCCTGCTGCCTTTTCCCTCATTGTATGCACAGGATGGAGGCGATTGTTCGGAGATTTTTTTCTCGGAATATGTGGAAGGTTCCGGAAACAACAAAGCCCTGGAGATATACAACCCCACCAATGCTGTTGTGGATATGAGTTATTACTGGGTGGCACGGTACAGCAACGGATCCTCCGACTATACCGCAGGAGGCCTCACGCATTTGCAGGGCTTTCTGCCTGCCCATTCCGTTTTCATTCTGGTCAACGGACAAACCGAAGATGTTCCTTTGAATAATGGCGGCACCTCCCCCAAATGCGACCCGGCCCTGCAGGAGCTGGCCGCACAATATCCCCACCAGATGGACGATCCCTACCCTGCGCCCACTTATATGAACGGGAATGACGCCATTGCTTTGTTGAAATCGGACAATAACACAACCCTGAATAATGCCACAGCGGTTGACCTTATCGGTCAGATAGGCCTGGGCAATGCCATAGCCGAAGAAACCGGCTGGTCCAATATCAAAGATACCACCGTCACCTACCGGGTACGGGTTATTAACAACAATGATACCTCGTACATCGAGACCAAGGGCAAAGTGATCAACTACATCGTTCAGGCCAGTGATACGACGGGTCAGCATTTCGGTCCTTTCTGGCTGGCCTGGACCAAAGACCATACCCTCGTAAGAAAACCGTCAGTAAAAAAAGGAGTAACCGATAACCCCAATCCCTTTGTCGTTTCCGCCGAATGGGACACCGTACCGGGAGGCAAAGACGTATGGGACTCGCTGGGAACGCACACCTGCGACTGCAATACCACAGGCGTTCAGGATATTCGTAACACCCTCGCAAAAGTGTACACCTATCCCAATCCCGTCACAAACGGACAGTTTGAGGTGATCACCAGCAAGGCCATACGGCAGGTTGCGGTTGCCAACATCCTGGGACAAACCGTTTACCGTTCAGAGCCCATTACCGGAATGGTTCGTAAAGTACCGGTCGTTCTGCCCGCAGATATAAGTCCCGGCATTTATATTGTCCGGATACAAACAGAAGGAGAGCGGATATATGTACATAAGATCCTGGTAAAATAGGCAGATCATATGCAGAGAACATTACTACCGGCCGGGAAAGACCTGTTTATCCGGTTTGTATTTTTTCTTCTGATTTTTCCAATACCCCTGTCTCTTTTTGCGCAGACGGGGGTGGTCAGAGGGGTCGTAACCGACAAGACTACCGGTGAGACCCTCATAGGCGCCAACATCCTGACCGGAGAGAACACCGGCACGGTCACAGATGCCAACGGGGCGTTTTCCCTGCAACTGCCTTATGGCAAACACACCCTGCGTATATCCTATGTGGGCTATAAACCCCGTGAGTTACAGGTAACGGTAGGCAAAAAACCCGTAGTTCTGCAAGTAGCCCTGGCCACCATCACCATCAGTGAGGTACAGGTGGTGGCCGACGTGGCCAGGGCACGGGAAACGCCCGTGGCCTTCTCCAACGTACAGCCGGCACAGATCAAAGAAGAGCTGGCCGGACAGGATATCCCGATGATCCTCAACACCACCCCCGGCGTATATGCCACCCAGCAGGGCGGCGGCGACGGCGACGCCCGCATCACCATTCGCGGCTTCAACCAGCGCAATATCGCCGTAATGATCGACGGCATCCCGGTCAACGACATGGAAAACGGCTGGGTGTACTGGTCCAACTGGTTTGGCCTCGACCAGGTGACCCGCACCATACAGGTGCAACGCGGCCTGGGCGCCTCCAAACTGGCGCTGCCGTCCGTAGGAGGAACCCTCAATATCCTTACGATGGGCATACAAAGCAAACGCCGTTTTACCCTGAAACAGGAGATCACCAGCCAGGGCAGGATACGCTCCTCCTTCGGTTTCACCAGCGGCCGGCTTAAACACGACTGGGGCATCACCCTGGCAGGCTCCTACAAACGGGGCAACGGCTGGGTCGATAACACCTTTTCCCGGGGCTGGTTCTATTATGCCAAAATCGACAAACGCGCCGGCGCCCATTTGATCACCCTCTCGGCTATGGGGGCCCCCCAGCAACACGAACAACGCTCTTACAAAAGGCCCATCGCCACCTACGACCTCGCCTATGCCCGCAAACACGGCGTGCCGGTGGACGAAACCGATTCGGCCGGCAACTATATCTACCGTCCCGTTATCAACAACATGGGCATCGGCTATAACCAGCACTGGGGCGTGGTGCACCGCGACCGTTACAACCCGGACGCCCCCGGAGAGATCCTCTCCGAACGAACCAATGTCTACCATAAACCCCAGTTCACCCTGCGTGACCTGTGGCGTATCGACGACCGTACCACTCTCTCGAATATCCTCTATTACTCGCTGGGCACCGGCGGTGGCATACGGCCCCGCCACAGCATACGCGAAGGCCAACTGGTACAGGACCCCGCCGACCCATACTACGGCCAGATCAACTGGCAACAGGTTTACGATGCCAATGCCAAATGCACACAGACCCCCTTCGGAAAAGTGTGCCCCATAGACCCCCGTTACAGTGACTCCCTGTTTTATTCTTACAACTATTTGACCGAAGCCCACAATGACCACAACTGGTTCGGGCTGCTATCCACGGTCAACCACCAGTTGAATAACAACCTGGAGTTCAGCGGAGGGCTCGACCTGCGCAGCTACACCGGTATCCATTACACCACGGTCACCGACCTGTTGGGGGGAGATTATGCTATCGACGACAACGACCTGCGCAACGACTACGATGCCGACCCCTCCCTGGCCATGAAATACCCCGGCGACATGATCCGTTATTACTATAAAGGAAAAGTAAAATGGGGCGGCATTTTCCTGCAGACCGAATATACCGCAGAAAGATTCTCCTGGTTCCTCAACCTCACCGGAAATATCAACGGCTACAAAAAAGTGGACTACTTTGCCGTATCCGAGTCGGACTGGTTCTGGAAACCCGGCTTCACCTTCAAAGCCGGAGGAAACTACAACGTCACCAAACATTCCAACTTCTTCCTCAACCTGGGTTATCTATCCAAAGTAAGACCTTTCAAATATTTTTACAAGGGCTACACCACCCAGTTTGCCGAGGAAACAGGCAATGAAAAGGTAATGGCACTGGAAGCTGGCTATCACTACGGCTCTCCCGTATTCTCCATGAACGTGAACGGCTACCTCACCTGGTGGAAAAACAAACCGACCAACCGGGTTTATTCCACTTATTACCTGCAACCCGGCGAACCGGGATACGACCCCGACGAACCGGACAACAACAGGATAAGAGTGTATGCCGATATCCCGGGCATGGACGCTTTTCATACGGGAATAGAAGTGGATTTTATCTATAAGATCCTGAAAAAACTCTCCCTGCAGGGACTGGTATCTCTGGGCGACTGGACATGGGACAAAGAAGTGAAAAACCTGCAGTATTACGATTACGACACCAACGAGCCCGTCAACAAAGTCATAGACTTCAACGCCAAAGGCATCCATGTGGGCGATGCCGCCCAGACCCAGCTCAGTGCCAGCCTGCGCTATGAGCCGGTAAAAAGACTGTACCTCAGCGGCAGATTTACTTATTTTGCCCGCTATTATTCCGATTTCACCCCCGAATCCACTACCGACAAAGAAGGAAACCCGGTGGACTCCTGGAAAATACCCAACTACTCGCTGCTCGACATCCACCTGGGTTATACTTTCCGCATTTCCAAAAAAATGAAAGGGGCCTTCCGCTTCAGTCTGCTGAACACCCTTAATACCAAATATATCTCCGACGCCGTCAACAACGACCCTTACAGCCCGCTGCCTTTTCAGGACTTCGACGCCAAATCGGCCACGGTCTTTTTCGGCCAGGGACGACGGTTCAACACCTCTCTCTCTTTAACCTTTTAATAGTCTTGAAATAAATAAGTTATAAAAAACACAATTCCTATCCAAAAAAATGAAAAAATGAAAAAAATCTTTACACTATTTACCGGACTGCTGATCCTCAGCACATTTACCTTCTCCCAGGTTATCACTATCTCCGAAGCCCGCTCCAAGGCTGTTGGCAGCACCGTCACCGTTACCGGTATCGTCACCAACGGGGCGGAACTGGGTGGTATCCGTTACTTTCAGGACGGCACAGCCGGCATTGCAGCATACGGATACAACGAACTGTCCGGCGTCAACCGGGGAGACAGCATCTTAATCACCGGCACCTTGTCCGATTACAACAACCTGTTGGAGATCAGCCCCGTTAGCGATGTGCAGATTATCTCATCCAATCATACACTGCCTGATCCGGTGGTACTTACTCCCTCGCAACTGAGCGATACCTGGGAAGCCCAACTCGTCAGGATAGAAAATGCCGTATTCGATGATGCGGGAAGCACATTTTCGGCCAAAACAAATTATAAATTCACTGCCGGTGGCCAACAGGGTGAGATACGTATCAACGACTCCAACTCTCCCCTGGTGGGTAAGGTGATCCCTTCCGGCAATGTCACCATCACCGGTCCGCTGGCCCAGTACAAAAGCACCTATCAGATCCTGCCGCGCGATGAGAACGACCTGGTTTCCGGCAGTGCCATCAACATCATTACCCCCGTGACGGTATCCAACATTCAAAAAGACCGTTTTACCCTGCATTGGACCACCGATACCGAAGGAAGTTCACAATGCAAATACGGCTACACACCGGCCACAGAACAGGGGGTGTTTACCGCAGGAGGCACGGGAACAAATCATTTTATTAGCCTGTTTGGTTTTGATCCGGCTACGGTAGTCTATATCCGGCCTTTCTCGGTGGCCGGAGAGGATACCGCTTTTGCGCTCGTTCAGCCGGTAATCACCCAATCGGAATCATCGGGCGATATCAAAGTCTATTTCAACCGCCAGGTGGACACCACCGTGGCTACCTGCGGAAACGCCGTGTGGCTCGACCATGCCGTGGACGATACCCTCATCGCCTATATCAACCGGGCCAAACAAACCATAGATGTAGCTATCTATAATTTCAACAATACCAATATCTCCAACATCTCCGCCGCCCTGAACAATGCTTACAACCGGGGGGTCCGTGTGCGGGTGGTCTATGACAGCAATACCGACAACTCGGGCATAGACGGACTGGACGCCGGCATCGGCAAGATCGCCAGCCCTGTCAGTGACTATCCCAATTACGGCATCATGCACAATAAATTCGTTATCATAGACGCCCGTTCGGACGACCCCGGCGACCCCATCGTCTGGACCGGTTCAACCAACTTCACCGACGGGCAGATGAATACCGACCCGAACAATGTGATCATCCTCCAGGACCAGAGTCTGGCCATCGCCTATACTATGGAGTTCGAGGAGATGTTCGGCAGCAGCGGCGACCAGCCCGACCCGGACAACAGCAGGTTCGGCCCCGACAAGACAGACAACACACCCCATGAGTTTGTCATCGGCGGACGGCGGGTGGAATGCTATTTCAGTCCCAGCGACGGCACCAACAGCCACATCCTCGCCTCCATCAACGCGGCTGATGCCGACCTGGAAGCCGCCACGATGATCATCACCCGCAGCGAAATCGGTTATGCCATCCGCGACCGGGCCAACGCCGGCGTCAACGGCAAAGTACTGGTGAACGATGACAGCGACCCCAATATGGAGACCGTCAAAAAGACCCTGGAGGCAGCCCTCGGGACGGACTTCCGGAAAACAGGCGAGTCGGGCATCATGCACCATAAATATCTGATCGTGGATAACTCGGACAACAACTCCGACCCGCTGGTGCTCACCGGCAGCCACAACTGGAGCTCCTCGGCCGAGTACCGCAACGACGAAAACACCCTGATCGTCCATGACGACACCATCGCCAACCTGTATTTCCAGGAATTTACCGAACGCTTCAAACACGGACGGGTCATCGTGGATGCTCCCCGGTGCCAGGACGACTTCGTCACTTCCAAACAGGACTCTACCGTCACGTATGATGTCACGGCCAACGACCATGTGCCGGGAACAGCCATCCTCACCATCACCGGCGATCCCTCCCACGGCACCGCCACCACCAACGGCGTGAATACCATCACCTACACCCCCGACTCGGGATTTGCCTACCTGGATACCATATATTATAAGGTATGCCTGGCCGAAAACACCTCCCTGTGCGACTCGGCCATGATGGTGGTCTATTCACAACCGGTGAGCGCCGTCGGCACTCTGCAGCCGGGAGAGGTCACCGTCTTCCCGAATCCTACCTCAGGACAGATCACCGTCACGGCAAGCGAACCCGTGCAGGAGATCAGGGTATATTCGCTTACCGGAACGTTGCTGGAAGTCAAACAACCGCTGACTTATGATGCCGGAACAACCCTCGACCTCTCTTCCCACCGGGGACTGGTGATGATAGAAATCAGAACAGAAAAAGGAATTATCAGGAAGAAAGTGCTGATCCGGTAAGATAATACCCGTTTGGGTGATAAACTTTAAATATGTATTTAAATATGTAATTAAATATTTATTTAAATACATATTTAAACGGCCAGATAAAAAAACAGAGATGCAAAATTTTGCGTCTCTGTTTTTTTGCATACGATGGCAATTTTGCTTCTCGCAAGCTCGCAGTGTAATTTGGAAGAAATTAGTCCCGGTTAATTCAACACCCAGCACCTAGTATCCAGCACCCAGTACCCAGCACCCAGCACCCAGCACCTAATAAACTTTTGCCTTATTACTTTTGCCTTTTTATTTAACCATATAGGTTACCCCCACCGTTCCGGCGCCCAGGTGCAGTCCCAGCACGGGGGATATCTCCTGGTATCCGGCAGGAGGGATGCCGGTAATTTTTTCGATCAGTTTCCCCAGTTCCCGGGCTTCTTCCGGCACATTGGCATGCAATACGACATAACCTTCCTCCCGGGATATCTTATCTTCGGTCATTTTCCGGATCACCTTTTTCAGTCCGCTTTTCAGTGTAAAGGCCTTGTCGATCATAATGGCCCGGCCTTCGCGGTCGATGGTCACCAGCGGGCGCAGGTGCAGGAAGCGCGCCAGCCAGCCTTTCCACTGGCTGATACGGCCGCTGCGTATCAGCTGCCGCATAGAACCCACCATAGCATATACCACAGTCCGGTCTCTCCATTTCTCAAACATCCCGGCAATCTCTTCATGAGGGAGGCCTTGTTCAGCCGCTTGAACCGCTTTCTTCACCATCAGGCCGATGCCGCCTGAGAGCATCTTCGAATCCAGCACACTTATTTTTTTGCCTGTTTCGGCTGCCACTTTGGAAGCAGCCTGCAGGGAGGTACGATACGTTCCGCTGAGTACGGAAGAGAGATGGATGGCAATCACCGAATCATAATGGGAAGCAAGCCGGGAATAGAGATTGACAAACGACTTCACCGCCGGCTGCGAGGTGGTCAGGGCATGATCTTCACGGGAAATGATCTCATAAAACCGTTCCGCCTTGATCGTCACCCGGTCGAGATACTGGTTTTCATCCATATAGAGATAGATGGGCACCATCGTGATCTGGTGTTCTTCCAGATAGTCTTCCGGCAGGTCACAGGCCGAATCGGTGACCACAGCGATGGAATATTTTCTCTCGTGAGCCACCCGGAATTGCAGCAGCATATCGTCGGCTTTCTGGAACACCAGCTTACCCATCGGCCGCAGGCGGTCGATCACCTCTTCCGGCCGGTCGGTATGCACATGCAGCCGCACCATTCCCGATGCTCCGGCCACCACGACAGAATCGCCATACTCCTCCAGCATCTTCTCGATAGCCCTCTTATCAATCTGTTTTCCTTTGATCAATACTTCCGTACAATAACGGTAGGTCAGGTCTCCTTCGGTGTCCAGCTCCGGATCGAGCTCGTCCACCAGGGCGGGTTTTTCCATTTTGATCAGCTGTCTCAGGTCGTTGCTTTTCAGCAGCTCCACGATCCCCTCCAGGAAAACCACAAACCCTTTGGCGCCGGCATCCACTACCGCCGTCGAAGTTAGTTCTTTTATTTTGGCTGACGTAGCAGCCAGGGAGCGGGTGGCCACTTCGTATGATTTCACAAACAATGTTTTGAAATCCCCGACATAAACATTCTCCTGAATATATTCCGCCCACTCCCGGATCACCGTCAGCATGGTGCCTTCCATCGGCTCGGCAATCGCTTCGTACAGGTATTTGATGGCGTTCTTCACCGACAGGGCAAAATCCTGCAGTGAGATCGTCTGGCAGTCACAGGTCTCCTGATCCACTCCGCTGAGGAACTGAGCAAAAATGATCCCCGAGTTGCCGCGGGCACCCGTCAGGGCCGCCTCGGCCACGGCCATGGTAGTATGTTTGTACGACCGCTCGGGCCGGATGGTATCAAGGACAGACCGGATGGTAGAGGCCAGGTTGGTGCCCGTATCGGCATCCGGCACCGGAAATACATTCAGCTTGTTGATCTCCTGCTGATGCTCCAGCAACCGCAGGGCCCCGGCATAAAAGAAATAAAAAAAACGCCGGCCGTCAATCTTTTCAATATTCATCTTCTCACTCCTTGCAAAACGGGAGCAAGGTACATAAAATAAATTATATGCTTTTTTTGATTCCTGTTAATTTTTGTTTATATTTGAATTTTTATAATTTTATAATCATTATAATTTTTGGTTTGACCACCGAAGAGATCATAACAAAATTCAGGAGCCACAGGTTACGGGTAACGACCCACCGGATCGCGGTGTATCGGGCGGTGCTCTCCTGTTCGCATCCCGATGCGGAACGTATTGTCAACAAACTGCGAAAAGAGTATCCGAACATCACCGTGGCTACCGTCTATAACAACCTGGAGGCGCTGGAGAAAGCCCGTCTCATACACAAGGTGCTGACGGAGAAAGGCAGTATGAGATATGACGGTATCATTGAAGAGCATCATCATTTACTGGATACCCGGAAAGATACGATCACGGACTACTTTGACGAGGATCTCACAAAACTGCTGAATGATTATTTCAGAAAAAAGCGGGTACCCGGATTTAAGGTATCCCGGATCATGGTACAGTTGATCGGAACGGCAAATGATAAACCATCCAAAACATCATCAAAATGAATATAGAAGCTTTTTTTAAGATTACTTACGGATTGTATGTGGTCAGTGCAGCCCATGAGGGTAAAAAAAACGGCTACATCGGCAACACGGTGTTTCAGGTGACGGCCGAGCCCCCTCAGTTTGCCATTGCCTGCAATAAAGACAACCTCACGGCAGACATTATCCGGCAAAGCGGATACTTCTCCGTTTCCATCCTGGAAAAAGATGTTCCTTCCGGGCTGATCGGTCTTTTCGGTTTCAAAAGCGGGAAGGATGTCGACAAATTCGAGTCGGTCAAACACCTCACCACGGGTCACGGCACGCCGGTGTTGCTGGAAAACACCATCGCCTGGTTCGAGTGCCGGGTGGTACAGACCGTCGATGTCGGCAGCCACCTTTTATTCATCGCTGAGATACTGGACAATGCCCTGACCGATGCAGAGAAGGAACCGCTGACCTACGCCTGGTATCATCAGGTAAAAAAAGGAGTGGCGCCAAAGAACGCACCTACATATATTGACAAGGAAAAACTCGGTTCCTCTGAAAAAAAGGAAGCATCCGCCGGCAAAAAATACAAATGTTCGGTCTGCGGCTTTGTGTATGATCCGGTTGTGGGAGACCCCGACGGAGGGATCCCGCCCGGAACGCCTTTCGAGGATATCCCCGACGACTGGCAGTGCCCGGTATGTGGGGTGAGCAAATCGGAATTCAGACCGCTGGAAGAATAAATCATTGTTTAACCATAAATACTCCAAATCATGAAATCATTAAAAGGAACACGTACGGAACAAAACCTGCTGAAATCATTTGCAGGCGAGTCACAGGCACGCATGCGCTATGACTACTTCGCCAAACAGGCCAAAAAAGAAGGACTGGAACAGATCAGCGCCATCTTTGCCGAAACGGCACTGAACGAGAAAGAGCATGCCAAACGCTTTTTCAAATTCCTTGAAGGAGGTATGGTGGAGATCACTGCCGCCTACCCGGCGGGTAAGATCGGCACCACGCTGGAAAACCTGGCTGCCGCCGCCGAGGGGGAGAACGAAGAGTGGACACAGCTCTACCCGCAGTTTGCCGATATCGCCGAAGAAGAAGGTTTCTCTGAGGTGGCCTCCGCTTTCCGTATGATCGCCAAGGTGGAAAAAGCCCACGAAGAACGCTACCGCAAGCTGTATAAAAACATCGAGGAAGGGAAAGTGTTCGAAAAAGACGGCGTGATGATCTGGAAATGCCGCAACTGCGGATACATCCACGAAGGCAAAACCGCCCCGAAGGTGTGCCCCGCCTGCCTTCACCCGCAAAGTTACTTTGAACTGAAAGAAGAAAACTATTAGGAAGGACGATTGTTGAAGCTCGATTGATGAACGTTCCCCTTCCCGTCAAACTGACATCATTGAACATTATTATTCCTCTCCCTCACCAGGAGAGGAATTTTTTCAGGATGCCGGGGCGATACTCCATTCGTGTTCATTCGTGCCATTCGTGGCTAAAAGAAAAAAGCTTTCTCCTGTGAAAGATCCAGAAAAGAATACTTTTTCTGCAGGGTTTCGATCTTTTTGAGTTGTGTGGCCCGGAACCTGCGGTGTTCTTCCGAGGCGGGCCGGAACGGACGGTGTGCCATAGCCTGCCGAATCTTTGCCACCTCTTCCATTACGGGCCGGGCCTCCGGGGCGATGACCGCTTCGCTGAACCTCTCCCAGATATAGTCTGTCGCCGTTTCCGACAGGTGCAGCATGTCCGGCGCATAAAAGCGGTAATCGCGCAGATCGTCCATAACGATCTCGTAGGACGGAAAATACTTCAGCCGCCGGTCTTCCTCCAGCAGCTTGTGTATGGCCACATGCAGCACCGATTTGCTGACCCGGTTGCCTTCGGGCCCGTCTTTCCAGTGACGTATGGGACTGACGGTAAAGACAATCTGCAGTCCGGGAAGAAGAGACAATAATTTTTCCTTGAGCC
>CAZYPI010000074.1:0-12101 GCA_964649335.1 uncultured Rikenellaceae bacterium | reverse complement strand
GGCTGGGCAAAGTAAAGATCTTCGTGGCCTGTGATGTCACCAATCCCCTGACCGGTAAAGAGGGTGCTGCAGCCGTGTATGCTCCGCAAAAGGGAGCCACGGCCGAAACGGCCCTAGTCCTGGAGCAAAACCTGCAGCATCTGGCAGAAATGGTCAAAAAGCAGCTTCACATCGATATCTCCGGCATGACCTATGGGGGAGCGGCCGGCGGTCTGGGGGCTGGCCTGGTGGCCTTCCTGAATGCCAAAGCCATGGGAGGTTTCGACCTGGTAAAACAAATCACCGGACTGGAGAAAAAGATCAGGGCGGCAGACCTGGTGCTTACCGGCGAAGGAAAAACCGACCGGCAGACCCTTTTTGGAAAAGCCCCGTGGTCACTTGCCCGGCTGGCCTCCCGTCATCACGTCCCGGTCATCGACTTCACCGGATGGTATGATCCTTCCGGCGAAAAAGCACTGGAAAAGATCTTTACGGCCATTATCTCCATACAGCCCCATCCTCTCACCCTGGAGGAGGCTATCCTGAAAACAGAAGATCATCTGCTGCCGGCTGTCGTTACAGCCATGAGACTGATAAAAACAGGAACCGGGCTGACCAAAAAGGGAAAATAATTCCGGCCTGACAGGCACTTTCTCCTTACCTGCCATTTTTAAGGTTTCTTCCTGTCATTTTTACATTATCTTTGTGCCACTTTTCAGGTATGGCCGTTTGGCATAAAATGTGCAAAGATCAAGAACAAAAATTGCAGAGAGAATATGGAAACCATGTTAAAAGAAGTAGAAGTTCAGTCCCACGAGGATTTGTTAGACAAAATTTCCGGAGAAGAAAAGGCGTACGTCCTTTTGTACAAGGAGGGATCCGATCTGAGTGAGTGTGCCCGCAGAAATATCAGGGAAGCTGCCGGTGACAAAAAAGATGACATCACCGTTCATATGGTCAACGTTGCCCATGTGAGGGATGTCCATCCTGTGTATGGAATCACCAGTGTCCCTACCCTTCTCACTTTTGAAAAGGGAGAATTCAGGAATACCTTTAAGGGTTGCAACGACGCCCGTTATTATAAGACACTTTTTGAGAATCTTGTATATACGGCTCCCGCGGCAGGCGGGGAAGGCAAACCCCAAAAAAGGGTGGTGGTATATTCCACTCCTTCGTGTCCCTGGTGCAATACGCTGAAAAACTACCTCCGCTCCCATCATATTCCTTTCCGCGATGTGGATGTTTCGAGAGACCAGACTGCTGCCGAGGAGCTTGTTAGAAGAACCGGCCAGCAGGGGGTCCCCCAAACGGAGATCAACGGCCAGTGGGTAGTGGGGTTCGACCAGAAAAAGATTGATCAGTTATTAGAAATACAAAATTAAACAACTTTAAAATCCTGAAACAAATGAAAGAATTATCACCTGTTAATCAGAATGTCATCCTGGACATCCAGGATACGGAGTCCGAACAGAAGACCGCCAGCGGGATCATCATCCCCGATTCGGCAAAAGAAAAACCGAAATTTGCCAAAGTGGTGGCTATCAGTAATATTGAAAACATTGAGATCGCTGTCGGTGATACGGTATATTACAAGGAATTTTCCGGTACCGAGACCGAGTTCGAAGGAAAGAAATACCTGGTGATACCTTATGCCGACATTCTGGCAAAAGTAGTGGAGACAGAAGAGATTTAAGGAAATCATTTCGCAAAAAAGCAGGCTCCCGGCCTGCTTTTTTTATGCCCGAGAAAAAAGGCCGTAAAGGCCTTTTCGAACACTATTCTTCGTAACAGAGGGGTGTTGTTACATCCCTGCCAGACGGTATTTGAAGGGGGAGATATTATTGGTCACCTTCCCTTCATTCTTCAGCTCCAGGAGATTATTCAATCCTTCCGTATAAGACAGGGACAGGTTCATAACAATCTCACCCAAAGAGGAATTCTCGTGGTTTCTGAGATAATTCAGGATCGCCTCCTTGGTAGTTACCTTTTTTTTCTTTCTGCTTGCAAACAGGATCTTCATGATATATGGTTTTTATTGTTCCCCAAAAATTTTATACACCTTTCCTGTCACTTTATGATAGTTAACACAGATGTTTAATTGATAGATGGTTAAAAAAGCAAAAAGGTTGCCCGGAAAAAGTATTTTTCCGGCAATTAACTGAAATTTGTTGATAAGCGGATGGAATCCTTTGACAAAAGGACGGAAGTCCGGGAAAACCGTCAGGAATTATTGATCAGTCCTTCTCCTTTGGCCACGATAGAGGCTACGGTAGAGTCGCCGGTCACATTCACGGCGGTACGCAGCATATCGAGGGGGCGGTCCACGCCCAGGATCAGGGCGATCCCCTCCGGCGGAAGTCCCACGGAGCTCAGCACGATGATCAGCATCACGATGCTGCCTCCCGGCACCCCCGGCGATCCGATGGAAGCCATCAGGGCCGTGAACAGAATGATCAGCATCTGTCCGAAGGTCAGGTCAATGCCAAAAACCTCCGCAATGAAAACGGCAGCAATTGCCTGATAGCAACTGGTACCATCCATGTTGATGGTCACACCGATAGGCAACACGAAATTGGATATCTCGGGATGGACATGCAGCTCATCCTCCACCTGTCTTTTTGTCACGGGTAATGTGGCAGCGCTGGAGCTGGTTGAGAAAGCCACCATTTGTGCCGGGAGGACGGCTTTCAGGAATTTTCCGGGTTTTACGCCTACGAACAGACGCATCAAAGTGGGATAGAAAAAGATGATCAGTAGGAAAAGTCCGAGAACAACAGTGAGAAAATAGAGCCCCAGGGCCTTGAACAGGGCGATATCGGCACTGAAGTCCACGATCAGCGCCGCCAGCAGGGCGAACACTCCATAGGGGGCAAACCCCATAAAAATATCAATGATCTTCAGGATAATCTCGTTCAGCCCGTCAATAAAATGTTTCACCGTGGAGATCTTCTCTTCGGGCAACAATACGATCGCTATACCGAATACGATGGCAAAAAAGATCACCTGCAGCATCTTGGAGTTATCCGACATGGCTTTTACGATATTTTCAGGTACCATCTCCACGAAAAAGTGCAGCACGGATTGTTCCTTTTGTTGTTCGGCAACACTCTTTTTGTTTTCCAGGGATTCGGAAAACTTTTCCTGGTATTCTATTTTTTTATCTTCCGGAAAAGTGTTTCCCGGCTTGATGATATTCACCAGCACCAGACCTACCATGATGGCAAAAACCGTCGTCAGGATGTAGAGTACGAGGGTTTTAATCCCTATTCTGGAAAGTTTTGAAATATTGGTCAGGCTGGCTATACCGCTGACGAGGGAGACAAAGATAAGCGGAACGGCGACCAGCTTAAGCAGATTCAGGAAGATCACGCCCCAGGGCTTGATCCAGTCGGTGGTAAACTTGTCCCATCCAGCTGCATGGGCCAGGATCCCCCATAATATTCCCAAAAACATCCCGATCAGAATCTTCCAGATAAGAGGCAACTTTCTCCACTTTTTCCACATACCTTTCTGTTTTTATTCAGACAATCTCCTCTTCCTCATTCCGGTGATAAAAAAACCTGTTTTTATCACCCGGAGGTTCAAAAAACAGGTTTATTTCCTAATCATAGATCAGACCGTTCATTTATTCATGATCATGCACATGTCCATGTTCCAGTTCTCCAGGTGTGGCGTCCCTGACGCCCACGATTTCTCCCTTGAAGGCCAGGCTCATGCCAGCCAGCGGATGGTTAAAGTCCATGACCACATGATCCTCTTCCACCGAGGTGATCACACCGGTAAGCTTATTGCCCTGTTCATCCATCATGGGAATACTGTTCCCTTCGAAAAGCATCTCTTCCTGCAGTTTTCCCTCAACGACAAATGTTTCTTTGGGTACGGAAATCACTGCATTATCATTGTATTCGCCATACGCTTGTTCAGAGGTAAGTGTAAATTCAAAATGATCGCCCACATCGAGGCCGGTCAGATTTTCCTCGAAGGCGGGAAGAAGGTTCCCTACGCCAAAAATAACCGTCAGCGGGTTTTCCTGTGTTACGGTTTCGAGGACTTCTCCCTCACGATTATCCTGTCTTAATTCATACGTGATGGAGACTACTTTTTGCTGTTCTACTTTCATAAAATATAATTTGTTAAAAATAAGATTGTAAAGAAAACAAAAAAAATGCCCCCTGCCAATTTATTTTGCGGAAAATTCTGTTGTTTCCGGCCGGGACACCTTTCCTATCGTATTAAAAACCAAACTCAACCCTGATAATCGGGTTGGAATAAGGGGTATATTCATTGTTCCCGATATAAAACATAAACAAGATGTTGACGGCACTCCTTCTGCCCAGAGGCTGGTGAAATCCTCCCCCTATAAACCATGAATTCATCCAGAAACGGTTTCCCTTTTCCTGTCCCGGCAGGCCGAAATACTCACTCTCCATGTTCAGGGCTTCATATTCCGTTTGAGCAAACAACCCTCCGTTAAAGCTGGTCGGGAAAATATTCGAGAAACTTTTCAGGAACATATATCTCACGAATAAATTCGGGCCGTACATATTGGTACTGTAACTATACCCGGGTGTTTTTTGCCGGTAATACTCATATTTGAATCCTCCTCCCAGGGTTAACCGCGGCGTCGCCCGGTAACCCACCAGCGGAGCCAGCAATATATCCGTCACCGTTCCGAACTGCAACCCGAAATATCCGCCGAGATACACCTTATCCGACAACCGTCTTTTGGGCTTTTGTTTTTCTTTGTCTCCCGCATACAAGGGGGACTGGAGCATGACCCCGAAAATTACGATAAAAACCGTAAACCACAGGATCCTCCAGACACCTTTATGATCTTTCTTATACAACATATACAACCTGTTTGATTAATCTTGCTAAGGACATAAAGATTCCCATAAAATTCATGCCATAAAGTGCGAAATTAAAATAAAATTCTATTTTTATTGCTGATTATCATAAAATAAACCGATGAACGTCATCATAACAGGAGCCAGCAAGGGGATCGGCTACTGGATTGCGAGATCCTTCGCGCTGGCCGGCAACAACCGGATAGGGGTACTTGCCCGGAGTGGCGGAAAACTGGAACAACTCCGGCGGGAGTTTGCCGGAGAAGACACGGAGATCATCCCGTATGTTTTTGATCTGGAGAATCTTATCACGGATTCCGGCGAATTGTTCCGGCGCATATCCGGAGATTTCAGCCAGGTAGATATTCTCATCAACAATGCCGGGTATCTGGTCATAAAACCTTTTTCCGCGCTTCAGGCAGAAGATTATCTTAAAAGTTACCGGATCAACTTTCTGGCGCCGGCTCTTCTGACCAGGGAGCTCCTCCCCCTCTTTTCAGGCTCCTCCCTCCGGCATATTGTCAATATCAGCAGTATGGGAGGATATCAGGGCAGTGAGAAGTTCCCGGGACTGGCTGCCTACAGTGCTTCCAAGGCAGCCCTTTCCAACCTGACCGAAAGTCTGGCCGCAGAACTGAAAGAGAGGGGCATTCACGTCAACTGTCTGGCTCTGGGGGCCGTACAGACGGAAATGTTTGAACGGGCATTTCCGCAATACCGGGCTCCCGTCACCGCGGAAGAAATGGGTGCTTTTATTTACCGTTTTGCTCTGGAAGCCGGGAAGGTCATGAACGGAAAGGTCATTCCCGTATCCCTGTCCAGTCCTTAGCAGAAAGGCAAAAGGCAAAAGTAATAAGGCAAAAACTTTTTCTTCCTTTTGCCTTTGTACTTTTGCCTTATTATTTATATACTTTACATTCTTTTTCTCCTCTCAGCACCTGGAGGGCATTCATGGCGAGGGCTTTCATCTCATCCTCGCCGGGGAACACCACGATGCGTGCGATATGGGCAACCATCGCCTTTATAAAGTCCACGATCCTTTCGTTATAGGCCAGGCCTCCGGTGATCAGTATGGCGTCCACTTCACCTTTCAGCACCACGGAAAAAGCGCCGATCTCCTTACTCACCTGGTAGGCCAGGGCATCCAGCAGAAAAGCGGCTTTTTTATCACCGGCTTCCGCCTTCAGGTTGATCTGATACACATCATTGGTACCCAGATAAGCCACCAGGCCCCCTTTTCCGGTGATCATTTTTTTCACATCCTCCAGGGTATATTTCCCGCTGAAACAGAGTCTGGCCAGATCACCCACCGGCAGGGTACCGGATCTTTCCGGCGAAAAAGGACCGTCGCCGTCCAGTCCCTGGTTCACATCTATCACCCGGCCTTTTCTGTGGGCCCCCACGGTAATGCCGCCACCCAGATGGGCAATGATCAGGTTCAACTCTTCGTATTCCCGGCCTATCTGTTGCGCATAGATACGGGCGATGGCCTTGTGGTTGAGGGCATGAAAGATAGATTTCCGTTCAAACAGGGGGTGTCCTGCCACGCGTGCCAGGTCCTGCAGCTCGTCCACCACCACCGGGTCGGCAATAAAAGCGCGTGCATGCGGCAGGGAACGGGCAATATCATCGGCGATCAGGCCTCCCAGGTTGCTGGCGTGTTCTCCCATGACCCCTTTGATTAGGTCCCTCTTCATGGCCTCATTCACCTCGTAAACGCCCGACTCCACCGGTTTGATCATCCCTCCCCTGCCGATCACGGCAGTGATCTCGTCAATTTTTTCCCTGGATTTTCTCAGCTCTCCGAGGATAATTTTTTTTCTGAACTCATACTGGTCGGTAATATGTTCGAACCGTTCCAGTTCTTCGGGAGAATGGCGGATGGTTTCCACCAGCCGGGGCTTGGTTTCGCGGTACACAGCAATCTTGGTCGAGGTGGAACCAGGATTGATCACTAAAATTCTATGTACCTGCATTATCTGTTACTTCTTAATTTTTCATAGACCATAATGTACCCAGGGCTATGGAATAGAGCTTTGTCTCCACGCTGTCCCCCCGTGAGGAGAGGATCACAGGTACGTTAGCGCCCGCCACCATAGCCGCCGTATTCCCCCCCAGCAGTTTTGTATGGCATTTATAAAAGACATTTCCCGACTCGATATTGGGAAACAGCAGGCAGTCCGCCTCGCCGGCTACGGGGGATTTGATTTTTTTTATGGCAGCACTTTCCCTGTCCAGCGCCACATCCAGTGCCAGCGGTCCGTCCACGACGGCATTTTTTATCTGTCCTCTTTCGGCCATTTTCGCCAGGATGGCAGCATCCACGCAGGCATCCATACCCGGCAGCACCTGCTCGGTGGCTGCTATAAGAGCCACCTTCGGTTCATTCACTCCCAACACACGGGCCGCATGGATCAGGTGTTGCAGGATGACTTTTTTCTCTTTCAGTTCCGGTCTGGGGATAATGGCCACATCTCCGACTATCAGCATCTTATGATAGCTCACCGGTTCCAGCACCGCCACATGTGTGAGCAGTGCCCCGGGAGCCAGGATTCCTTTCTCTTTGTTCAGGATGGCACGCATATACCGGTCCGTGCTCACCGAACCTTTCATAATCAGATCGCCTTTTCCCTCCCTTACCAGGGCCACCGCCTTGCGGGCCGAAGCAAAAGGGTCCGTCTCATGAATGATCTCAAAGGATGAAAGATCCCATCCTTCCTTTCGCACGATTTCGGCGATCTCGTTCTTATCACCTGTCAGGGTCACGTCCACCAGGTTTTTCTCAACAGCCAGCGATACGGCTCCGAGGGTATGGGAGTCTGCGGCATGGGCCACCACAAGTTTCTTCCGGGGCATCCCGGTCAGCATACCCAGCATTTCTTTCAAAGAATGAGCCATGGTTTTATTTTTTTATGTTTTTTACGATCTCCAACGTATCTCTGGCAATGACCAGCTCTTCATTGGTGGGCATCACCACGATTCTGACTTGTGATCCGGGGGTGCTGATCACACCCGTTTTTCCGCCTGTTGTTTTCTTATTGGCCTCATTGTCCAGCCGGATGCCGAGGAACGCCAGGTCTTTACATGCATTTTCCCTCACCGACACATCGTTTTCACCGATACCTCCCGTAAACACCAGCATATCCAGTCCACCCATGGCGGCGGCATAGGCTCCGATATATTTTCTGATCCGGTAGCTGTACATGTTCAACCCCAGGCGGGCGCGTTCGTTTCCTTCGCCGGCTGCTTTTTCTATATCGCGCATATCCGAAGAGATCCCCGTCACCCCCAGCATTCCGCTGAATTTATTGATCAGCGTGTTGGCGGCATGGAGGGTCAGCTCTTCTTTTTGCATGATATAGGTAAGCACGCCCAGGTCGAGATCGCCGGTACGGGTACCCATGATCAATCCTTCTACCGGCGTGAGCCCCATCGAGGTATCCACCGATTTACCGTTATTAATGGCAGCCATGGAAGCACCGTTACCCAGATGACAGGTAATGATCTTCATCTTCTCGTAATCGCATCCCAGCAATTCACAGGCGCGCCGGGAGACAAAACGATGGCTGGTACCATGAAAACCATACCGGCGGATGCCGTATTTTTTATAGAGAGAATAAGGGATAGCATAGGTATAGGCGTGGGCGGGCATGCTCTGATGGAAAGCCGTATCGAACACGCCCACCTGCGGCACGTCGGGCAGCAGATCCTGCATGGCATAGATCCCTTTCAGGTTGGCCGGGTTGTGCAGGGGCGCCAGATCGGCCACCTCCTGCATTTTTCTGATCACCTCACCAGTGATCAGCACACTCCCCTTGAATTTTTCCCCGCCATGCACCACCCGGTGTCCCACGGCATCTATTTCGTCAAAGCTTTTCAGGGAGCCATGCTTACCGCTGGTCAACACACTCAGAATATACTCTATCCCCTGCTGATGATCATAGATCTCTCCTTTCAGCATTACCTCATCCCCGTCATCCCGCTGATTCATGAGAAAAGAACCGTGCAGACCGATCTTTTCCACCCCGCCTTTGGCCAGGACGTGTTCACTTTTCATATCAAAAAGCTGGTACTTTATGGACGAACTTCCACTATTTAGAACAATTATCTTCATTTTTTCTTCTTTAATTTCAATGCACTATATATCTTTTTTTGCCGGCCTCCGGCCCGGTGATCCGGATTACCGTCGCGCCACAATCTCCGGACAGGTAATCGTTTCACCTGAAATCCGGTTATTATCATAGACATAAAAACCCTGTCCGTTTCTTCTGCCGTGATACCCCAGACGATACAATTTTTTGATGATCGGATTGGGTTTATATTTTCTGTCCCCGAATTCCTGATAAAGATTATTCATCCACTTGATCACCTTATCCAGTCCGATGCGGTCGGCCATTTCCAGCGGTCCCAGTTGCAATCCGAATCCCAGTTTCATGGTAGCATCAATATTCTGAGCGGATGAGACTCCCTCCATAAGGGTTTCGCAAGCTTCATTGATCAGGACGACGATAAGTCGTGTGCTGACATTGCCCGGTGACTCCAGCAGCGGGATAACGCGCAGGCCGATGGTCCTGGCAAATTTCTCGACAAACTCCTCCGACCGTTGGTCGGTGTACATTCCCCGTACCACTTCTACAACACTGCCACTGGTAAGAGAAGGCAGGAAATGCAGTCCTACCGCCCGTTCCGGGTGCTTCAGCACCGACGCAAGATCCGAGATCACCAGCGTCGAAGTATTGGAGGCGATCACGGCCGTCTCACTCACCACCGACTCCACCTTCCGGAAGACTTCTTTTCTGAGCTCCAGGCTGGTGCCGGGTTTTCTGTTGTTGATCGTTTCGATCACAATATCACAATCACTGATCTCATTGTAATCGGTGGTACCGTGAATACGGGAGAGGATGGCTCTTTTTTCGCTTTCTGTCAGGCCCCATTTATCGATGATGTTATCGAGTTTCTGGTTCAGTTCGATAAAAACCTCTGCCACACGCACCTCCGACACATCTACAAACACCACGTTGAAGCCGTTGGCCGCCACCAGATGGGCAATATCCTGCCCCATGTTTCCACAACCTATCAGGCCCACCTTCTGCAAGCCTCCTTTTTTTTTCACCTGCGATCGCAAGGCATACTTCTCAATCGGTTCGACATTCATTTTACAATAATTTTACGATTATATATTCACTCCGGCCGCCTGGTTTACCGTAATGGCTCCCAGGTTTACAATATCTTCCACGCTGCAGCCTCTGGAGAGGTCGTTGATGGGGGCAGCCATCCCCTGCAGTACGGGACCTATGGCCTCAGCATGAGCCAGACGCTGCACCAGTTTGTAGCTGATATTTCCCGAGTTCAGATCGGGGAATACCAGCACGTTGGCCCTTCCGGCGATGGTACTTCCCGGGGCTTTTTTCTTCCCTACGGCCGGGACGATGGCTGCATCTGCCTGCATCTCCCCGTCGATTGCCAGCGACGGATCCATCTCCCGGGCTTTCTGTAACGCCTCCACCACCTTGTCCACGTCCTCATGTTGCGCACTGCCTTTGGTGGAAAAGCTCAGCAAAGCCACGCGGGGTTCAAAGCCTCCGATAGCCCTGGCGGTACGTGCGGTGGTCACGGCGATCTCTGCCAACTGGGCAGCATCAGGCGCCGGATTGACCGCACAATCGGCAAAGACCAGGATTCCTTCTTCTCCGTATTCTTTATCGGGTAATATCATGAAAAAAGCCCCGGACACCACGGTGATCCCCGGCATGGTCTTCACAAACTGGAAGGCCGGCCTCAGGACGTTGCCCGTAGGATTATTGGCGCCGGCCACTTCGCCGTCGGCGTCGCCTGCCTTGATCATCACAGGCCCCAGATAGAGGGGATCTTCGATCAAACGGGCTGCCTCCTCCTCCGTCAGCCCCTTGTGGGCACGCAGTTTCACCATCAGGTCTATGTATTCCTGTTTTTTGGGATGATCTTTGGGATCTACGATACGGCATTCATCCACATGCTTCAGACCCAACTTTTTGGCATGTGACCTGATCTGCTGCGGATCACCGATCAGGATCACCTCCGCCAGTTTCTCACCGGCCAGGATATCCCCCGCATGCAGGGTACGTTCCTCATAGGCTTCCGGCAGCACAATCCTTTTGTATGCTTTTCTTGCCTTGTCTTTGATTGATTCTATAAACTCCATTGTTTGTCAGTTAGTTATGTAAATTTATTTTAAAAAACAAAGGTAGTCAAATTTCATACCTTTTTAAACATTTTCATATGACTATTATCATAGCCCATAGCTGTTCTGCAACAATACGGAAAAACAGGAAAGAGAAACTCCGAAAAACTATATAGTTTAACATATTTGAATTATTTTTACTCCGTTCTCAATCATGCTCAAGTTTTCCCGTATGGATAAATTGTACCAACAGCTCGCCCAAAAAATAAAAGGGGACCTGTATGCGGATGAGGTTACCCGGATCCTTTATGCCACGGATGCCTCGGAGTACCGCGAACTGCCGCTGGGCGTCACACGACCCAAAGACAAAGAGGATATCAAAACGATTGTGTCCTTTGCTGCGGAGAACAGAATACCCCTGATACCCCGTACCGCCGGCACGTCGCTGGCCGGACAGGTGGTAGGCAAAGGGCTTGTACTGGATGTTTCCAGGTATCTCACGAAGATCATTGAACTGAATACGGAAGAACACCAGGTATATGTGGAACCGGGTGTTATCCCCGACGAACTGAACCTGTTTCTGAAGCCCTACGGACTGTTTTTCGGGCCGGAGACCTCCACCTCCAACCGTTGTATGCTGGCCGGTATGCTGGGCAACAATTCATGCGGATCACATTCGATCCTGTACGGCAGCACACGTGATCACACCCTGGAAGTTGAGACCATACTCAGTGACGGCAGTGAAGTGACCTTCGGCCCGCTGGACAAAAAAGCTTTTCTGGATAAGACACGCCGCAACGACCTGGAAGGGAAAATCTATAAAAAACTTTACGACATCCTTTCGGACAAAGAGATACAACAGGAGATACGCCGGGAGTTTCCGCATCCCGACATTCACCGCCGGAACAACGGTTATGCCCTGGATCTATTGCTGGAAACGGATCCTTTCACCGGCAACGGGGTTCCCTTCAACCTCTCAAAGCTGCTGGCAGGGTCGGAAGGCACGCTGGCCGTCACCACAGCCATACGGTTCAATCTGGTGCCGTTGCCTCCCCCCGAGAAGGGGCTGGTATGCGTACATCTGAAAAAGATACCGGAGGCTTTCAAAGCCAATC
>CAZYPI010000073.1:3050-12338 GCA_964649335.1 uncultured Rikenellaceae bacterium | reverse complement strand
TGGCAATAAGTTAGTTAAAGTAAAAGTATCTCAATAACAATTGTCGTGAGATATGGTTTTTTGTTGTATGGAAATTTAGCCACCAAGACTCCAAGACTCCAGGTAACACCAAGCAATATAAAACACAGGAATTGTGAGCCTTGGTGTATCTTAGTGCCTTGGTGGCCCAATAGCAGTATTTATGAGCCCAAGGCCCAAAGCATAAAATTTTTACAAAAAATAAAAATTGCGACAAATTACTTACTTTGAGTCAGAAGTTCTCAAACTTCCGGCACCGCTTTTTGTATCAGTTGTATTACGTGATGAACATTTTCCCGGAACACCTTCAGCACCTCCTCCCACCGCACCGGATCTTCATCATCTTTCCAACTGTCATAGTCCGTGCTCATGGCAATGCAGGCATAAGGCAGTCCGGCCTCATTGGCCAGAGCCGCTTCCGGCGCAATGGACATATTGATCACATCAGCCCCCCATTGTCTGAACATTCTCGACTCGGCACGGGTGGAAAAACGGGGACCTTCAATGGTAATGATCGTGCCCTCCGGATGGAAAGAAAGCGACAACTCCCGGGCGGCACGAATCAGCACTTCCCGCAAATGATTGTCAAAAGGATCGGCCATGGAGGTATGCTTCATCTCTCCGGCCTTGAAATGATCATAAAAAGTATTGATCCGGTGTCTGGTAAAATCAATGAACTGGTCGGGGATCACCAGATCTCCCCGCCGGATCTCCTCCCGCAGGCTGCCGCAAGCCGTCGTGACAAGCAGATGAGTACACCCCGCCTCACGCAAGGCATGTATATTGGCACGGTTATTCACCTGCGTGGGAGGAATGGTATGTTTTTTCCCGTGACGGGACAACAAAACCACCTCTATGCCTTCTATCTTACCCGATATCAGAGACGAACTGGGCTCACCATAAGGGGTGTTCACTTTCTTTTCAGAGATTTTTCTGAAAATATCCGGATTCTCCAGACCGGACCCTCCGATAATCCCGATTCTTTTCATTGTAACATTATTTACCTCTTTCTCTTACGGATGCCTGACCAGGGAAGCTATCCTTTTTTCGGAAGCCTCACAGATACCTTTCTCGGTGATCAGGCCGGTGATCAGTCGGGCGGGAGTGACATCAAAAGCATAATTGGCCACCGGCGTTTGCGGCGGGACGATACTCACCCGTTTCATTTTTGTTCCTGCCAGTCCTTCCACTTCGATCACCTCTCCGGCATACCGTTCTTCTATGAAGATATCCCTGAGTCCATTCTCCAGTGTCATATCAATGGATGAAACCGGCAGGGCAACATAGAAAGGCACCCGGTTATCATAAGCGGCCAGGGCCTTCAGGTAGGTACCGATCTTATTGGCAGTGTCGCCGGTACGGGTGGTGCGGTCACTGCCTACCAGAACAATGTCCACCATCCCCTGCTGCATGAGATGGCCGCCAGTATTGTCAGCGATCAGGGTGTACGGCACGCCGGCCTGTTCCAGTTCCCAGGTGGTCAACCGCGCTCCCTGGTTGCGGGGACGTGTCTCATCCACCCATACATGTACTGCGATGCCCCTTTTGTGTGCCTCATATACCGGAGCCAGAGCCGTGCCGTAGTCGATGGTAGCCAGCCAGCCGGCATTGCAGTGAGTAAGTATGTTCACCGGCTCGCCCTGTTTTTTTTCAGCTATTTCCTGCAGCAGGGAAACACCGTACTCCCCGATGCGGCGGCAGGCCTCCTTCTCGGCCTCAGCCATGGCCAGGGCACGTTGCAGCAGAGCCGCAGGAATGGCGGCAATATCGGTGATATTGTGATAAACTTGTTGTTGCTCCCGTACCGCATAAGACAAATTGACCGCCGTAGGCCTGGAGGAGATCAGGTATTCTGCCGCATGATCCAGCCGCTCGTGCATCTTCGGGTCGCCCGCATGATTGAAAGCATTCAGATACATCCCGAAAGCTGCAGCCACCCCTATCACCGGAGCCCCGCGCACCTTCATCTCCCGGATGGCTATATACACCTCTTCCACACTGTCCAGCACCGCGATCTGAAACTCCCACGGCAAGCGCCGCTGATCTATCACCCGTACCTCACCGGGATGATCACGGTCAAACCATAACGACTCATAATATTTGCTTCCTGCCTGCATACCCGGAAATTTTTCTATTTTTACTCCTTCCTGTATTGACAAAAGTAATGAACCATGACGAAGATTCCCAAAAAAATAAAAAATATCATCTTCGACCTGGGCGGCGTGGTGATGGACCTGGACATTGAAAAAACAAAACGGGCCTTAGCCCGCCTCGGATTTGACGAATCGATGTTCCACCTTCACAACAACGGCGGGGAAGAAAATGTCTTCCTGCTGCTCGAAAGAGGGTTCATCCCCGAAGAGGTATTCTTCTCCCGGTTGAAAACCATCGTAGGCAAACCGGTCTCCACAAAACAGTTGATATCCGCATGGAATGCCATGATCTTAGGTTTCAACCCTCTAAAGATCAAACTACTCCTCGAACTGAAACCGAAATTCAGGACATTTCTCCTCAGTAATACAAACGTTATTCATATAAAACGCTGCAATGAAATCATTTCCGGAAAATATAACATGAACAGCCTGAATGATCTGTTTGAAAAAACTTACTATTCTTACGAAACAGGATTGCGAAAACCGGAACCGGACATTTTTGAACTGGTGATACGCGAAAATAACCTCATCCCGTCCGAAACATTGTTCATAGATGACTCGAAGGAACATTTGGAAACGGCCAGACTGTTAGGGATAAAGACCCTTTTATTGGAACGCAATGCCTCCCTGTCACTGGATCCCTGAGCCGGAAGACAATTCCGTTCATCTTAAATATTATACTATTTATCAAAAAACATAGTATTTGCCCGGAACACCTGCAAACAAAAACCGGAACGCTGCGTATATTATTCTCAAGTTTTATTAAAAAAAATAAATAATGTTATATTTGACCTGAAATAAAATATTTTGTTTATTTCGTATGGAAAAGCAACCATTTTTTTATGAACCGGGTCAATTAATAAATTAGAACTTAATTTGTTTGAAATAAAAATTTGAACTGAATTTATTTTAATATACCGATCGTAATGAACAAAAAAAGTATTCCCTCCCCGCTGAATATTTTTATTTTATCTATTTTACTTTTTTATGTTTTTTCTTTCTCCCTGAATGCCCAGTCGTATGAAATTGACGATTATGACGGCCAGACCGTCAACACGTGTTCGGGAACTTTTTATGACAGTGGAGGTTCCGGAGGGTATTACGGGGATAATGAATCCTTTACGGTCACTTTTTGTTCGGATAACGGAGAACATATCAGTTTTGATTTCACCACTTTTGAAGTTAGAACCGGCGATACTTTATGGGTTTATGATGGCTCCGACATCACGGCACCTTTACTCGGTGCCTACTCCGGAGAGGGGATTACTTTTTCCGTAGCTTCCAGTGACACCTGTCTGACCTTTCATTTTGTTTCCGACGCCAGTTACACCCGCCAGGGATGGGAAGCTACCATCTCCTGCGACACCTGTTTCCCTCCCGTCACCTCTCCCATCGTCCCGAGTGACACCAACGTATGTGCCGGCGAGACCATCACTTACTCTGTGAACGATCATTCCGGCTCCACTTACGACTGGACCGTTCTCAACGGTGTTCCTGCCTCAGCCTCCGGTTCCAGTTCGCTGGATGTGACCTGGAACGCTACCGGCGGTGTTTCCGGCTTTGTCAAGGTAGTGGAAACCAACAGTTGCGGAGCCAAAGACTCCAGCGAGCTGGTCGTGGATATCCACGACAACCCCACCGTCAGTTTCTCCGGTCTGCTTACGGATTATTGTATTTATGATGATAACGATACCCTTCATGGCACACCTGCCGGCGGGATTTTCTCCGGCAACGGCATCACCGACAGTATCTTCTCCCCCGTGCTGGCCGGGCCCGGCACCCATACGATCACTTATTCATATACAGATCCCTCCGGATGTACCGGTATCGACAACCAGACCACTACCGTACACGATACCCCCGCTGTCAGTTTCACCGGCCTGGACACCCTGTACGATGTGCATGACGCAGCCGTCACCCTCACCGGCACCCCTGCCGGAGGCACTTTTTCAGGCCCCGGCATCTCCGGCGACACCTTCGACCCGGCAACCGCCGGTATTGGCATACATCAGATTATCTATCAGTATACCGATGCTTTCGGGTGCTCTAACGCCGATACCGCTTATACCGAAGTACGGGATTATGACTTTAAAAACGGCGCCATTATACTGGATGATATTCACCAGTGGAGCTCAGCCGAAGCCCAATACTCCACGATCGGAGCTACTCCGGATGAAGCCCGCGGCAGCTGCTGGCCCAACGGCCCCAACTTCAACCGCTGGTTTAAGTTCAAAGCTACCACCACCCAGGTATTTGTCGAGGTAAAAATCGGGGGGGATGAAGGATCTATGCGTTATCCCCTGGCCGCCATCTGGACCGAATCCGGCACGCAGGTCGCCTGTGCCCGCTATTCCAGCCAATACAGCGATATCAGCCTGGGCAGTGCCAGCCTTACTCCCGGGGAATGGTACTACATCTCGGTTGACAACTATAATAACACCGGCTACAGAGGAACTTTCACGCTCACCGTCAATGACTCCGTGAATTATGACTTCAAAGCCGGAGCCATCGAACTGACCGATTTCAACAATTGGTGCTCCGGCAATGCGGCATACACCACCCTCAATGCCTCTCCTGATGAATCGAGAGGCAGTTGCTGGAACACCGGCCCCAATTTCAACGTATGGTTCAAATTTCAGGCCGCCACCAGCGACATCACCATCCAACTGAAAACAGGAGGAGAGGAAGGAACCCTCAGATATCCCTATATCGCCCTATGGGATGAAAGTGGCAGTGAGGTGGCCTGTGCCCGTTACGCCGGAACTTACACCGATCTGTCCATCGGCAGCACCAGTCTGACCCCCGGAAACTGGTACTACATCTCCGTGGACAACTATAATAATGCGGCTTATCGCGGATCCTTTACCCTGTGCATTGACAATACCATCACTTACGACTTCAGGGAAGGAGCCCTGGAGGTGCCCGACACAGGCGTCTGGTGCTCTGCCGACGCAGCTTACTCCACCCTGAATGCTTCGGCCGACGGGGTGAAAGGAAGCTGCTGGAATACCGGCCCCAACTTCAACCGCTGGTTCAAATTCCGGGCCACCACCAGCCAGGCACTCGTCCAGCTGAAAACGGGAGGCGATGAAGGATCTCTCAGGTATCCCTATCTCGTACTGCAGGATTCCGCCGGCAATGAGCTGGAATGTGCACGCTATTACTCAACATACAGCGACCTGAGCGTCGGAGCCACCAACCTGACTCCCGGCGATTGGTATTATATCGCTGTGGATAACTATGCCAGTGCCTACTACAGAGGCACATTCACTTTGTGTGTCTCCGACACCATTGATTATGACTTCAAAGCCGGCGCCATCGAGCTGACAGATATTGACAACTGGTGCTCACCCGAAGCCGCTTACACCACCATGAACGCCTCACCGGACGAAACCCGGGGCGGATGCTGGAATACCGGCCCCAACTTTAACCGCTGGTTTAAGTTCCGGGCTACTAACAATATGATCACTATCAAAGTGAAAACAGGAGGATCGGAAGGAACCATGCGGTATCCTTATGTGGCCTTGTGGGATGATTCAAATACAGAAGTGGCCTGCGGACGCTATACCGGCGCTTACAGCGACCTGACCATCGGATCCAATAACCTCGTTCCCGGACAGTGGTATTATATCTCTGTAGATAACTATAACAATGTCGCCTACCGGGGCACTTTTACCCTGTGCGTGGACGACACCATAGACTATGATTTTAAAGATGCGGCTATTGAACTTACCGATCTGAATCACTGGTGTTCTCCGGATGCTGCTTATTCGACTATGTTCGCCACTCCTGATGAAAGCAGAGGATCCTGCTGGAATACCGGCCCCAACTATAACCGCTGGTTTAAGTTCCAGGCTACCAAAAAATTTATAAAAATAGATCTGAAAACCGGCGGCAGCGAAGGCACCTTACGTTATCCCTATATCGCCCTGTGGGATGATGCTCTCAACGAAGTGACATGTGCCCGGTATTCCGGACAATATAGTGACCTTACCATAGGGAGTAATAATCTTACACCCGGTAATTGGTATTACATATCAGTAGATAATTATGGTTATACCGGTTACAGAGGTTCCTTTAAGTTATGTATCAGTGACACAATAGACTATGACTATAAGGATGCAGCCATCATACTAAATGATATTCATAACTGGTGTTCAGCCGATGCAGCCTATACCACCCTGAACGCCACTCCCGATGAAGTCAAAGGATCCTGCTGGAATACCGGCCCCAATTTCAACCGCTGGTTTAAATTCCGGGCCACCACCGACATGGTTATGGTGGATGTAAAAACCGGAGGATCGGAAGGAACCATGCGATATCCTTATGTGGCAATCTTCGACACAAGCATGAATGAGGTGGCCTGTGCACGTTATCGCACGAGCGCGTACGAAGACATTCGTGCCGCTACCGATACACTCACGCCGGGCAACTGGTATTATATCGCTGTGGATAATTATAACAATACCGCTTATCGCGGCTCTTTCACCCTCTGTGTCACAGATACCATCGACTATGATTTTAAAAGAGCTGCCTATGAGATTGTCAATTATGACAATTACTGTTCAGCGCTGCAAGAATTTACTACCATTGGAGCTACACCGGATGAAGACAGAGGTTCCTGCTGGCCCAACGGCCCCAACTTCAACCGCTGGTTCCGGTTTCAGGCTACGGGCCCGGAAGTGACTATTCAGATGAAAACCGGCGCCGACGAAGGAACACTAAGATACGGCCTGCTTGCCCTCTGGGACAGTAGCGGCAACGAACTGGCCTGCCAGAGATACACCAATGCTTACGACGACATAGAGATATCCTATGCAGGCCTAACAACGGGCGACTGGTATTATATCTCGGCAGATAACTATAATGCAATGGGTTACCGGGGTACTTTCACCCTGTGTATGGATGATCAGATCAGTTATGATTACAAGGCCGGCGCTATCGAGCTGTCCGACCTGAACGGATGGTGTTCCGGCGATGAAGCTTACTCTACCGTCGGCGCCACTCCCGACGAACCCAGACCCTCTTGCTGGGGCAACGGACCTAATTACAACCGCTGGTTCCGGTTTCAGGCAACAGCACCCCAGGTCAGTATTATGGTGCGTACCAACAACCCGGAGGGAACCCTCCGCTATCCCATGGTAGCCCTGTGGGATACCAACGGCACCGAGATCGCTTGTAAATACCGTATCGGAGCCACTGCCGACATCGAGCTGACAGCCACCGGTCTGAACGTGGGCGACTGGTATTTTATCGATGTGGACAACACAACGGGAACAGGATACAGAGGATCATTCAAATTGTGCATCACGGATGCTATCCCCAATGACGACCGGGCCAACGCTTACGACCTCACCGACCTGAACAGCTGGTGCTCCTCACAAGCTCAATATACCAATAGCCTGGCCACTCCCGACCAGTCTGCAGGAAGCTGCTGGACTGATATCGCAGGAACAGGAAATAAAAACGTATGGTTCAGGTTCCAGGCCACTTCCGGCCAGGTCACCGTAGATGTAACGACAGGTGGTGATTATGGTGAGATGCGCGGGCAACAGCTCGCCATCTGGGATAACACCGGCACGGAGGTCGGCTGCACAGGCCCCCTTTCCGGTGACGGAGGAACACAATCACTTACGGTAAATTCCCTGACCCCCGGAGACTGGTATTACATCTCCGTGGATGATGACAGCATTAGCGGGACCTTTACCCTGTGTATCGATGATGATGTCAACTATACCATGCCTCCGGCCGTATTGCTGGATGATATCGATAACTGGTGCTCCGGAACGGCAACCTATTCCAATGCCGGCGAGCCGTCCAGTTCCTTCGGCGGCAGCTGCTGGACCACAGGAAACAATGCTCCGTTCAATAACAAATGGTTCAAATTCCGGGCAACCACCAACCAGGTAAAAGTACTGATCAAAACCGGTTCTTCTTACGGCTCCATGCGCCGCCAACAGGTAGCACTATGGAACGCCGACGGGACGGAGGTATCCTGTGCCAGATGGTTATATTATGCCGGCACCATCAAGATGCAATCGGATACCCTGACTCCGGGCAACTGGTACTGGATATCCGTAGATGATGATTACACCAGCGGCAGCTTTACCATCTGTGTGGATGACTCGGTGGATTATGATTACAGATCCAACGCCTTTGAAATAACCAATACCACCGGCTGGTGCTCAGCGGATGCATCCTTTGACAACCGTTTCGCCACTCCCGACGAAACCGCCGGCAGTTGCTGGACCGACGGCTCGGTTTCCGGACATACCGGTCTGAAAAACGTCTGGTTTAAATTCCAGGCCACCACCAACTATATTGAAGTAAGCGTAAAAACCGGAAACATCTACGGTAGCATGCAACGCCAGCAGGTGGCCCTCTGGAATGAAGCCGGCGATGAAGTGGGTTGTTTACACTATCTCCATAACCAGGGTACGATCACTCTTAAGTCAGACACCCTCACCCCCGGAAACTGGTACTATATTTCCGTGGATGATGATTATATCCCCGGAACATTTACCTTATGCGTAAACGACCAGATTACCGAAGACTATGACTTTAAAGCCGGGGCCGTCGAGCTCACCGACCTCAACAACTGGTGCTCGGCCGACGCACAGTACGACAACCGCCTGGCCACTCCCGACGAAACCGCCGGTAGCTGCTGGACCGACGGATCGGTCTCCGGACACACCGGCCTGAAAAACGTCTGGTTCAAATTCCAGGCTACCACCAACTATATACAGGTAAAAGTAAAAACAGGGAATGTCTATGGCAGCATGCAACGACAACAGGTAGCACTCTGGAATGAAGCCGGCGACGAAGTGGGTTGTAAACACTATCTGCACAACCAGGGAACCATCTCGGTGCAGACAGATACCCTCACCCCCGGTAACTGGTATTATATCTCTGTGGATGACGATTATATCCCCGGAACATTCACCCTCTGTGTAAACGACCAGATCACCGTGGATTACGACTTCAAAGCCGGAGCCATCGAACTCACCGACCTCAACGACTGGTGCTCGGCCGAAGCACAATACGACAACCGCCTGGCCACTCCCGACGAAACCGCCGGTAGCTGCTGGACCGACGGATCGGTCTCCGGACACACCGG
>CAZYPI010000073.1:0-2950 GCA_964649335.1 uncultured Rikenellaceae bacterium | reverse complement strand
CTGAAAAACGTCTGGTTCAAATTCCAGGCTACCACCAACTACATCAAGGTAAAGGTTAAGACCGGAAATATCTACGGCTCCATGCAGCGCCAGCAGGTGGCCCTCTGGAATGAAGCAGGCGATGAGGTAGGATGTACCCATTGGCTGCACAACCAGGGAACGATCTCTTTCCAGACGGACACCCTCACCCCCGGAAACTGGTACTATATCTCTGTGGATGACGATTATATCCCCGGGACATTTACACTGTGCGTAAATGACCAAATCACTGCGGACTATGACTTCAAAGCCGGAGCCGTCGAACTCACCGACCTCAACGACTGGTGCTCGGCCGAAGCACAATACGATAACCGTTTTGCCACCCCCGACGAAACCGCCGGCAGTTGTTGGACCGACGGATCGGTCTCCGGACATACCGGACTGAAAAATGTCTGGTTCAAATTCCAGGCTACCACCAATTATATACAGGTAAAAGTAAAAACAGGAAATGTCTATGGCTCCATGCAGCGCCAGCAGGTAGCCCTCTGGAACGAAGCCGGCAATGAAGTGGGTTGTATACATTGGATTTACAATCAAGGGACCATCACGCTACAGACCGATACCCTCACCCCCGGAAACTGGTACTATATTTCTGTGGATGACGATTATATCCCCGGAACATTTACCCTCTGTGTCAATGACGATATCTCTCAGGATTATGATTACAAAGCCGGTGCCCTCGAACTCACCGACCTCAACGACTGGTGCTCGGCCGACGCTCAGTATGACAACCGCCTGGCTACTGCCGACGAAACCGCCGGCAGTTGTTGGACCGACGGATCGGTCTCCGGACACACCGGACTGAAAAACGTCTGGTTCAAATTCCAGGCTACCAATACCTTTATTAAGGTGCAGGTAAAAACCGGAAATATCTATGGCAGCATGCATCGCCAGCAGGTAGCCCTCTGGGATGAAGCAGGCAATGAAGTGGGTTGTGCACGGTGGGCAGGAAACCAGGGAACCATTTCTTTACATATAGATACGCTAACTCCCGGAAACTGGTATTATATCTCCGTAGACGATGATTACATCCCCGGCACGTTCACCCTGTGTGTCACCGACCAGTTCGACTTCGACTTTAAAGAAGGAGCCATTGAACTGACCAATCTTTACGAATGGTGTTCCGGAGATGCAGCTTACAGCAACCTGTACGCTACCGCCGATCGTAGCATGGGCTCTTGCTGGGGAGGAACCGAAAATAAAAATGTCTGGTTTAAATTCCAGGCCATCAAACCTGAAGTAAATATACGTGTCAGAACAGGATCTGTTTACGGATCGATGCGCAGACAACAATTCTCCTTATGGAACGCCGGCGATGTTGAACTGGGTTGCTCAGGCCCCTCCGTTTATGCTGGAGATACCTACCTGACGGTGGATACCCTCACTCCGGGCAACTGGTACTGGATCTCGGTGGATGATAATTACCACAGTGGCTCCTTTACCCTATGTGTAAACAACAACCCTCTTACCATTGCACTCTCATCTACCGACATTACCTGCTATGGTGCCAATGACGGCACCGCCGTAGTCACTCCCTCGGGAGGAACTTCTCCTTATACCTATTCCTGGACAGGCCCCGGTGGATTTACCTCCTCCGACAGCAGCATCACCAATCTGGCACCGGGAACCTATGTCGTCAGCGTTCAGGATGCCGATCTCACCGTGGTTACCGACTCGGTGGAAATTGTTGAACCGGCTGCTATCTCAATTACTCATACTCTCACAAACGTTACCTGCAACGGAGACAATGACGGAGCCATCGATGTTACCGTCACAGGAGGAACATCTCCTTATTCTTACGCCTGGACAGGCCCCTCGGGATACACTTCCACCCTCGAAGATATTTCCAGCCTTTCACCTGGTAATTACAACCTGACGGTTACCGACGCCAACAACTGTACTTCTAATTATGGACCCATAACGGTTACCGAACCTGATCTTTTGGCCGTCAATACTGACGCGGTACAAAATGTTACCTGTAACGGCGCCGATAACGGGTCCATTGCCATCACCGTTACCGGAGGCACTCCCCCCTATAGTTTCCTGTGGTCCGGACCGGACGGCTATACTTCTACAGATGAAGACATTATCAATCTGGCACCGGGAGATTATACCGTCGCCGTAACCGATGCCCATAATTGCGCCACAAACTTTGGACCGGTCACCATTACCGAACCACTGCCTATACTCATTACCTCGGCAGGATCCTCGGATATCACCTGCAACGGCGCAGGTGACGGTACCGTAACTGTCACGGCCACGGGAGGTACAGGGACACTGCACTATACACTTAACCCGGGAGGGATCACCAATACCACCGGTAGTTTCACCGGCCTTGCAGCAAACACATATACCGTAAGCGTCACCGACGACAACAGTTGCGGGCCGGTCACTACGGCCAACCTGGTGGTCAATGAACCGGCAGCCATCACCATCTCATCGGCCGTCGCTACCGATATCACCTGCAACGGCGCAGGTGACGGTACCGTAACTGTCACGGCCACGGGAGGTACAGGGACACTGCACTATACACTTAACCCGGGAGGGATCACCAATACCACCGGTAGTTTCACCGGCCTTGCAGCAAACACATATACCGTAAGCGTCACCGACGACAACAGTTGCGGGCCGGTCACTACGGCCAACCTGGTGGTCAATGAACCGGCAGCCATCACCATCTCATCGGCCGTCGCTACGGACATCACCTGCAACGGCGCAGGTGACGGTACCGTCACCGTCACAGCCACGGGCGGTACAGGGACACTGCATTATACACTCAACCCTGGAGGTATCACCAACACCACCGGCAATTTCACCGGTCTTGCAGCAAACACATATACCGTCAGCGTCACCGATGACAACGGTTGCGGGCCGGTTACTTCAGGCAGCCTCACGGTCAACGAACCCGATG
>CAZYPI010000072.1:0-12548 GCA_964649335.1 uncultured Rikenellaceae bacterium | reverse complement strand
ATGAGAAATGAGATGGGAATGAGAACAAAAAACATGGCGCTGTTCCGGGATATTAATCCACGGGATAAAATTTCCGGGAAATGCCCCCGTCCGCCACATCCACCTTAAGATAACTTGCATATTTATATCCGTCCAGCAGGGCATCCAGGATCAGGTAAGTGGTGTTGCCGATCTGCTCATCCGAGTGCTTGTGGTCGTGGCCGGTGATCACCATATCCACATCATAATCAATACACAGGTCCATAAGCAAATACAGCTCATCTACCAGGGGATTGGTGCTGGTGGTCCTGCGGCTGCGGAACAGGTTGGTATGCCCGATGATAAAACAGTAGCGGTAATGCTGACGTTTTTCTTTCAGCAGATTTTTCAGCCAGGCGGTCTGGTCTTTTCCCAGCATCGCCGAACCGGTATCGAGGAAAATAAAAAGGTCGGCAGTATCCCGGGTTTTTACGGTCATCCAATAGGTAGAGGATCCGAAATATTTTAAGTAAGAGGGCCACCCCTCATAATAAAGATCATGGTTTCCCGCAATGGCATACCAGGGCACCTGCGCATCACTTTCGAGCACATCCTTCATAACCGCCATATCCCTGTCCCTTCCCGTGGTCAGATCGCCTGCCAGCACCATGAATGAGGCATCGGGATAAACGGCTTTCTGCAGGAAGGAACGTAGATTGCGGGTGCCGCCCACATGCACATCCCCCACCGCCATAAACGAATAAGCATTAGAATCAATCTCTATACAGGGAACCGTATCAGCAGCCCTGTTCCACTCCATGGACTGGGCAAACCGCTCATTGACATTATCCGAAGAATAAAAAAAGCCCGACGGGTCAATATTTTCACAACCGGTAAACAAAAATATGCCCGGTAAACCATAGAGAACAAGGGATAATATATGTTTTTTCAGATAGTCCATATCACGCCCAGTCTGATCAGAGTTCCGTAATAATTGACCTGTATGTTCAGCATGCCGGCGGTTTTCATCCATGCTTCCAAAAAAAGATCCACATGCTGCACCGGTTTGTAATCACCTTTCAGCACAAAGAGAGGGTTTGTCTCCTGCTCTATCATAAAATAATCCACATTGGTTACGGAAGCCATAATGTTCCATATCTTATCGCGCCGGTTCAGGAAAAAAGAAACATTGTACATCAGGTTCCATGGTTCGCGTATGCGGGTTTCGTCTTTCGGCCACTCCGTTTCCCCGCGGTACTCTTTGCTCATCCTGTACGTCCGGAAATTGTTGCCGAGCAGAAAATGCCAGTGTTCTATGCGATACCCGGCTGTCAGCAACAGATCTGTTTCCCTCATCTCATGGGAGGGTTGTTTCCATAGCCACCCCACGGCAAAAGAGAGGTCATTCTTTTTTTTAACCGCCAGGGTATAGCTTCCCTGCACCCTGACCGCATCGAGGAAAGTCTCTTTTTGTCCCGAACCCAGCCAGCTTATCCCCGCCGTGGCGTTAAAGCCCCGGTAGCTGTATCCGGGTATAAGTGAACCCCCCCCGTAGGTCTCGAGTACCGGCGAACCGCCCACTTCGGCATAACCCGTAACCGCCGGCTGGGCCCGAAGCAGGACAGATAAAGCAGTGAAAAATATAATCAAGGCGAGCTTCACTTCCATCCGTATTTTTGTCATGCGAACATACAAAAATATATTATACGGCTATAGTATGGTGGAAGTTTCATAACGGCACAAAGAATTGTAGAGGCGCAAGGACTTGCGCCTCAAAGGCAAAACCCGTCAGTGTGGCGGCGCAGCCGGCTCCTGACAGTGTTAAAGCTCACTTCTTTTCCTTTATCAGCTCATACTCGTCTGTTTTGCCTTTGTCCACGGCGGGGATGCCGTTGACCATCCAGGCGGGGGAGGGTTTATCTTTCAGGTAATGGTCGTAAAACTGCATAGTTCTGATAGATAAATCTTTCTGGTCGGCGCGGCGGGTGAGGTTATGATCCTCGTTGTTGTATTCCAGCAGCCACGCGGGTTTGCCCAGGCGCCGCAGTGCCACAAAGAACTCGATGCCCTGGTACCAGGGCACGGCCCCGTCTTTGTCGTTGTGCATAATCAGCAGGGGTGTGTGTATTTTGGGTACGAAGAAGATGGGTGAGTTCTCAATATAGAGCAGGTGTTTCTCCCACAGGGTGCCGCCGATGCGGCTCTGTGTCTGTTCATACTGGAACATACGGCTCATGCCCGAGCCCCAGCGAATGCCGCCGTAAGCGGAGGTCATATTGGATACGGGCGCCCCCGAGAAAGCACATCGGAACATATCGGTCTGTGTCACCAGGTAGGCGATCTGGTATCCGCCCCAGCTCTGGCCGTTCATGGCCAGCCGGTCGCGGTCGATGAAAGGATAGCGTTCCACCATCGCCTGGGTGCCGCTCACGACGGCCTTGTAGGCGCTCTGTCCGGGATAGCCCACCGTATAGGTGATGTCCGGCACGAAGATCAAATAGCCGTTGCTGGTGTACATCGTCCTGTTGATAATCGAGCGGGAAGGCGCCGGCACCCAGTAACGGTGCAGTCCGTCCGAGCTGCGCTCGTAGAAATAGACGATCATGGGGTACTTTTTCTGCGGGTCGAAGTCTTCCGGTTTATACAGCAGTCCCTGCAACTTCTCACCATTGAAGGCCCGCCACTCCACCAGCTCCACCGTGCCCCAGAGATACTCTTTCTGCTGCGGGTTGGTGACGGAGATCCGACGAGCTTTCTGCATCTTCTTATTGCCGGTCCACAATTCGGGGTATTCCTGAAACGTCTCCCGCCGCCAGAACAAACGCTCCGCTTTTTCCGGTTTCATAAGAGAGGAATAGCTGTAATCGCCCAGCACCAGTTGTTGCGGTTCTGCCGCTTTTCCGGCAGAAACCGTAAAGTAGCCCGATTTTTTGCTGTAGATATGAAAGGCTGAGAGAAACAGTTTTTCTTCCGGGCCGATGGTTTCTTTTTCCCTGTCCAGCCGCACCCTTCTGAAACGAAGTTCGTTTTTTCTGCCGAAGCCGTCTGTCAGGCAGATGGGTTTCTCTTTTCCGGAGAGATCCACTTTCCACAGGTCGAAGCGGTCGTACAGAATGGCATGGCGGTCGTCGTCATACCAACCTCCCATGCCGTAAGGATACGGGTCGCTGGGCGTATCATGCAGTTCATTGTAAAAAGCCACCGGCAAGTTACCGGTGAGGTTGGTCTCCCGTCCCGAGGCAAGATCCCGGCCATACCAGCAGCTGTCGGCCGTCTGGTACCACAACAGATAGTTGCCGCCGGGCGACAGATAGACAGAAGAAGGGGCTTTGGTCAGTAACTTTTCCTTTTTACCTGTTTGCACATGGATCCGGTAGATGTCCTGATACCGGTTGGCTTCCCAGGAGATCAGCATGCGGTAAGGCAGTCCGGAGCGTCCCAGGGCCCAGGGGGCATTGCCTTTTTGTGCCACGGATACATCCGGGATCTTTTCATCTCCCAGTTGAATGAATTTCCTATTCTCCGGAAACCACACAGCCAGCCAGGTACGTTTTTTCTCCCTGGCGGCACGCAGCTTTTGCATGGGCTGCAGATAGGGATCTTTCCAGCTCCAGATATCCACATGGTATTTTTCATCATCCAGCAGGGTATCTTCCGGCTCAGGTTGCGGTTTGGGTGCCGTCCCAAAAAACAGGCGGCTCCCGTCTTTCGAGAATAAGGGCTGCCTGTTGATACCGGCACTCCAGCCCGCGGGCATGCCTTCCGTCAGGGTATCCACGGCTCTCCGGGCCGAATCCAGCCCGGTCTTCCAGTAATAAAGATCAAAGACTTTCGCGTCTCCCGTATCGGCCGAATGCAGGAAAGCCAGTTGTCCTCCCCGGCTGTCCACCGCCAGCTTATCCGTATGAACAGCCTTGCCGGTGCGCAGAAAAACAGGCGCCTCTTTTTCAGATTCCACATTAAAAACATAAACGGCCGATTGTTCCAGAGAGTCTTTCTTTTCCACGATAAAGGCAATGACATTCCCGTTTTTGGAAACGGTCTGGCCGGTAACGTCAGGATAAGTCATGAACTTATCCCTCAAGGGATCCATGACCACGAGGGCAGTACCTTTGGCTTTTTTGATCTCTTTCATCTTTTTGTCGTACGCTTTCTTTTTCTCCCGATAAGCTTTTTTCGCCTCTTCCGACAAGCTCTTGCCGGAGGTGTCCGGTTTTTCGGGATACTCTTTCTCCTTCCGGTACCAGAACCAGGTCCCGGCCTTTTCGGGCACACCGAACGACTGAACTTTTGCAATCTTCACCAGTGATTTATCCTTTAACAGGACAATGCCCAGCGAGTCTTTCGGCATCTCCTCTTTTTTCTTTTTCTCCCTTTTGGCCTTTCTGACTTTCAGATATTCCGGTTTGATCTTAAAGACCAGATATTCCGATCCCGGCGAGAAACGGGCGCCGTACCCCCGGGGGAATGAATCGAGGATTGCCTTTTTCACATCATAGAGATACAGCCGGCCGTCGCCCTGTTGCGGGTTGATCTCATAAGCCACCCAGCGTCCGTCGCGTGAAAGGGTGATGCCTTTGATACTTTTCCAGGAATCGTACACATCATGATTCAGGGGTTTCTTTCCTTCCGGCCGGGCAGAAAGAGGAAAAAACACAAGTCCCCACAAAAGGGAAAAGAGCAAAAATCGTAAGGTTTTCATAATAATCGGGATTAGTTATTTTCTGAGGCAGACAAGTTTTCCGGGAAGGGACTCCTACGTAGAAACCTACGTAGGAGTCCCTAAAATGTGCGAAAGTCCGGGAATTTATTTCTTTTTGCTTTTATCGGGGAACGGCGGGATGGGGGGTATTTCATATTTGAAATTTTTCACTTCTTCTTTGATCACTTCGATGGCTTTGTTAAGCTGATCATCAATGCCCTCATATTCTCTCACCGGGTCGTTTTCGATATAAATATCGGGTTCCACACCATGGCCTTCGATGATCCATCCGCTGCCGTCGGCAGCAAAAGGGGCATAGGAAGGCGTAATCAGAGATCCTCCGTCGATCAGCGGGATGGAGCCGCTGTACCCGACGACGCCGCCCCAGGAGCGGGTGCCGATCAGTTTGCCCAGTTTTTTGTATTTGAAACGATAAGGAAAGAGGTCGCCGTCGGAGGCGGAATATTTATCCAGCAGGGCCACTTTGGGGCCTACGAAAGTAGCCACGGGGTTCACATCGCCTTTTTTCTCTCCCGAGTGCATGGTCACGTATGTGATAGTGCGCAGCAGCCGCTCCATGATCATGGGAGAGACATTGCCCCCGCCGTTGCCGCGCACGTCGATGATCAGTCCTTTTTTCAGCAGCTGGGGGTAATAGTGTTTCACAAACTCATTGAGTCCTTCGGGACCCATATCGGGGATATGGATATACCCCACTTCTCCGTTGGTGGCTTCATTGACTTTGCGGATATTGTTTTCCACCCAATCATAATAATACAGCTGCGACTCGTCGGCAATAGGTACCACCAGCACTTTGCGGCTTCCTGTCATCTCCGGTTTGCCGTTCACGGTCAGCTCCACCGTTTTGCCGGCTTTTCCTATCAGCAGGTCAAAGAGATTATTCACCTCATTGACGGGATGTCCGTTTACAGCCAGGATATAATCTCCTTCTTTGACATTCACGCCCAGCTCGGTCAAGGGTGAGCGCAATTCTTTGCTCCAGTTGGCACCTTTCAGGATGTGATCCACACGGAAATAGCCGCTTTCGTCACGGGAGAACCTGGCTCCCAGCAGCCCCGTTCTGATCCTTTCGGGCATGGGGCGTTCGCCGTTGATGACGTAGGAATGGCCTATGCTCAACTCGCCAACCATCTCGCCGATGATATACGTCAGGTCGGAACGGTGGTTCACATAGGGCACCAGCACGGCATATTTGTCGTGCATTGCCTGCCAGTCCACCCCGTGCATGTTGGGAGCATAGAAAAAGTCACGCATCTGACGCCAGCTCTCGTTAAAGATCTGTTGCCATTCCTGGTGATGGTCCACCAGCACCTTCATGTTGGAGAGATCCGCCGGTTTATCCAGTTGTATCTTCGAAGAAGGCAGGGGAATCACCTGATATTTGCTCCCCTGGCGCACCAGCATTTTTTTGTGGTTGGAAGAGATTACATAGCTGAATATGTTTGAAGACAACTCGGTTTCTTTTTGCTTTTTCAGGTCATAGACCCTGAAAGAGGGGCTGCCTCCCATGGAGGAAGAACGGATATAATACACTTTGTCATCCACACAGGAGATATTGAAATAGTTAGCCGGTTTGACAGGCAGGCCGATGATGCGGTCCTGTATGCCGTCCAGGTCGATTACCACGGATCCGGTTTGTGTGTTTTTCTCTTTCTCAGCTTTTCCCCTGTTTTTCTTTTTCTTCTCTTTGTCGTCAGGTGCGGCCTCACTTTTTTCTTTCTCCTGCTTTACCACATCATTCTCGGGAGCAAAGGGGGAGGGTGTATCTTTTGCCAGAACGATCAGATAGACCCGTTCCATATCCTCGTAAGCATAATCCCATTCCACCTGGCTGTACAACGGACGGAAATCCCTGGCAGAAGAGAATACGATATATTTCCCGTCGCTGCTGAAAGAGGGGTCGCCGGAGTTATACCACCCGTCGGTGAGCACCACGGATTGCTTTGTTTCCAGGTTATACAGCCTGATCTTCGTCATGCCTTTTTCCGCCCGGGTGTAGGTGATCCATTTGCTGTCGGGTGACCAGTCGTAGCTGAACCAGGGTGCTTCATCCGACCGGTCCACCTGCACGATCTTTTTGGTATCAATGTCCACATAATTGAGGGTTTGTCTCTTATCATTGAACAATATTTTTTTACTGTCGGGCGACCAGGCCAGGTCGAAGATGTATGTTTTCAGTCCGGAGGTGAGCTGCACCGGCTCTCCCGAGCCGTCCTGGTTACGAATATAGATCTCGAACTCCCCGCTTTGGTCGGAGATATAGGCGATATATTTCCCGTCGGGCGACCAGTAAGCATCCCGATCGTTGGCATTGCAAGACTCCGTATAGTTGACGGTGATGCCCTTTTTTGCCGGCACGGAAAAGATATCCCCGCGTGCCCCGAAGAGCATACGCTCGCCATTGGGCGACAAGTCCATGGAAAAGATTCTTTTCGACACATCTTCCCATTTCTTCCGGCTCCACTTCTCGTCGTTGGCTATCTGCACATGGATCTGTGCGATCTGATCCGTATTGACATTATATTTATATAGGTATCCTCCGCGCTCATATACGATATAATCCTTCCCGAAACCGGGGAACTTGATATCATAATCAGTAAAATTCGTCAGTTTTTTCTCTTCTTTGGTGTTGAGGTCATAGGAAAAAAGATTCATGGTACGGTCTCTGTCGGATAAAAAGAAGATCTTATTTCCTATCCACATGGGGATGATATCCTGGTAGATGTTATCGGTGATCTTCTCCACTTTCTTCGTATCAAAGTCCACGATACGTATATCGTCGGCCATGCCGCCCGTATAATATTTCCAGGTACGGAATTCACGGAACACCCAGTTAAAAGCCATCTTTTTCCCGTCTGGGGAGAAGGAGCAAAATCCTCCTTTGGAGAGGGGCACTTCTTTGGAGAGGCCGCCTTCCACCGGCACCATAAACAGTTGGCCGGTAAAGGAGTTGAAAGAATACCTGCGGGAGCGGTACACGACATATTTCCCGTCGGGGGTCCATCCCATGACGATGTTGTTGGGCCCCATACGGTCGCCTATATCATCGCGTCCCAGGGTGGCGGTATAGGTAAGGCGTTTGGGGATCCCTCCCGTGGAAGGGATCAGGAACACTTCGGTATTCCCGTCGTACTGCCCTGTGAAGGCGATGTATTTTCCGTCGGGAGAGAAATGGGGAAAACACTCATATCCTTTGCTGGTGGTGATCCGGCGGGCCATGCCTCCTTCGGCACTCACCAGATACAGGTCACCGGCATACACAAAAACCACCCGGTTGCCATATATGTCGGGAAAGCGCATCAGGCGGGCTTCACCCTTTTCTCCGGCTAAAAGAGCGAACTGCTGTACCGGCAATAACATCAGGAGAAACAGGAAAATCTTCTTGAACATATCTTTATGGATTAAATGAAACATAACTGAACATCTTTTATGCAAATCTATACATAGTTTGCATAAATTTAAATTTTTATGTTAAACAACACCCAAAAAACAGGATTTATAAAACTCATCCTCTGTGTGGTGTGCCGGTGATTATTTGTTTTAAGACGTGGCCCTATTCTCCAAGCAAATCTTTGACGGCCTGTATGATCTCATCTTTCTTGAAAGGTTTCTGAAAAATTTTTTCGGCGCCGAGCAGCCGGGCCGAGTGAAGATACTCCCTGGAGTCCACCCTGCCTCCGCCGGATATGGCGATCACTTTCAGGTCCGGGTTCTCGGTCTTCAGGTTCATAATGGTCTCCAGACCCTCTTTCTCCGGCATGACTATATCGGTGATGATCAGTTCCGCACCATGTTTATGATACAGTTCTATTCCTTCCACCCCGTTGGTGGCCATATCTACCTCAAACCCTTCTTTTTCCAGCATCTTTTTCAACATCAGCAGGATATAAGGCTCATCGTCAATAACTATTATTCTTTGCATCGTTTAACTATTTTTTTCATGTTCATCGAGAACTTTCCGTATCACTTTACTGAACTCACTTATTTTCAGTGGCTTCAGTAAGAGTTCGTCAATTTTGTAGTCTTCAATGATCTTCTCATTGATAGATTCTTTGGCACCGGTGATAATAATCACCTTCAGTTTGGGGTTCAGTTGCCTGAACTTGGCAGCCAGGTTGGTACCGAGCAGGCCGGGCATGACCTGGTCGGTCACCAGCAGGTCGAATTCATCGGGATGTTCTTTAAACTCCTGAAAAGCCCGGTTGCCATCAGTACGGATGGTCACTGAATATCCCAGGCTCTCGAGCATTTTCTTCCCGATAAAGGTAACCTCTTCCTCATCATCCACAAACATGATATGTTCCATACCCGTTTTGAGGAATTCTTCGGATATTTTTGTTTCGCCGGCATCGCTGAAACGGGGCAAATAGATAGTGAAAACGGTGCCTTTGCCGGGGGTACTGTCCACGGTGATAGCCCCCTGATAGCTGTTGATTATGCCGTGGACCACTGCCAGGCCGAGGCCTGATCCGACACCCACTTCTTTTTTGGTAAAGAAAGGTTCGAATATGCGCTGCATGGTCTGTTTATCCATCCCGACGCCGGTATCCGATACTGTGATGCAGGCATACGCGCCGGGGGTGATGTTGTTGAGTTTTTTTACCTCCGAGGCATTGATTTCGAGCTCTTTCAGCCCGATGGTAAGTACACCCCCGTTGGGGGTCATGGCATGGGAGGCGTTGGTAAACAGGTTCATCAGCACCTGATGTATCTGGGTGGCATCCACCAGCACCATACCGCAATCGTCCGCCAATTCCGTCCTGATCTCAATATTTTTAGGCAGGGAAGCCCGCACCAGGTTCAGCACCTCTACGATAATCTCTTTCAGATCGGATGGTTTTTTCTCCACATCCATCTGGCGGCTGAAGGTGAGGATCTGCTGCACCAGGTCTTTGGCACGAATGGCGGCATGGTTGATCTGCTCTATGTCAAAACGCAGGGTATTGTCTTCTTCGATCTCTTCCAGGGCCATCTCGGTATAACCCAGGATGGGTGTAAGGATATTGTTAAAATCATGGGCGATGCCGCCGGCCAGCGTGCCGATGGTCTCCATCTTCTGCAACTGCATCAGCTGAGCTTCCAGGCGGGTTCTTTCTTTCTCATACTGCTTACGTAATTCAATCTCTTTCTTCAGCTCCACGTTGGTTTCAAGCAACTGTTGTGTTCTCTCCTGCACCTTTTGTTCAAGGATATCATTGGCTTCCTTCACCTTATTACGCTCGATCTCGAGCAACTTTCTCATGAAGAAATCGCGGCGGTTGGTGCGATCCAGAAAATAACAGATCAACATACCGATAACGTTGGCCGAGACAAAAAAGAAATTATTGTTGATCAGTGCTATGGCAGGCGTATGTGTAAAAATCACGGCCACAATTTCATAGGTCAGCACGATAGACCAGCCTGCAATGGTGGCCGAGACGATCCGCAGGCGGATAAAGGTATAACCGATCATGAAGATAAGCATCAGACCGGCGTAGTAGGTATATAATCCGATCTTTGAGACGTAAAAGATCATCAGAATTATCCCCAGGCCGGTCAGATACATGCCTACTCCGACCAGTGCCTGAACATATTTCCTGAACCAGGGACGAAAAGAAAGAATATACAATATTATCAGCACGGGAATAACAAAAGCAAAACGTATCAACCACAGTTGATGTTGATACTGTTTTGCCACGGCAATATCCAAGCCCGCAAAAATGGCATAGAAAAAAATGGCCAGGATCAGGGTGATCCTTACCGCACCGATAGACTCGGAAAAGTAAAAATCCCGATATTCTTCCTCCAAATAGGCCTGGTCATCGACAAACCGCAAAGTAAAAGGATGAAGCTTCATCCCTATGTCAGAAGCTCCATCCTCAGCGAGTTGCAATTTCCCCTTACGCTGAAATATCATCCATTTTAGTTATTGTTTATTTCGAGCCAAGATATAAAAGTTTCAGCATTTTTGAAAGGATTTGCCGGATTTTTCACCCGTAAGAACAAGTTCACTTCCAGAGGTTCTTTATCCACGGTAACATTTTCCACCCTGGCTCCTGCTTCCACGGCATAACGCATCAGATCCTGGGGAGAACGCTGGTTGAGATGCCATTCAAGCATAGCATGCATTCCTTTTGTGGAAGGGTTCTGGTCGGAGAAATTCCCGATGATCATCTCACCGCCCTCTTTCACGTAAGCCCTGTATTTTTTTAACAGATAAATAAAATGTTTTTCCTTGAAATAGTCGAACAGACCGGCACTCCAGATCAGATCATAAAATTTGTGGGTCTGATACCGCAATACATTCATCCGGATAAAATTGAGACGATCCAGAAACTGTGCATTTTTTTCCTTAGCATAATCGATAGCCCGCTGGTCGAGGTCTATCAGGTCGAAACGCAATTTTGAATCCGGGTGTTCACTCAGAAACTCATACACATCGGTGGCAGGTCCGCTGCCCAGTACCAGCACTTCTTTGGCTTTGTCGTCGGCATTCAATTCTTCCAGCACATTTTTAAAGAACTCTTTTCTGTTCCTTACGGCCCGGGCGGCATGCTGCTGGTGGTACCACACATCCCACTTGCTGTACAGGGGATTATCGCTGACTTTCTGCTGGTACATGTAATCTATCACCTGAAAATCCCCCGCATAACCGAACGGCTTGACATAGGCAAATCCCACCATCGTGCCTTCATTCATTATGGGCTTCAAAAGATCCCTGATCTCGCTGAAACCCTGCTCATCCAGGTGTTCCAGGACAGAGAAAAACGGCATGTAATCTTCAGGATCGGGGCCGCCTTTGGCTACCAGTGATTGAACATAGTTTACATCCTGTTCGTCAAGAACAGAAAACGCAGAAGCAGTTTTTGTTTTCATAATGTTAAGTTTTAGTTAATTAGTTAGTTTAGTTAGTTAGTTTTAGTTTTTTCGTTTGGTTAGATTATATAGTGTTATCTCTTTATTTCTATATTTCTTTATTTCTTTTATTATTCGCATCCACAACACCCCTAATGCCCCATCCGCGACAAATACGGAAATCACTTTACTGGTCATCCACAGACTACATGATGCGTCTACTTAAGACACGTTCATACAATCCGTCACCCGGATAAATACTCACACCGGCAGGGTACATGCACAGACCACAGCCTGCATCCATGTACTGCACTTTCACTCATACACGCCGGTCATCACTGATCCCGCCCCCGGCAGGGCATGGTCCCGTAAGACACGCTGTCACATGCCACATGTGCCGGACATCACGACCAGGCACAGTGCCACAGCCGGACCCGCAATAACATAATCGGCTCAAACATAAACAATTCCGTTTAATAACAAAAATTATTTCTCCTGTTTCACCTCCTTTCCTTTTTAATGATGCTTTTTAATATCCATATTAATAACCAAACTATCGTTTTTACAGTACACCCATCCCCCTCCCTCAGAGGGAACACAGTTATACTTTCATAAAATAAGGAACAAATCACACTTCATCAGACAGCCGGATAAGACCCCTGCTGTTTTCCCTGGCCGCAATACGCCTAATATTTACCTTAAAAATAAGAAAAAAAAATCGTTCGAACCAAAAACAGGGGTGATTTACCTAACCATAAAAAGATGAGATACATCACCGCTGTTCCGGCACTTGCGAAAGGCACATATTGACTATTATCATATATCTTTTACTCCCGGAAGACTAACTTTACCATACAAAAACAATTAAACAATTTGTATATGACCATAACAAAAGTAGAGCATATTGGAATAGCTGTCAAGAACTTACAAGAGGCCCGCAAGTTCTATGAAGAAACGCTCGGGCTGGTATGTTACCGGGAAGAGACCGTGGCCGGCCAGATGGTCAGGACAGCATTTTACAGGGCAGGCGAGG
>CAZYPI010000071.1:0-12597 GCA_964649335.1 uncultured Rikenellaceae bacterium | reverse complement strand
AAGTAGTTTCTGTTGTTTTTATGGTTTCTATGGTTCCTATGGTTCCTATGGTTTACTTGATTCTTGGTTCTTGGTTCTTGTATCTTATCTCTCCTCTCTCATCTCTCATCTCTCATTTCCCTGCCACTCCCATAATAACCTGTTGCAGGCGGCTGATCATCCGGGCCTGTTCGGCCAGTTGTTGCTGAAGGGCAGAGATCCCGGATTTTTCCGATTCCAGTTTGTCGATTTTCTTTTGCAGGGCTTCGATGGTTTTTCGCTGTTCCTGCAGGGCTTTCAGCATGGGCGTGATCAACCGGCTGTACTGAACCGTTTCGGGCCGGCCTTGTTCATTGTAACTGACGAACAACGGGTTGACTTTTTCCACATCCTCGGCAATCAGTCCGTATTGTTTCATGCCGCTGTGATCCGCTTTGTAGCGGAAGTTGACCGGCTTCAGGCGGTAGAGCCAGTCAATGTCTTCCATGGGTCTGATCTCTTTTTTGTATCTGCGGGCGGAAGAAAGATAACCGATTTTCCCGGAGAAGTCGATATATAAATCTCTGTATAAAGAGGATACCGTAACGGAGTAAACATCCGGAAAATATACCGATCCGTCTTTCTTGATGGTCATGGCGTTGTGCCGGTTGTCCCAGGTCCCGTTTCCGACAATGAAGAGGGGATCGCTGTCCACCCAGGAAGTTGTTGAGGAGGTGGAGGAGGTATCATTATATGCTCCTGCTGCGAAAGAGCAGAAAGACCGGGCTATGGTTCCGCGGCCGGTGGCCGTAGTCCATCGGCCGCTGCTCCTGGCCGTGCCCATGGCGGTGGAGTAATCGCCTGTGGCGGCGGAGCCGTATCCCATGGCGATGGAAAAGAGACCGTCAGCCCGGGTATTTCCGCACAATGCCACGGAGTAATCATTATTGGCCTCGGTACGGTAACCGATGGCTGTGGATGCATAACCTGTTGCCACGGCGCGGAAGCCCATGGCCGTGGCGTTGGCCCCGGCCCGCGAGTAGGAGCCCAGGGCTGTCGCGCCGCTGCCGTTGGCAACGGTTCTCCATCCCAGGGCGGTGGAGGCCTCCCATAGTGCATTTGTTTTGTAACCCATGGCCGTGGCATAGAAAGCGGTAGCCCGGGAGTCGTATCCCAAAGCCAGGGAGTAATTCCCCGAAGCAATGTTCTGTGTGCCGATGGCAAAAGCTCCTTTTCCGCTGGCAACGCTTCCCATGCCGAAAGCATAGGAATAGTCTCCTGTGGCCTGTGTCGGACTCGTGAGGATATCGGCCGAATCCACCCCTACGGAGCCCACGGCAAAACTTCTTAAACCGGTGGCTTTGGCGCCGCTGCCGATGGCATACGACCCGGTATTGCCCGTAGCGGCAAAGTTGCCGAAAGCATAAGACTCGTTGCCTTCGGCATTGGCGTTGTTGCCGATGGCTGTGGAGTTATCCCCTTTGGCCCGGGCCGAATAGCCGAAGGCCTGCGAGTAGTTCCCGATAGATTTGCTCTCATAGCCCGTGGCCATGGAATTGGTACCCACACTGTCGGGACTCTCGATTAACACCCTGCCCGCCAGGAAAGCTTCTTTTCCGGGATACCAGAAAATGCCCGGCTGGCTGGGATTGATTACATCCACTTTATCTTGTGCGGAGACGTTGAAATATTGAGGGTTGGTCCCTTTTTTCAGAACATCGAACCCACCGATGGCGAAGCCGCCGCGGGGACCTTTGGTCCGGCTGTTGATATAGATCCGTGTGCTGTCATGGGTGACGCGCAGGTATTCCTGTACCGCTCCCTTGGCGGCATCAAAGCCGCCGATGGCGAAACCGCCACGAGGCCCTTTGGGTGCATTGTTCAGATAGATGCGTACGCTGTCGGGGGTTACCCGCATGTATTCGTTGGTGAGGCCTTTGGCGGCGTCGAAGCCGCCGATGGCAAAGCCGCCGCGCGGGCCTTTGGCGGGCGTATCATCCACATACACCCGCACGCCCTCGTTATAGACGGCAAACACCGTCTGGCCGTCTTTGCGTTTCACCTCGAACAGGGCCGAGTCGGAGGCCAGATCCGAGCCCTGTATCTTCAGTTGCTTCAGGTCGTTTACCGATTCGGCCCGGATGGCGTACGGCACCGAGAGAATCTGTACCGTCCCCATGGTTTTCCAGCCGTTGCCGTCGTGCAGATCGGTTTCCGTTTTCAGGAAGTAGGGCCCGGCAGACCAATCTGTCTCCAGGGGCGTGATGCTCCCTGCCACGACCGAGAAGAGGCCGAAAGCATTGGTGGTGACGCTGTGGGTCTCCGTCCAGACGGCCGTGCCGTCGCCGGAACCCTGCAAAAGGGTGAGACGTACGTCCAGCGGCGTGTTCTTCAGTACCCCGCCGTTGTTGTCGCGTGCCACGGCCTGGTAGTTGAACGAGTGGGGCGGCTGGGCAAGTAAGGAAGAAGACAAAAGACAAAAGGCAAAAGGAAGAAAGAAGAAGGCAAAAGTTAGTGAAACCCGGGGTTTGCGATAGGATTTTGTTTTCATGACTTCAAATTTTTGTTACGTATAAGTTGTGATTTTTGGTGTACGATAGCAAGATTCATGGCCATAAAATAAAAGCTGAAAGTAAGTTACGGAATTCCATCGTATTTACCAAACGGTTCGGGAGAGAATTTGAGGAACGGACTAAAGAAAATTTCCCTATTTTTATGAGCTAAAATCGATCCGTATGAACCGTTTTACTTTGTTTTTTTTTGTTTCTGTTCTGTCCGGGCTTTGTGTTCCCGGAGGGTTGTATGCTCAAACTGCCCGGGCCACCGGCAAGCCTGAACTGCTGGAGGTGCATAAGATATGGGATTATGCTGACTATAATTCTTTCACCGATCTGGCCTGGTTCAAAGGTTACTTCTACTGTACTTTCCGCGAGGGGAAGCATCATACCGGAGGAGATCAGGGGAAAATACGGGTGATCCGCAGCCGGGACGGAAAAAAATGGGAGCCGGTGGCCTTCTTTGAGATACCGGTGAAGGAGAATACCGTGGTGTTTGACATGCGCGATCCTAAAATTTCCGTTGCTAACGGCGACAGTCTGATGCTCAACATTGGGGTCACCCTGTATATCGGCGGTAAGGTGGTGGGGCAGGCTCCGCGGGTGGCTTATTCCCGGGACGGTCTTCACTGGAACGATCCGGAGCCCATCATTATCCACGACCGCTGGCCGTGGCGGCCGGTGTGGCACCGAAGAAAAGAGTGGGTGGTGTCGTACTGGGGCAACCCCGGCCATCTGCTGCTGGAGAACAGCGAAGACGGCTTTGTCTTCCTGCCGGTGGACACCCTGCACGTGCCGTATAACTCGCCCAACGAGGTGACGATACGTTTCGACAGCCGCAACAACCTGATCGCCCTGATACGCACTGCCGGCGGCGACCGTACCGCTTTCCTCGGCAAGGCGAAGCCCCCGTATAAAAAATGGACTTACCATCCGGTGGGACGTTATATCGGCGGTCCCGACTTCCTCGTTCTCGCTCCGGGAAAGTATATCTGTGCCGGCAGGATGTATATTGATGAAGAACCCAGGACCTGCGTGGCCTATATGGATGACAAAGGCCATCTGTCGGATCTGCTGGTGCTGCCCAGCGGCGGCGACAACAGCTACCCCGGCATGGTAATCCGCCACGGCATCCTCTGGATGAGCTACTACTCCTCCCATGAAGGCAAGGCAAGTATCTACCTGGCGAAGATTAAGATATAAAAAATAAAATACTTTAAAAAATATTGAAAAGGAAGCATGAAGATATTGGGTTTGTTCAATTAAAACACCTGTGATGAGAAGAAGTTTGTATCTCTACACCGCCACGGCAGCGCTGGGCGGGTTGCTGTTCGGTTTTGACACGGCGGTAATCAACGGGGCGATGCCTTTTTTTACCAAATATTTTGCGCTTGGCGGCGCGGGCCAGGGCTGGGCCGTCAGTTCGGCATTGGTGGGCTGTGTCTTCGGAGCTCTCCTGGCCGGACGTCCCGGCGACCGTTACGGCCGCCGTTTTATGCTGATGATCCTGGCGCTTCTTTTTCTGGTGTCGGCGTTGGGCACGGGACTGGCACACCGTTTCAATACGTTTATAGTTTTTCGTTTTATCGGAGGACTGGCCGTGGGTGGCTCGTCGGTGCTGGCACCCATGTATATATCCGAGATATCTCCTCCCGGGATGCGGGGACGTCTCACGGTTACCTTTCAGCTTGCCATCGTGGTAGGCGTTTTGGTTGCTTTTTTTTCCGACTGGCTGTTGCTGGATACCGGAAAAAACAACTGGCGCTGGATGTTCCTCGCCGAGGCATTGCCGGCCATTCTCTTTTTCGGCATGTTGCTCTTCGTAAAGAGAAGTCCGCGCTGGCTGATGAAACAGGGCCTCGTAGAGGAGGCACGACAGGTGATTGCGTCGGTGAACCCCGGCACCGATGTGGAACAGGTGTTGACGGATATCCGTAATTCGCTGGATGAAGAGGTGATCTCGAAAAATGTCTATCTTTTCCGTAAACCGTATCTGAAACTGATGCTCATCGGTATCTCTATCGGTTTTTTCAATCAGTTTACCGGCATAAATACCATCATGTATTACAGTACCGATATCTTCCGCGCTGCGGGGTTCAGTACCGGTTCGGCGGTGGGCCAGGTGGTGGTCATCGGGCTGGTGAACCTGCTCTTCACCCTGGTGGCCATGCGTATTATTGACCGTATCGGACGCAAGAAGATGCTGCTTATCGGTTCGCTCGGCATGACCTTCTTCCTGGCCGTGTTCTCCTGGGCTTATCTCGGACAGCATTTTGAAGGACGTCTGCTGGTGATCCTGCTGGTGGGTTTTATCGCCTTTTTTGCTTCTTCACAGGGCGCGGTCATCTGGGTGCTGCTGGCCGAAATGTTTCCCAATAATATCCGGGCACGCGGCACCTCCATCGGCTCTTTCTCCCACTGGTTTTTCAATGTGCTGATATCTTTTCTTTATCCCGTTATTGCCAGACATTTTCAGAACGGACAGGGGACGGGTTATGTGTTTCTGGTATATACCGCGGTGACGTTCATCAGCTTCTTCTATTTCAGGAAATATCTCACCGAAACCAAAGGCCAGTCGCTGGAAGAGCTGGAGAAGGTCATGGTGAAATAGTTCGATGAAGCGGTAAAGCGATGAAGCGATAAAGCGATGAAGCGATGATGCGAGGGAAAACCTGTCAGTGTGCCGGCTGTGCCGGCTCCTGACAGTGTTATAGGGGGGGATGACTGAGAGATGAAGAGACTGAGAGACGAAGAGACCTGGCGACGGGGCGAGATGATATCCGCTTTTGCTCCTGCCCGGCTGAAGCCGTTCAGACGGGCGGTACTGCGGGGGCGTCAGCAAATACCCCTGAAATTCCAAATTCCAATCTCCAAAATCCAAATAAATTCCAAATCCCAATGATCAATGACCAAATATGTCTGAAATTTGAAATTTGATTATTGGTTATTATTTGGAATTGAGAATTTGAAGTTTAGAATTTGATGAGTATTTGTGGTTAAGAAAGATATTTAACCACAAAGATCACAAAGATTTGTGGGGAGGGCACAAAGAGGATGCGTCGGAATTTCATCGCTATATCTACGTAGGCGCCTACGTAGGTGGATTATTTTTTTATTTATTTGTCCGGGGACGTTTTTTTGGATAATTTTACGGGGAATGTAAATTTTTGGTTATGGAAACAACAACACCCACCCGGGAGGATGCCTGGGAATTGTTCAAAAAGTATAACAAATCGGAGAGTCTGACCAAACATGCCCTGGCGGTGGAGGGGGTGATGCGGTATATGGCGCGGAAATACGGCGAAGACGAAGAAAAATGGGGTATTGTCGGACTGGTGCATGATCTGGACTACGAGATGTATCCGGATCAGCACTGCAAAAAGACCGAAGAGATCCTGCGTGCCGAAGGATGGCCGGAGGAGTACATACGTGCCGTGGTGAGCCATGGCTGGGGCATCGTCACGGACGTGAAGCCGGAGAGCCTGATGGAGCGTGTGCTGTATGCCGTGGATGAGCTGACGGGGCTGGTGGTCACCAGCGCCCTGGTGCGGCCGTCGAAGAGCGTCCTGGACATGAAGGCCAAATCGGTGAAGAAAAAATGGAAAGATAAGCGTTTCGCCGCCGGCGTGAACCGTGAGGTGATAGAGCAGGGGGCTGCAATGCTCGAAGTGGAACTGACGGATCTGATCACCGACACCATCATGGGCATGCGTGAGGTGGCGGAAGAGATTGGTCTGAAAGGCAATCCCGCCGGACAGTAAGGATAAAAACACGGTGTCATGGAAGCTGCCGAAGCCCGTTTCCGGTTTTATGCCGAGCTGAATGACCTGCTGCCGGCCCGAAAAAGAAAGGAGCGGGAGCATATCTACCGGTTTTACGGAAAAAATACCGTGAAGGATGCCATCGAGTCGTTTGATGTGCCCCACACGCAGGTGGACCTGATCCTGGTGCGGCAGGAGGCGGTATCTTTCGATTACATTATCCGCCCCGGTGATTATATCTCTGTCTATCCCGAGTTTGAGAGTCTGGATATTACGGGTGTGACGGGTCTGCGGCCGGTGCCGTTGCGGCATCCCGCCTTTATCCTGGATGTGCATCTGGGCAAGCTGGCGCGGCTGATGCGTATGGCCGGTCTGGACACCCTCTACCGCAATGATTATGAAGACCGGCAAATCATTGATATTGCCAGGTGTGAGAAGAGGATCATCCTGACCCGTGACAAAGGCATCCTGAAACACCGGGTGGTCACCCACGGTCACTGGCTTACGGCCACCGACCCGGACAAACAGTTCATTGAGGTGTTGAAAAGGTTTGATCTTTTCGCCCGGCTGAAGACTTTTTCGCGGTGTATCCACTGCAATGCTTTCCTTGAGCCGGTGGAGAAAAGCGAGGTGGAGACACTCCTGAAACCGGGCACCCGCAAGTGCTTCTCCGAGTTCATGCGTTGTACCGGCTGTGGCCGGATCTACTGGCGGGGCAGCCATTATGAGCGGATGAAAAAACATCTGGAGGAGCTGATCCGGAGGGAAGGAAAAGAATAACGGCATGAAACGTTTTGTGATCGGAGATATTCACGGCAGGGATTGGGCGCTCGAACAGTGTTTCGAACGTTCCGGAATCAACCTTAAGGAAGACCTGCTGGTGTGCCTGGGAGATGTGGCGGACCGCGGACCGGGCGTAAAAGAGTGCTTTGACCTGCTGCTGAAAGTAAAGAACCTGGTCTATATTCTGGGCAACCACGATCAGTGGTTCCTGAAATGGGCCCTGACGGGTGAGGCCGGATATGCCTGGAAAATCCAGGGAGGGAAGGCTACCATGCAGAGCTACGGCGATGAGGCCGTGCCCGAAAGCCATATCCGGCTCATCCGGTCGGCACCCTACTACTACCTGCTGGAGAACAAACTGTTCGTACATGCGGGTTTCGACCCGGAAAAACCGGTGGAAGAACAGGAAGATTTCAATCTGATCTGGGCACGCGATCTGGTGAACCTGGCGATGGAAAAGATCGATGATCCTGATGTCGAAAACATTACTCCTTACGAGGAGGTGTTTGTAGGACATACGCCCACCATCAATTACGGTTTCGATATTCCCGTTTTCGTGAAAGGGGTGTGGATGATGGATACCGGTGCCGGATGGAGAGGCGGTCGCCTTACCATCATGGATATCGATACGAAAGAATACTGGCAGAGCGACCCCGTGGTTGGGCAGTGAGATATGAGCAGTGAGATATGAGCACCCAGTACCCAGCACCCAGCCTTCGCTCCGGAAGAGCTACGGCGGACAAAGCCAGCACCCACCGTGTCCACCGAAGCTTTCTTGAACACCGTTGTAACCAATGGGTATGATAATCGTCATATAAAAATAGTAGTATGCCTGATATTTTTATTACTTTGTTCCGGGTTACGATCTTTTCCCTGTTATCCCGGAATAAAGGAGATATCCCGCTTGTCAAATGAACGTAATTTAAGACCCTTATAACCTGACCAAACACCCCGATCTTGGAAATTATCATTCACGATCTGAGCAAGATTTATCCCAACGGTAACCGGGCCTTGTCGGGCCTGAACCTGAAGATAGGCAACGGGATTTTCGGTCTGCTGGGGCCCAACGGCGCTGGCAAGTCCACCCTCATGCGTATTCTGGTGACACTGATGGAGCCCTCCTCCGGGCGTGTTACGGTCAACGGGCTGGATCTGCAGAAGCACCGCCGGGAGGTGCGATCGTGGCTGGGTTATCTGCCGCAGGATTTCCGTTTTTTCCCCAGGCTGCGCACGCGTGAGTTTTTGGATTATATGGCCCGGCTGTCGGGGATGAAGAACAAGAAGGAGCGCGCCGCGGCCATTGACCGCATCCTGGAGGAGGTGGGTTTGTTTGAGGCGCGTGACCGCATGGCTTCGAAGCTCTCCGGCGGCATGAAAAGACGGCTGGGCATAGCCCAGGCGCTGATACACCGGCCGAAGATCCTGGTGATCGACGAGCCCACCACCGGCCTCGACCCCGAGGAGCGCATCCGCTTCCGCAACCTGCTCTCGGAGATCAGCGCCGGCGAGGTGATCATCATCCTGTCCACACATATCGTAGGCGATATCTCCAGCACCTGCAATCACATGACCCTCCTGAACCGGGGGGAGATCGCTTTTACCGGCTCACCGGAAGAGCTGATACGCAAGGCCGAAGGGCATGTATGGCTGATCAGGGCCGATGACGAGACCTACCACCGCATCAATGAACGGTATCCGGTGATCTCCACCGTGCCCTCGAAAGAAGGATGGGCCATGCAGGTGGTGGCCGACAGGCCGGAGGGTTTCGACGGAGAACCCGTAGAACCCAACCTGGAGCATGCCTATGTGCATTTTATGGAAAACATCCTGAAACAACAACTCGATGACAGAACGGAATCCGTCACTTCGTAATTGATTACCATGTCTTTTTTTTATAACATCAGGACCGTTGCCGCCTATGAGATGAAAGCTCTGTTCAGGAGCTGGTTTCTGCGTGTCTTCCTGGTGCTGGCCCTGATCGTTTTGTTTTTTTACGATCTGGTATCCATGAGCAGTGTGGACGGAGCGCCTGCCTGGAACGCCATCGCCATCCCGGCTTCCATGCCTTATTTCACCTTGTGGCTCCTGAATATAGGTCAGTCGGTGGTGGCCGTTTTTCTGGCTTCCGATTTTCTGAAAAGGGATAAGAAGCTGGATACGTCCGAGGTGGTCTATACCAAACCGGTCAGCAATACGGAATACATTTTTGGAAAAGCTGCCGGCAATGTGTTGGTTTTTCTGGCGGCCGACCTGGCCATGCTTTTCATGCTGGCTGTGTTCACCCTGTTCTCGCCGGAGGCGAAGTTGGATCTTGCTGCCTGCGTCCAGTATCTTCTCCTGCTGATCCTTCCCTCGCTGCTTTTTATTCTGGGACTGACCTTTTTTATCATGAGTGTGGTGAGAAACCAGGCGGTGACCTTTATCGTCCTGCTGGGATATATTGCGGTGGTGATCTTCTATCTGAAAGAAAGGATGTTTTATCTCTTCGATTATATGGCGTTCAGGTTCCCGATGCTGAAGTCTTCCATCGCAGGTTTTATCCGGCCGGAGGTGCTCATGCTTCACCGGGGGTTTTATGCTCTGCTGGGGATCATGTTTATTTTCTTCTCCGTGATCATGCTGAGGCGCTTGCCCAACTCGGGCAGGGAGGTGGCGCTGGCGGGTGTGCTGGGGGTGCTGAGCCTGGCCGGAGCTTCTCTGTTGTTGTACAAGTATATGGAGAGATACGGACATGACAATCAGGTAAAAGAGCAGGTGCTTGCCCTGAATGATAAATGGGCGGGCAGGGGCGTCGTGAATGTTTTGCAGCATGATATCGCTCTGGAACATGCCGGCAGCACCATCCGTGTCACTTCGCGTATGGTGGTGAAAAACGGCTCTGCCCGTCTTCTCGACACGCTCGTCTTCAGTCTTAACCCGGGTTTGCATGTTACGGAGGTACGCCGGGGCGGAAAGAATGTCCCTTACCGGAGGGAGTTACATCTGTTGTTTATCCTGCCGGAAAAAGCGCTGATGCCGGAGGATACGGCTGTGATAGAGATTGCATACCGGGGCGGGGTGGATGAAGCGGTGTGTTACCCCGATGTGCCGGAAGAGGAGAAACAGCCCGGCAAGCGCGTAGCCGGTATTATGCCGGCCTACGGTTTTATCATGCCCCGTTTTGTGTTGCTCACGCCGGAGATATTGTGGTACCCTGTCAGCGGCACTACTTACAGTCCGGCGCATGCGGACTGGTTGCATAAAGATTTTATCCGTTTCCGGCTGCATGTGCAGACGGCACCGGGCCTGACGGCTGTGTCGCAGGGGCTCACGACGGATTCTGCCGCCACTCAGACATACTTCATTCCCGTACAACCCCTGCCGCGGATATCCCTGGCCATCGGCGACTATGAGAGAAGGTCCCTGACGGCTGACAGCGTGCAGTTCAATGTGTTCAACGTGAAAGGTCATGCTTATTTTGTCAATGCGCTGCCAGAGATAAAGGATACGGTCACCGATATCCTGGGGGAGGCATTGCGGGATTATGAAAACGAGCTCAACCTGAAATATCCTTTCCGTACTTTTTCGCTGGTGGAGGTGCCGGTGCAGTTCTCTGCCTGGCAGCATCTGTGGACGGGGGTGCTGGAGACGGTCCAGCCGGCGGTGGCTTATCTTCCGGAAAAAGGGGCCCCCCTCTATCAGGCCGACCTGAAGGGGTATTACAAAAGAAACAAAAAATGGTCGCGGTGGGACCGGCGCAAAAGGACGGATCGTGAGATTATGATAGATGTCCTGAAAAGTTTTTTTGCTCTGTTCACCCGGGAAAAGGATGTACAATGGCAGTCGGGAATGGGGGGGAATGTAAAAGCCCGTGAAACGCCCAACCCTTATGCGATCTTTTCCAATTTCTATAATTTCCGGAATTATCTGGCGTCGGAAGAATGGCCGGTGACCGACAAGGTGATGGAGGTGTATCTGCGCAGCCCGGCTGCCGGCACCGGCAACACCTGGCTCCGGCGCTATACAGGGCTGAGTGAAGATGAGAAGGCGAATATTGCTTTACAGGAAGAGAGTTTCGACTCTCTGCTTTCCGATCCTGCAAAACGCCAGATCGCTGATAATGTGATCAGGATCAAGGGAGAGATGCTCTTTTCCCTGATCAAAAGCAGGGTGACCGGCGAACCGTTTGATGATTTTCTGTATGGGTGGCTGGACGAAAACAGCTTCCGGGTGGCGGCGTTCTCCTCTTTCTCTGCCGCTCTGCAAAAACAGTATGATATGAACCTGTATCCCTATATGCAAAAATGGTTCTACGGCAGGAAACTCCCCGGTTTTCTGTTCGGCACGCCGCAGGTGTACCGGGTGAAAGACGGGGAGTACATGAAAAACAGGGTGGTGCTGGTCATCGCCAACCCGGAGGAGACCGACGGGGTGGTAAAAGTGTTGTTCCGGCTGGGCAGCAGTGACGGCTCCAACAGTACAAACGAGGCTGAGAAACTGGTTTTTCTGGGGAAAAAACAGACCAAACAGGTCAGTTATCTTTTTGAAGAGGATGTGCGGGAAGTCACTTACTTCACGTTTTCTTCCAAAAATATTCCGTTGGTGATCCGGGCGACCCTGCCCAAGGCGGTGGACAAACCGTCCATGACGCCTTTTGAGGGGGAGAAAGTGATCAGCTTTGAGGAAGCCGGTTTTTACCGCGACAATGAGATCATCGTGGACAATGAAGATCCCGCCTTCTCGGTGTCCGAGCCGGCCACCGAAGGATTGCTCTTCAAATGGCTCTCCAAAACCACCGATACGGGCGAGAAATATTCCGGTTTCAGTTGGCGGGCGCCTTTCCGGTGGACCCTGACCACCCATGAGGCGTTTTACGGCAAGTATGTCCGGTCGGCCATGTTTGTGCGGTCGGGGACGGGCGACCGCAAGGCCTTCTGGAAAGTGGCGGTGAAGAAAGCCGGATATTACGATGTTTATTACTATCTGGATTACAGGAAATACAGCTGGAGAAGAACACCGGAGGGGGAGTATCAGTTTGTGATACGCCACAACAATCAGGTGGACAGGCCGGTGTTGAGTCTCCCTCATTCGGAGGCGGGATGGAACAGTCTCGGCTCCTATTATTTTTCCGCCGATACGGCGGTGATTGAGCTGAACAACAAAAGCAAAGCCCGCATTATCGTTGCTGATGCGGTCAAACTGGTACGATAAAATGCTATGATTATGAAACCTATGTTTTTTTCCGGTTCCCGGATGCGGACGATGGCCCTGGCAGGTGTGCTGTGCCTTTGGGGGCCCGTGCTTTTCCCGCAGGAGGCGCTGACGCTGGATAAAGCCTTATCCGTAGCGGCGCAAAACAGTCCGGATATACAACGCTCATTGTTGAACCTGACACGTTACAGAGAGTCGCTCAATGCGCACAAGGCCTCCCTGAAATCGCAGTTCAGCCTGGATGTGAACCCGGTTTCTTTTTCGCAGCAACGGGAGTTTGACAATCGTTTCTCCAAGTGGTTCACCAACCGTAATATCAACTCCTCAGGCACTTTCCGGATCGTGCAGCC
>CAZYPI010000070.1:0-12684 GCA_964649335.1 uncultured Rikenellaceae bacterium | reverse complement strand
CGGACTTTTACCCCGGCAAGACGAATGAGCCCTTTATTCTCCTGTTTCACGGAGAAGATGCCAGCCGGGGCGAATACCGCGACATAGCCCCGCGTCTGGTCAGGATCGGCTTCAACTGCCTGGCGGTGGATCTGCGTGTAGGCAGGGAAAGCAACTATATCCCCGATGAAACGGCCCGCATAGCCGACTCTCTTCATCTGTATCCCCGGAAATCAGACTGCCTGAAAGACATTGCCGGAGCTATCCGTTATGTGGCAGAAAAAGACAGTCAACGGATCATTCTGTTCGGGAGCTCTTTTTCTGCGTCCCTCTGCCTGCTGGCAGCCAAAAACAATCCGCATGTGAAAGCGGTGGTGGCTTTCAGTCCGGGGGAGTTTTTCCTTCCCCAAATATCGGTACGTGACACCCTGCAGGGTTATGACAAAACCACCCTGATCCTTGGTGCCAAATTTGAATATCCCTATCTGGCGGAGATCGCACAAAATATCCCCGACAACCGGAAGACCCTTTTTGTTCCCTCCCCGGAAGAAGGAACACATGGGGTAAAAGCCCTCTCCCGCACAGACCCCGCCTCCAATGACTACTGGCTTGCCCTGCTGATGTTTTTCAAAAACCTCAGATAATTTTTATTCTCCCGTCCTTTTATAAAACGTTCCTCAACATTTTACATTATACGTAACTATTTAGCTATATTTCTAATTTCCTAAATGATTATCTTTACTCCTTTATCTAATGCCCCACCCCCATACCCCCTCCCCCGGGAGGGAGGGGGTTAATAATCATCTTTATATGATGTTTCCCGTTTCATTGTTTTTGACTGTTACCGGTTCTTTTCTCATTGTAGACATATCCTTATATGATACGCGAATAATAGCCCCTCTCCTGGGAGGGGTTGGGGAGGGATACCGAAAGAACTTTATTAACAAACAGATTTGTTATAAGAATGTTTCTTAATATTAACCCTGCTAAATAATTACCATTATGCTTGACAGGAAAGAATTCAGAAAGTTTGCCCATCAGGTGGTTGACTGGATGGCCGATTATTACGAGAATATAGAGAAATATCCCGTCAAGTCCCCGGTTAATCCGGGAGATATTCTTTCCCGACTGCCGGAGGCTCCTCCGGCAGAGGGAGAGCCCATGGAAACGATTCTGAAAGACTTCGAAACGGATATACTCCCCGGGATCACCCACTGGCAGAGTCCCGATTTTTTTGCATATTTCCCCGCCAACAGCAGTTATCCTTCCGTGCTGGCGGAGATGCTCACCGCCACCCTCGGCGCCCAGTGCATGGTCTGGGAAACGTCGCCGGCAGCTGCCGAACTGGAAGAGAGGATGATGCAGTGGCTGATGCAGCTCACCGGGATCCCGGCCTCTTTCGACGGGGTCATCCAGGACACCGCCTCCACAGCCACACTCACCTCCCTGTTGACCGCACGGGAACAACACTCCCGTTTCGCCATCAACGACAAAGGGTTTAGCGGGCGGGAAAGATTCCGGATATATGCTTCGCAGGAAACCCACTCCTCCATTGAAAAAGCTGTAAAGATCGCAGGGTTCGGGAAAGAGAACCTGGTCAAATGTGCCGTCAGGGAAGATTTCAGCATGGAGCCTGCATCCCTGGAAGAGGCCATCCGGCGTGATCTCTCCCGGGGATACCACCCGTTGGCCGTGGTAGCCACCCTGGGCACCACCGGCACCACCGCCATAGATCCGCTGAAAGAGATCACGGCCATTGCCAAAAAATACGGCTTATGGGTGCATGTGGATGCCGCCCTGGCCGGATCGGCCCTGATCCTTCCGGAATACCGGTACATGATCGAAGGCATAGAAGAGGTGGACACCTTTGTATTCAATGCCCACAAATGGCTCTTCACCAACTTCGACTGCTCGGCTTACTTCGTCAAAGACAAAGAGGCGCTGATACGCACCTTTGAGATCTTGCCGGAATACCTGAAAACCAAAACCCACGGGCGGGTCAATGACTACCGGGATTGGGGCATCCAGCTGGGGCGCCGTTTCCGGGCCCTGAAGCTGTGGTTCGTACTGCGTAACTTCGGCCTCCGGCAAATACAGGAGATCATCAGAAAACATAGCCGCCCGGCGCAAATGTGCAGACAAAAGGTGGAAGAAACGCCCGGTTTTGAGCTGTTGGCACCCGTGCCTCTCAATACGGTATGTTTCAGATACCACCCCGCCGGCAGGGACGAAGAGACTTTGAACCGTCTGAACGGGGAGCTGCTGGATAAACTCAACAGCTCCGGCAAAGTGTACTTTACCCATACCCGCCTTCACGGAAAGTTTACCATACGTTTCGTGGTAGGTCAGACCTATACACGGGAAGAACATGTCAACAGGGCCTGGTCGCTCATCACCCGCCTGGCCGGGGAAACCGAATGACCTTTCACGGCCTTCATCGGCCCGGGCTGCCGGGCAGCAAAGACCGCCGCCGGTTTATACTGAGACCGTAAATATCAATGCTGAAGTTGAAACCGGTGGTTACCCTCACCTCCTCCGGCAGATAAGACGCCCAGAAACCGAGACGCAAAGGAAAATCTATGCGAAAAACATTGAAATCCATCGCCAGCTCCCCCCCATAACCCTGAAAGACCTTTTCTTCCGAAAATTCATGTGTTGCGTAATCATAACTCTTTATCCCCTTTGCCATTTCATAGAATAACGACCCGGAAAAACGGGGAATATAAATCAGCGCCCCCAGGGAAAGATCAGGATAGAACAGGGGAAAGACATACCGGGTATTGAACGTCCTTAGTTTTTCGGAAATCCGGTATTTATATCCCCGGGGATAGGACAAATAATTCATATAGTAAAACCGGGCCGGATTTTGTATTTCATAACCACCCTCCAGCGAAAGGGTGTGATGTCTCATCAGCCCCGGTAAATAGACTTTTCCGGTAATGTAAGTCTGATTCCCGTATTCCTCTTTATCCCACGGAGCATACACAAAACGGGTGTCCAGGGTAAACCCGAGGCGGGGCAGGATATCCCGGTGGCTCATCTTCAACAGATTATAATAATACAACCGCCCGGAGAGAAACGCACTGTTTCTATTGTAGTTCCGGTGTTGATCCGACCAGACATAACTGTTGACATAACGAAAATCCACCGACGGGGTCAGGCCCCGGTCATACCGGTTGGTGGTTAGGTTTAACGGGACATACATCTGCAGGGTAAACGTGTTGCCGGGAGATAAGTGCTCCGGCAGGGGCGTAGAGGTGGAATCCTGATAAACCATCCGGGAGCCGCCGAACTCTTCCGTCAACCGGAACACCGGATACAAACCCCGGTAGGTAACGCTGGTGATCAGCCGGTGCTCCTGATCTTTGTATGCATAGCCCAAAGAGCCCTCCAGGGTGCTGAGATAGTTCTGCGAATAGACGATCACGCCGGGATATACCGGAATATGCTCCAGACTGATATGGTCATAATCAAAATATAAAGGAAGCCAGCTGTGCACCTTTATCAGATGTGAAAATTTCGAATAACGATGTATGGAGTAAACCGAATCCGGCAGCTCCCGGTCACGGACCACCCCTTTTTCCTGGTCCTTCAGCGAATCATACATGTGCAGCGACAGGTCCCTGATCCTGTTCAGGGGGATCCAGCCGGCAGGGTCCACCGGGATCTCCGCCACATTGTACCCCTGTGACGTGTAATCATCATAGGCAATTTTTTTTCCGTCCGGCGAGACACATACATCCGAAGCGCCGAAGCGCGAACGGGTCACCTGCAGGATATCCCCGTTCCGGGTGTCTACTGCATAAATATTGTCAATCCCCGAATAGGTGGCATGAAAGAAGATATACCTGCCGGCAGAAGCACTGACCGACTGGATGTCTTCAAAAGAGGGAGGCACCCATACCCGCCAGGCCCCGGTTTGTGTGTCCAGCTCCCGGATACTCTTCCCCCGGCCGGATAAAACAATGACCAGCAGGGAATGGTCGTCCTTCCAGAAGGGCTTGAAAAAAGTAATGTTCCCGGGCAGGGAAAAAGAATGCAAAACCCCTCCGGTGGAAGTGTCCAGAATATCTATAAAACTCCGGTTGTCGGTTTCCATCCTGACGGCAGCTATTTTCCGCCCATCCGGGGAGATATCGGGAGCAAAATAGCGGCATCGCCGCGTAAAACGGTATTCTTTCCCTGATTTGATATCATAAATCTTGATGTCCGAAAAACTCCGGTTATACCATCTTTCATCATATATCGTCTCGGCCCAGACGATTTTTCCGGCAGCCACCGATAACCGCACAGGCAGATAACGGCCGGGAATATGGACCACCTGTTCATTTCCTTTTTCATCTATCAGGACGAACTGATTGATCTGGTCGATGCCCGATTTCTCCACCAGCACAACGGAATCGTTAATATACCTGGGAAAACGGTAACTGGTGTAAGCCCTCCTTTTCCGGGTATTGAGTTTTTTATAAGGGGTGATCCTATTCTCCTTGTCTTTCATAGTCCATGCCTGATGCAGATAATGAAAAGTCGAATCATACAATTTCCTTTTCGTCAGGCCGGCCTGTTTACGGAACGAGAAGTTTACGGGGTTGATGGTATAGGGCCTGCGTGCCACCTGAGACAAGGCCTTGTCCCAGAATTCAGCCCCGTATTTATTACGGGACCAGGCCACCACCTGATATCCGTACCGGTATTTCCCCGGCACGTAATCTTTGTATGAATCCATCAGCGACTTATCATAACACCAGACCTCTCCCCGCTCGAGGGAAAGCGCGCGCAGTTCCATCTCAAACGAGGGCAGTCTGCCGCGGCCGCTGTGTGACAGGAGGGTCTCCTGCGTGACCGCATCTCCTTCCATGTACCATTGCGGCACCATGATCACCATGCCCCCGGCAGCCAGATCGCCGGCAAAATAACCCAACACTTTCGTAAAGCCGGTATTCAGTTTCTCCATCTGTACCACATGGCGCAGCTCATGAAAAGCCAGCTGGTCGAGGGGATCATCAGGATACGAGTTGGGATCGGGAACCGTATAAAGCTCCACCCGCCGCGGCGCCCACACCACCATACCGTTCGAAACCACCGACTGGTTGTGTATGATCACGGTCATTTTCCGGGGCCGGCTGTGCAGACTGTGGTTCTCATACGGGTAGGTCGTCTCGAAAAGATTGGCCAGATATTGTGCCCGGGATAAAAAATCTTCCGGAAAAAGAATCCGGTAATGTTTCGTGTTGATCCGGTTCCACTTCAAGCGGGCCGGATCCTGGCCGTTATTGTAAAACTGCCCGTAAGCACTGACAGTCAACATGTAATAAAATAACAACGTAATCCGGGCCCGGTAAAATATTTTTCTCTTTTTCCCCATAAAGAATATCTCCAGGAAAAACAAAATTACCCTTTTATATTACTTTTGCCACCATGCATGGAAAAAAGCATTATTTTCGCCTTAAAATTAAAAATAATTTACCTGCCTGTACAGTTATAAAACAACTGAATTATACGGAAACAACATGAAAACTTACAAACGGATAAACAACATCACGGGGTGGATCGTTTTTGTCATAGCTGCTTATGTCTATTTATCTACCATAGAGTCCACTGCCAGTCTGTGGGACTGTGGTGAATTTATTGCTTCGGCCTTCAAACTGGAGGTAGGTCATCCTCCGGGGGCTCCTTTCTTTCTGATCCTGGCCCGTTTTTTCACGCTTTTTGCCGGTCCCCATAACGAGCTGGCGGCACGCATGGTCAACTCCATGTCGGCTCTGGCCAGTGCTTTCACGATCCTTTTTCTTTTCTGGACGATCACCCATCTTGCCAGAAAGATCGTGAACGGGAATCGTGACCTTTCCTCCGGCAAGATCATTGCCATCATGGCCAGCGGGGTGGTCGGAGCCCTGGCTTATACTTTTTCCGACTCTTTTTGGTTCTCGGCGGTGGAAGGAGAAGTATATGCTACTTCTTCCCTGTTTACAGCCCTCATTTTCTGGGCAATCCTGAAATGGGAAGAATCCACCGATCTAAAACATGCCGACCGCTGGATGATCCTGATCGCCTATCTTATGGGACTTTCCATCGGGGTACACCTGCTGAACCTGCTGGCCATACCGGCCATTGTCCTGGTATATTATTTCAAGATGTATAAACCGACACCCAAAGGGGTTATCCTCGCCCTTACCACCTCCTTCATTCTGCTGGGGTTGATCATGTACGGCATCATCCAGGGTCTTTTCAAGGTCTCTTCCCGTTTTGAACTTTTTACGGTAAACACGCTGGGCCTGCCTTATAACACCGGTCTTTTTCTCCACATGATCATCCTTTTCGGCAGTCTGGCAGCGTCCATCTATCTGTTGCTGAAAAACAAGGAAATTAAGACCATTCTCATTTTTGCCGGCACCGGGGTTGTCCTTTCGGGGATGCCGTTCGTCAGCACTTCTTTTTTCCTGGATCTGATCATTGCGGCGGTGCTGGTGTTTGCCACGGTAGCCATCGGCAAAAAAAGCCGCCGGACCCTGATGACATTGTTAACCTCTCTTACCATGATCCTGATCGGATACTCCTCTTTTGCGCTGATACTGATCCGTTCCAACGCCGACCCGCCCCTGAATGAGAATAAACCCGACAATGTCTTTTCCATGCTGGCTTACATCGACCGGGAACAATACGGCACCAAACCCCTCTTTTTCGGGCAGTATTATAATTCTCCCATCACCGGCATGAAAAAAGGAAAACCCACATACATACGTAAAAACGGAAAATACGTGATCTCCCAATATGCCCAGTCATACACTTATGACCCCCGCACCACGACACTCTTCCCGCGCATGTACAGCAGTCAGGCGGATCACATCCGGGTTTATAAGGAATGGGGCAAGGTGAAAGGACACAAGGTACAGGTCACCGAACGGGACGGCAGTAAAAAAACCATTACCATACCCACCTTCGGCGAAAACCTGCGCTTTTTCTTCTCCTACCAACTGGGATTTATGTACTGGAGGTACTTTCTTTGGAACTTCTCGGGCCGGCAAAACGACATCCAGGGACTGGGAGGGCCGCTCGACGGAAACTGGATCAGCGGCATTAAATTTATAGACGAACCACGAATAGGCCCCACCGATAACCTGCCGGACAAGTATGCGCACAACAAAGCCCGCAACCGCTATTATATGCTGCCTTTCCTGCTGGGACTCCTCGGACTGCTGATCCAGTGGAAGAGAACGCCAAAGGATTTCTGGGTCGTTCTTATGTTGTTTTTCATGACCGGTATTGCCATTGTGATCTATCTGAACCAGACCCCCAACCAGCCCCGCGAAAGGGACTATGCCTATGTCGGGTCTTTTTACGCCTTCAGCATATGGATCGGCCTGGGCGTGCTGAGCCTGTACTACCTGTTCAGGAACTTTCTCTCCGAGACTTTCAGTGCCGTTTTTGCCGGCCTGCTGACGGTCTCCGTTCCTGCAATCATGGGCCAGCAAAACTGGGACGACCATGACCGCTCCGGCCGCTACACGGCCCGCGATATTGCCTTCGACTACCTGAACTCCTGCGAGAAAAACGCCGTCCTGTTCACCAACGGCGACAACGATACTTTTCCTTTATGGTACATTCAGGAAGTGGAAGGGGTACGTACCGATGTCCGGGTGGTCAACCTGATGCTTTTCAACACCGACTGGTACATAGACCAGATGAAAAGAAAAGTTTACGATTCCGACCCCCTGCCTCTTTCGCTGCCGCGCGAGAAATATCTCGACGGCACCAACAACATGATCTATCTGGTGCCAAACAAAACGATAAAAGGATATCTTAATCTCAAGACGGCCATAGATTTCGTTGCCAGCGACAATCCCGGCACCAAACTGTCCCTCCAGGGCGGAGAACGTATTGATTTTATCCCTTCGAAAAAATTCAGTATCCCGGTTGACAGTGCCACGGTGGTCTCCAACGGTACCGTCAGCCCTGCCGATGCCGGCAAAATCGTCCCCGAGGTGAAAATCACGATCAAGAAAAATTATATCATGAAGAGCTCCATGATGGTTATGGACCTGCTGGCACATTTCAACTGGAAACGTCCCGTTTACTATGTCACCGGAGGCCATGACGATGCCCTGGGCATGGAGAACTACTTCCAGCTTGAAGGCTTTGCCTACCGGCTGGTGCCCATCAACACCCCCCGCGAAGATTATATCAACTACGGGCGGGTCAACACCACCAGACTTTATGAAAACCTGATGCATAAATACCGCTGGGGCAGGATGAACGAACCGGATGTTTATCTCGACTATTACACCCGCCGTACCATCAACATCATCAAGGTGAGAAACACCTTCAGCCGTCTGGCCAAAGCACTGGCTGCCGAAGGGAAAAAAGACTCGGCCACAGCCGTGCTGGATCATTGTATGGAGCTGCTCCCAAAAGACAGACTGCCCTATGATATCTTTACGGTGGGGATGATAGACGCTTATTACAAAGCCGGTGCCGCCGCCAAAGGCGACACCCTGGCTCTCGACTATGCCTCCGACCTGCAAAAAGACCTGGATTACCTCCTTTCTTTCCCGCGCCATCTGGCCGGGACCATCGACTACCAAAAGAAAGTGGACCTCCAGCTCCTGCAGCAGATCAGTATGACCTGTAAACCCTATAATGCCGTTATTGCTAAAAAAGTTGAAGATGAATTGAACCGGTATTACCGGACTTACCTGGAAACATCGGGAGGGCAAGGATTATAATCCTGTGAGAAACTAATTTTCCTGAAACTTCTCAATCCCCGGCACTTCGATAAACTCATGCAGGGTTTTGAGTAACGTATGCGGCAACACAGGTTTCGTGAGGTAAGCATCACATCCCGTCATGAACGACTTCTCCCGGATCTCCCTGGATGCATAAGCAGTTACAATAACAACCGGGATCCGCGGATACAGATTTTTTATAAAACGGGTTGCATCAATACCATTTTTCAGGGGAATCAGCACATCCATGATGACAATATCGGCAGGATCTTTATTTTCCCGGACATAATTTACAAAATCCAATCCGTTCTTTATCCAGACGATCTGTATCCCCGTCTTTTTAAGCAGAGATTCAAAATACTGGTAACTGGCCTCATCATCTTCCACAATGATGAGTTTTTTATTATTCCAGTCTATTTGTAAATCGCTGTATATCACCGATATTACTATGATGGGACGTTAAATAATTCCGGAACTTAAATTAGGAAATAGAACCCATTCAAAAACAACCTGTCATCTTTTTTTATTCACAGCCACCTGTTAATAACTAACAATTATTTTGATTATAAGCCATTTATCAATTAATAAAATTCTCCCGGGAACGGGATATTGGTTCTTTTCCCGGTTTCCGGCTGATCTCCCGGGGGCCGCAGGTCACCAACAGCTATTTCGGGGTATGCCTGTCGTTTCGTTTCGGAAAATAAATTGTCCTTCCCCGGATATACCTGACAAAACTGGTTCCTGTAAATTTCCTGAAAATATTTTATCTTTGCACTCCGCCTATGGCCCCGTAGTTCAACGGATAGAATAGCGGTTTCCTAAACCGTAGATACAGGTTCGATTCCTGTCGGGGCTACCAGCCAGAAACCCCGCATATATGTCGTTTGCCGGGTTTTTTTATTTTTCACCTCCCTGATTTTTCCTATCTTTTCGCCCGATGAAAAAAACTTTCTCACACCGTCTTTCCGTCTGTACCTGCTGTCCACGGGCATGCGGCATCAACCGGCTGGCAGGGGAAATATCCTTTTGCCATACCGGCGCCCGGGCGATGATAGCTCATGCCGGCCTGCATCATGGCGAAGAGCCTCCCATTTCCGGCACAGAGGGCTCCGGCACCATTTTTTTCGCCGGCTGTAACCTCCGGTGTGTCTTCTGTCAGAACTGGCAGATCAGCCAGCGTTTTGACAAGAGCTCCGTACGGGAAATAACGCCGGAGGAGCTGGCCGGCGAGATGTTGCTCCTGCAGGAGGCAGGCGCTCACAACATCAATCTCGTTTCGCCCTCGCATGTTGTCTGGCAAATCGCCGATGCCCTCATCCTGGCACGGGAGAAAGGCCTTTGCATCCCGGTGGTCTATAATTCGGGGGGATATGACTCGGTAGACGCCCTGCTCGCCATCGAAGGGCTTATTGATATATACATGCCCGACATTAAATATATGGACAACGACCTGGCAAAAAGACTCTCCGGTGCCGGCGACTATGCCGATGTCGTCCCGCAGGTGCTGCAGGAGATGTTCCGCCAAACCGGTCCGCTGAAAACAACCCCGGATGGCATTGCCGTCAAAGGCATGCTGATACGCCATCTCGTACTGCCCGGATACGTAGAAAACAGCCGCAGATGCCTTGAAACGATCGCAGAGATCTCTACGGATATCCCTGTCAGCCTGATGTCCCAATACTCCCCCCAATTCAGGGCCGCCTCCCACCCTGATATCAACCGCGTTGTGACTGCCCGCGAATATTACGACCTGGTGAATTATGCCCTCTCCCTCGGACTGGAAAACCTCTTCACACAGGATATCTCCAGCCGGGATCACTACCTCCCCGACTTCGACCGGGAAAGTCCTTTTGAAAACTAAACAGAGTCGAAATTTCTACCATTGCCCCCGGTACGATACGATTTTTCTCATTATCAATGTTTTTCTACCTGCAATGTAATGTTAAGGTAATTATTTAGCACTGCTTTTAAGTTTGTTAAGATGATTATTATTTATCCTTATTTGATCCCACACACCTTTCCCCCTCCACCAGGCACCTTCACCAACACCTTCGGTAACCCAACGGTGTTCAAGAAACCTTCGGTGCCCAATAAGGAGGGAGCTGTTTCTCAATCATATATATTTAACGGATTTTTATGAACTGCTCGTCGACGGCCCCTGCCGCCTGCTGGCCAAACACTTCGTCAGCTTTCATGAGCCCGAAAAAGCCAAGCACTACCAGGACCCCAAACCCGCCCGGTTTGAACCCAAAATAGAATCACATCCCGGTTTTCAAAGCCGGTGATCTGAAAAAACTGGTGGAATACTATAACAGTTTATCCCACTGACGCTTTGCCCCCTCTTCTATTGGGAAGTTTCCTGTTTTCTAACCCTCCGGTTCCCAGTCCTCTATGATCAGCCGTTTCCCGTATTTCCGTACAACCAGTTTCTGCCGGTCTTTCCAGCCCAGGTTCTTAACATAATCCATCGGGATGACCAAAGCATAACTGGTGCCGCCGGCAATCTTCGTAAGATGTCTGACATAACTCTTTGCCGGTTTTTTTCTGACCTTTGCCATAACTTGCATTTTTTATTAACCGTAAAAATCCTCCTACGTAGCCGTCTACGTAGGAGGTTTTTGCTAACACAAATATATAATACTATTTATAATTATCCATATAAAAAACCGGAAAATAACTTATCTCTTTTAAAATGCCTGATATTGGGTATCCGCGAAAAATATCTTTAATTTGTGGCACCTAACATTACGGACGTGAACTATATAGACATTGTGCTTGCCGTTTTTTTATTATGGGGAGCTGTCAAAGGCTTTAAAAACGGACTGATCATCGAGACGGCTTCTCTGGCAGCTTTATTCCTCGGTATTTACGGAGCATTGCGTTTTTCCTTTTACACCTCGGATATTCTGGCGGATAAGTTACATATGACCACGAGCTATCTTCATCTCCTCTCTTTCGCCGTCACCTTTGTGGTCATTGTCATCCTGGTTCATCTGCTGGCAAAAGCCCTGGACAAACTGGTAAAAGCCGTAGCGCTTGGGTTCATCAACCGGTTTACGGGCCTCCTGCTGGGAATCATCAAAATAGCTTTTCTGCTGAGCCTGTTGCTCCTGCCGGTCAATGCCCTCAACCGGAAGACCCATTTTCTGCCTGAGGATAAGATCAGGGACTCGCTTCTTTACGAACCCGTTTCCCGTTTTGTCCCGGCTCTGTTCATGTACCTGCATTTCGACATTCAACAACCGTTCGAAAAACCAAAATCCGGGGCAAACGCTCCCCTTACGATCTGAAACCTCTCTCCTCCGGCATGTTTCTTTCCGCTTTGTTGGAGGCACTATTTTCTTTTGCGGATTTTGGGATTATCTTTGTGCCAAATTTGAGGAACACCATGAACTTCACAGAAGAATTACGCTGGAGAGGGATGATCCATGACATCATGCCCGGAACAGAGGAACAGCTTGACAGGGAAATGACGACCGGCTATATCGGATTCGACCCCACCGCCGATTCTTTGCATATCGGAAACCTGGTGGGGATCATGCTGCTAAAACATTTTCAGATGATGGGCCACAAACCTGTGGTACTCATCGGCGGGGCTACCGGCATGATCGGGGATCCTTCCGGCAAATCGCAGGAAAGGAATCTCCTCGATGAAAAAACCCTGCATCACAACCAGGAGGCAATCAAGCGGCAGTTGATGCATTTTCTGGATTTCGACAGCGGCAAACCCAATGACGCCGTCATGGTCAACAACTACGACTGGATGAAAGATTACACGTTCCTGGAATTTATACGGGACATCGGGAAACATATCACCGTCAATTATATGATGTCGAAGGAGTCTGTAAAAAAACGCCTGGATCCTTCCAACAAGACGGGCATGTCTTTCACCGAATTTTCTTACCAGTTGGTACAGGTTACCGATTTCCTGCATCTTTACCAGACCATGAACTGCAAGCTGCAGATGGGGGGCTCCGACCAG
>CAZYPI010000069.1:0-12941 GCA_964649335.1 uncultured Rikenellaceae bacterium | reverse complement strand
ATATCCCACAAAATGAAACTCCAGTACCGACTCGGGACCCTGGACCAGGATGGAATACTTCCCGTCCGTGTCGGTTACGGTACCGTTGGTAGTCCCCTTTTCGATTATGCTTACCCCGGGAAGCGTTTGACCTCCCTCATCGGTAACTGTCCCGCTAACTTTCACCTGGGCAAACAGAGTGCCTCCGGCAAACAATAGCAGAACCACTAAGAAAATCTGTAATTTTCTCATAGGCGTAAGTTTTTGGAAGTTAATAAATAGGTTAATACAAAGTGGATAGATTAAAAAGCAAAGTGAATGTCAGGGGATTGTATGATCGCGTGCCAAATATTTTTGCAAATGCAGACATGTATATTTATACAAATATGTTAATATAATTAATATCTAAAAATAGTAAAATATCCGGGGATTGCAAATTATTTTCCGATATTTTTTGTCGGGAACGGGACGGAAAAAAGAGACATGTTGGTGGAAAAATAAAAGGTTAAAAAAATATTTATTTTTTGAGGATCTTTAACAGGATCGGAGGGTCATGAGGGGTGGTGACCTCAATCAGATAAAAAGCTACCGGCCCCGGGATGGTCAAGGCGGGTTTACGGATGTTACGGTATTTTTTTCTGAGAATCTCTTTTCCCGTGACCGTAAGCAAAGTGAGTGTGACGCATTCCTCCTGTCTTCCGAGGTCGAGATGGATATTTCCGTCTGTAGGATTCGGATAGACGGAGATCCATGCCGGCGGAGAGGTTGGGTGTATCCCTGCCGGCCGGCACGAAAAAGTGTTGATCACGGCCCGGCTCATCTTGTCCCATTTGGTGCTGTCTTCTCTCAAACGGCTTTTTTCCTGCTCGATATGAATGAAGTTGCCGAAAGTGGTATCGGCATCTTCCAGGCAGGGGTCCGGACTGTGGCCGAGAAAACGTCCCTGTACATTGGTGAAAGCAAGCAGACGGTTCCAGGAAAGATCGATATGTCCTATTTTAAAAGTGAGTGTGGGATCCTCTGCGGCCAGGTTGTCTTTTAATTTAACAGTGAAATCCGGATCAGGGGTGATGCGGGTGCAGTTACTCATGATAACATACGGATCGTTCGTGCGTTTGGCAAAACCGTGCAGTTGGATAAAAACCAGGGTGCTGTCGAAGGCATGCAGCTCTTCGGTAGTGGCCTGGAAAATGGAATTAACATTGTGGGCCGGATCGGAAATGCGGTAAGGTTCCGATGACCCGCTGCATACGGAAGTGCTTCCCGAACAGTCTGAAAAAGAAGAAGCATTGCACCGGTGGGTGCCCGACAGACAGAAAAAAAGAGCATTCGCATGACTGAAAACATACACCCCTTCTTTCCCCGTATTCATATCATACTTCGGATGGGGCGACTGGATCACTATTTTTCTGCAGCCGTCCGGATTGAACACATAAGTTCCCCACCACGGGCCGGCGGGTTCCTTTCTTTCCAGGATATAATAATGAGTCTCCCCGTCGGTAAAATCCACAAGCTCATATTTCAGATCTGCTGCCAGGGAAGCCGCTGTCTGAAAATCCCTGTTCAAGAGATGATTTATCAGCTCTTTCCATGCACTTCGTTCCTCCACCGACGGAGTTTGGTAATCATTCTCTTCGGCGCCCGGCAACCGGTCAATTATCCCGTAGACATAACCCCGGATGTCACCGCTTTTTTGTACCTGGGCATATGCACCGGTCTGAAACAAACCCGCAGTGCAAAAAAACAGTACCACCACAGAGAAAATACTCCGGTGACGGAACAATTTTTTGGGGAGAGATGTTTTTTTTGCCGGCATAGGGTTTATCTTGCTCTTTCAGCTACTCTTTTTGGCGTTTGGTGTCTATGAGCAGGCTGACGAGGGTCAGCAGCCACATGCTGTTGGCCACATGGAAGAAGTTGATGGCGTGATTGACGCCCATGAAGCCTCCGCCCCTGAAAAAGCTGATGGTACCGCACAACATCAGAAGGAGGGCAAGAACACCCGATATCCAGGTTAGTGCTTTCATCATTGAATGGATTTGGTTTTTATTTACAGGCAAGTTAGTAAATATTTAAACAACCTGCAAAACCGACCCAAGGAAACAGGATCATCATACATGCAAAGAGGGGACATTGGTATTGAAAGTAATTTCCTTTATCTTTACCAAACGCATTTATTTTTTTCATTTATTAAACTTCCGGAACCGGTAAAACCATTTCTCATGAAACGATTCTGTTTTTCCCTTATGTTTTTGAGCCTGTTCATCCCCTTGCCGGCGGAACAATCGCCTGCAGAGATAGCAAAAAACGACACTTTCCTCTCAGAGGTCAGAGTGCTGGAGTCGTGGATACGACAGCAGACGGAATACCGTGGTATCCCGGGCCTGGCCGTGGGACTCGTCTATGACGGGCAGCTGGTGTGGGCGGAGGGTTTCGGCTATGCCGACCTGAATAAGAAGACGCCCGTGACCCCCCGCACCCTGTTCCGTATGGCCTCCAACACAAAGACTTTCACCGCTACGGCCATCATGCAGCTGCGCGATGCCGGCAGGCTGCGTCTCGACGATCCCATCGTGAAATATCTGCCGGGGTTTGATATCGGCAATCCGTATCCCGATGCGCCGCAGATCACGATCCTGCACCTGCTGACCCACACCTCGGGACTACCGCGTGAGGCGGGCTTCCCCTACTGGACCGACCGGAAATTTCCCACGATGAAGCAGATCCTGGCAAAGCTGCCGCAGCAGGAGATAATCTATCCTCCGGGGACAAAATACAAGTATTCCAATCTGGGCATGGCCCTGCTGGGCGAGATCGTGGCGGTGGTGTCGGGGATGCCTTATGACAAGTATGTTACGGAGAATATCCTGCGGCCGCTGGGTATGACACGTACCTTTGTGGGGGTCCCTGCCGCCCGGCGCGGCGAGCTGGTGACTCCTTACAGTCGCCGTTTTCCTGACGGCTCAAGGCGGGTGATGCCCTTCACCGACGCACAGGGGCTGACGCCGGCGGCGGGCATCACCTCGTGCGTGGAGGACCTGGCGAAGTATGTGTCGCTGCAGTTCGGCGAAGGGCCGCGGCAGGGGAAACAGGTACTCGACGGTTACACTCTGGCGGAGATGCACCGCGTGCACTGGCTGCGCCCCGGCTGGACGAACGGCATCGGTTTGGGCTTCCGCGTGTGGAAAGAGGGTGATTATACCGTTGCGGGACATGGCGGATGGGTCGCCGGCAACCGCTCGCAGATCTCCTTCATCCCGGCGGAGAAAGTGGGCGTCATCGTCCTCACCAACGCCGACGACGTCTCTCCCTCCTTCTTTGCCGGTCATATCCTGGAAGTGATGACACCGGTGATCCATGCCCTGGCCACGCCGCCGATTGCGCCTCCCGTTGCCGACCCGCGCTGGAAAAAGTATGTAGGAATCTATTCGGACCCTTCCTGGTACGACACGGAGGTGATGATCTACAAAGGCAGGCTGGTACTGAACAATTACAGCTATCCGCCCGACGATGATCCGCAGGGCGGACTGGTCTTCCTCACGCCGGCGGGAAAGGACACTTTCGTCATGGACGGCCCCAACGGTAACGGCGAAAAGGTGGTCTTCATCATGGATGAGAACGACCGGGTCAAAAAGGTAAAGGTGGGGGAGAACTATATTTTTCCGGTGAAATAATGCAATATCCGGGGTGAAATCTATCCCAAAAGATTGTTCATTGGAGGTTTATTTTATAGTAATATAACTTCTTACGGTTCCCCGTTCCCCGTCCTCCGAGATGCCTTCAATATAGAGGGTATATGTGCCGGTTTCATCCGGGGTGTAAAACTCAAAAGTTGCTTTTCCGTCGCTGCCGGTATGTAGCGAAGGATTCCAGTATAAGGTATTTCTGAAATCCGGTGCCGGGGGGTGATGATTTTCTCCGGTGTCATAATGGGGGAAAACCGCTGTGCATTTTTGATTCAGCACAGGATACTCAATGCGAAAAATGCCCGGTTCCGTTTCCAGTGCCTGGAGATTTCCTTTTTTGGTAATAAAATGAATGACACCGGGAAAGAGGTGGCTTCCGAGGAAGTATCTGAGATTAACCACTTCCACGGCTTCGATTTCGGAGGCCGGAAGTTTCAGCAACCGATCTATGTCGTTAAAAGGGGTACCATCCACCAGCACCAGCGGATGAACAAGTTTCAGGTGATAATGCTCGCTGTCCATGCGCAAATAGCTTTTGCCTTTTCGTTTGTATATATATACGTGCGGAACAATTTCTTTGATCACTTCTCTTACCGTGGACAGGGGGATGTAATCCGAGAGCTGTATCCGTTCTACGGGCTCTCCGTAAAAAGAGAAAGAGGGCTGTTTTTTCCCTTGCAGGGTATCTGTCAGGGTATATTTTTGAAAGATGTTTTCAATCTGTTTGCTGATGATCATGTTTTCGAGGGGGTCAAGCAGAGCAGTGTCCGGGAAGTAAGGACCGGGCAGGAAATGGCCGGTGCCGGCAAGGAAATCCTGTTGCAGCTCAACATAATAATTGCCGGTTGCCGGATCAACAGGCCGGATGACGATTTGCCGGGTGCCGGTTTGATGGGTATTTATAAAAAAGTCCCCGGAAGGGCTGGTACTGAAAAGGATATCCCTTGCATTCTTGCCGATAAATGACAGAAACATTTCGGTGTGCTTGAGAGGTTGGTTGGTTTGGTAGTTTGTGACGGTGCCTTTTATTATTTTGTCTTCCAGTTCCGGCATGTATTTTATGTGCGGGGAAGAGGCGGTGATCCTGCTTTGGGAGCCGGCATACGGGAAAGGATAAAAATCAAACAGTGCATTGATGCCCCTGTCGTAAGGAGCGATACCCGGAAGCCGGTAATCCTTTTCCGGGTCACGGAGGACTATCTTTGTCCTGTCGGGTTTCAACAATCCGGATTTTACGACGGTCACCGTGAGCTCAGAGGAGGATGGATGATTCTGATGATCCGTCACTAGCACTGTTACAGAGACCTTTTTCCTGGTGCCGTATTTTTTCTTGTCCGGTAGTACTTTGATATGTAATGCATCCGGAGGTTGATAGAAACGGTGTGAGGCCAGGATCGTTCCGTGTAGATCGGTGAGGAGAATATCGGAGATGCCGGGGGGAAACCGCTCTGTGAAGAGGCGTACCGACAAACTGTCCGCTACGGTAATGTTTTTCAGGAATGTGTACACTCCGCCCTTTTTTAAGAACAACAGGCCGTTTGTGGGTGCTATTCCGGCAGGTGCCCGGACGATTTTCAGATGCAGGATTGAGAGGCTGTCCGAAGGAATACGGAATAGTAAAAAGCCGGTGGGGTGGATGCGGCCCAGAGGAAATGTCTTTTTTCCGGCCTGCCGGTTGCCGGGGATAAAGACGTATCTTTTGTCTTTGTGTGGTTGTATAAAAAAGATGCCGAAGCTATCCCGGGGTATTTGTACACGGCAGAGGGTGTCCTGATCCCGGTCCACGATGATCCCGTTCGATTGAACGGGAAACCCGGTGCTGCTTAGGGCTTTTATCGCCACCCTTACAGGGATACCGTCCAGCAACTTCCCACCTTCGGGGAAAAAGAGGACCGTATGGGGGCCCCGGTCACCGGCCAGAGGCAATGACGGGATCTTATCCGGATGAATAATTGTGATGGTCTTAAAAGCAAAATCATGCCGGCTGAAGTTTTTCATCCAGTTTGTGTAGGCACGCAAAAGATAGTGCCCGGTGCTCAGGGTGTCGGCGAGGGGTATGACGGAGGAACCTGAAAAGTCCTTTATGGCGATCTTAAGCTGGTTGACCGGGAAGCCGGATCTGTTGAGCAGTTCGATATATACCACCTTGCTGACATTATCCGGTTTATCCGTAGAAGCATTCAGCTTTTGGATTTTGAACCATACCTGTTCCCCGGATACATAGAAATCACGGTCGGTTTGTATGGTCAAAGCTTCCCGGTAGTTTTTCCGGTTGTTTTGCCGGACGATATCCTTCAGATCCTGTGCCTGTAAAAAACCGGTATAAAGAAATATGCTGAAAAGGAGAAATGAACGGGCCATACCGGCAATGGGTCTGTCGTTCAGGATGAATATTTTACGTTTGGATGTGTTCAACATGTGGATATTTTTTTCCGGAAGAGTCCGCTCGCAGGTTTATGGGAAATCGCTCCAGAAGTCCGGCTTTTCGGGGTTGGCTGTGATACTGCAGTCGGAACAGGATACTGTTGCAAAGGCCAGTCGTTCGAGATAAATCCCGTTGTATAGGGGATAGACAAAAACATACCCCATGGCGGTATAACTATTATACAGTTCATCAAACGTCGGGACCTGGGCACCGGGGAGGTCCGGGGATTTGAAATCTACCGGTCCGATCTCAACAACCTTGCATTTAGAGCGGTATAAAGGCAGGTCGAGGTTCAGGATGTCCGTCCTGGTAATATAGCGCTTTTTTTCTTTTACGGAAGAGGCCTGAAAAAGACCCAGTATTTTTTCCTGTTTGCGGGTTAATGAATGAATGTTTCCCGAGACAAAAAAGGGCTGTTTGTCAAAAATGTCCCCTCTTTCTTCCGAAACCTGTTTGAGGTTCTTCCAGAAAAGATACGCCTGTTCCGGGATAGCATATTGTTTTACCAGGATATGGTATCGTACGGATATCCGGTCCGTATTTTTGGTATCTATAAAGGTCAGAGGCCGGGTAATGGTTCGTTGACCGGCACCGGGAGGAATGGAATGGATAATAATATCCGAAGAATTATCCTCTTTCCAGCAAATATAATTTTCAACAGGAATGGAGATGATGCTGCCATGACCGAGATATTTATAGGCCACCGGATAGGCTGATTTTATTTTCCAGGTTTCCTCATACGTCCAGCGCAGGTACGTGGTGTTTTTATCATAGGTTGTGGAGGTTACATAAATTCTGATGCCTTGGGCCTCTTCCGTCCCGTTGTTGATAAACTCCCGGTCTTTTGCAAAGGTGACGGTATCTATGTCCGGTGTCGGGAGCATGAGGACGGGATCTGATATATATTCATCCGTGCCGTTATGGATATGCAGCGTATAGGTCGTGCCGGGAATGCCCCTGAAATGGGCGGGGTCGGCTATATAAACCCCCGGTTGTGTCTCGGAAAACCGGACACTGGTCCCGTCATCACCGGATACTTCGATACTGGCACCGGTAACTTTTTCCGGTTCCGTATTTTTATCACGGAAAGTTCTTGACAATATAATTGAGGAGGTATCACAATCCGTAACCATCCCTTCCACCACAAGCAATGATTCATAGTCTGACAGATGCAGGGGATAAGGATCAATGCAGGTTGTCAGGAAAACAAACAGAATGGAGATAACAGATAGACTTTTATACATGCTTAACGTGACACGGACCTTATTTTATGCTATAAAGATACAATATATTTGTTTCAATTCGCAGCATGAACGGCCGGATGAGATATGAAATTCACAGGAAAATATTAACATTGTATTTTGTTCCGTATTTTTTTTCGAGAATTTTTACAATGCTGAAGTCATTCGGGTTCTTTTTTATCATGTTTTTTCTGTTTCCGGGATTTATCAGGGCGCAGGACCCGGGAACGGAAACGGAGAATGATACCCTTACCCGGTACCAGCATATTTATCTGCGTCATGTTTATGACAGTGTCATCCACCTCTCCACAGAAGACGTTCTGAGTGGCCGCGAGTATGAATTATATTATCCCGTGACAAGTACCACTCCCCTGTTGCCTCAAAAACGTTATCTGAACGGTTCGGTTACAATAGAAGGGATCAGGCATTCCCCGGTGATTATCCAGTACGATACTTATCTGGATCAGCTCATCTATTTTGATTTCCGGCATCAGGCAGGCCGGTCGGTGGTGCCCGTAATGCTCAACAAGTATAGGGTAGATGCCTTTGAATTGGTTCTGCCGGGCGGTCGTATGAAGTTTAGAAATCTTACTTTTCCCGATTCGGTGAACAGTGTGGGCAGTGGCTTTTTTGAAGTTGTTTATGAAGGGAAAACCCGTTATCTGATCCGGTATAAATCCATACTGGCCATAACGGGAGGAAATTATATTTTTACTATCCGGACACGGAGATACCTTGAAAACCATCATACCGTGTTTCTGATAACCGGAAAGAAAAGCCTGCTCAAAGCTCTCGCCGACCGGAAAGCGGACATCCGGAAATATATCCGGCAAAACAGACTTCATGTTCGCAGAGCCGGGAAAGATGAAATGCGAATGTTACTGAGATTTTACGATCATGCAGAGGATCAATAGACTGAACAGGAACGTGCTTGTGCTGATCATTGCCGGTCTGCTTTACAGCAATGTGTCTGTCCTTGCCCGGGGGAAACGGGTGACCGTTCATCTGGATTCCGTACCTTTCAGTGTCTGTGTTGATACCCTGGAGCAGGCGGCCGGTGTGCATATCTTCTACAACGGCCATTGGGCAGACAGCCTGATCGTCAGCATCCGGGCTGATAATCTCCCGGTGCAGGATATCCTGGCCGGGATGCTGCGCGGGGAAAAAGTTTATTTGTTTGCCTCCGGCCGGAATATTATTCTGACAAAAGATAATCAAATTAAAACCGGTTATAAAAAACGGGTATTAGCGTATCTGAAAAATCTGGAACCGGTACATACCCTCTCTGAAGAAGTTCAACCGCCACCGGAACTGTCTGCCGGAGACAGGTATAAGTTATATAAGATCGGGAATCCGGCCGAAATGAAGCATGGAAAATATGCCACCCTGTCCGGGTATGTCAAAGATGGAAAAACCGGCTTGCCGGCACCAGGAGTGGTTGTGTTTGTCCCCAGGATAAAAAAAGGAACCACCACCGGAGAGACGGGATACTATACTCTTAGATTACCGAAAGGACAACATAATATAGAATTCCGGTCTATCGGTATGCGTACGGAAACACGGAATCTGATCATCTATTCGGATGGTAATCTGGATGTGGATATCTATGAGCAGGTGAACCAGTTGGGGGAAGTGACCGTATCGGCAAACCGTGAGAACAATGTCGTAAACCTCAGGATGGGAATAGAAAAAATCAGTATGAAGATGTTGAAACAGATCCCTATGGGGTTGGGAGAGGTGGATGTGGTGAAAAGCTCTTTGCTGTTGCCCGGTGTGCAGAGTGTGGGAGAGGCAGCGGCAGGATATAATGTCCGTGGCGGAAGTACCGATGAAAACCTTATCTTACTGCAAGGGGCCCCCATCATCAATTCTTCACATTTTTTCGGGTTCTTTTCGGCATTTAATTCGGATTTGATCGAAGATGTGACGCTCTATAAGAGTGGTGTGCCTGCAAAATACGGCGGGCGGGTGTCCTCCGTCATGGACATTAATCTGAAACACGGCAATCCGGAAAAGATTAAAATCAGCGGGGGGATCAGCCCGGTAACCGGCAGGATCATGGCCGGGGGACCCATAACCAAAAATGCCGGTTTTGTCGTGGGCGTGCGTTCCACTTTTTCCGACTGGTTATTGAAACAGTTACACAACAAACAACTTCAGCAGAGTTCGGCCCGTTTTTATGATCTACTGGCACGGGTGCATGTGAAAATGGGAAAGAATGATCGTTTCTCCGTGTCCGGCTATCAGAGCAGGGATGTTTTCGACTACTACCGGGAGAGTGCTTTTGAGTACAGCAATCTTGCGTTTACGGCAACCTGGAATCATACCTTTAAACCCGGTTTGTCTGCCGGCTTTTCAGCTGTGATGAGCAATTATGATTACCGGGTAGACCAGATTCAGGATACCGTAGCCAGAAGTTCGCTTGCCTATCAACTGGACCAGAAAATTATCAAAGCGGATTTTACCTGGATTGCCTCGGAAAAACATAAAGTGGATTTCGGACTGAATACCATTTTGTATGGATTATCACCCGGAAGCCGGGTCCCTCTTGATGAGGGATCCCTGGTTGTGCCGAAACATCTCGAAAAAGAACAAGCGGTTGAAAATGCCCTTTATGTGAGCGATATATGGAAAATATCTCCGCTGGTTACCCTTTCGGGAGGGATCAGGTTGAATATCTTTGCTTCCTTCGGCCCTGCGACACAATATGTATATGCTCCGTCACTTCCTTTAACACCCGAAACGATAGAAGACACCCTGACCTATGCAAAAGGAGAGATCACTTCCTTCTATCCGGGGATTGCCTACCGGTTTACTTCGCGTTTTCTCCTTGCACCGGGATTGTCCGTGAAAGTAGGATTACAGAGAATGAACCAGTATATTCACATGATTACCAATACGGCGGCTATCTCGCCCACCGATATATGGAAACTCAGCAACAGGTATCTGAAACCTACGGTGAGTGATCAGTTTTCGGTGGGAGTTTATAAAAACCTTGCCCGGAACCGCCTGGAAACGTCGGCCGAAGTATATTACAAATTCCTCAATAATATTGTTGACTACAAAAACGGGGCACAGCTGCTGATGAACGAGCATCTGGAAACCGACCTGCTTAACGGCAGGGGAAAAGCTTATGGTTTGGAGCTGATGCTGAAAAAGTCCGGCGGCAGCATCACCGGATGGGCCAGTTATACCTATGCCAGGATCCTGCACCGGGTGGATGGGCCTTTTCCGTCGGAAAAGGTGAATGAGGGCGCATGGTTCCCGGCGGACTATGATAAACCCCATGATGTGAAAGTGGTCGTTAATGCGAAAGCATCACGACGATTTAATATTACGGCCAATTTTATGTACAGTACGGGGCGGCCTATTACCTATCCGGCCGGCTATTATCGTTTCGGCAATGTGAACCGGATCTTTTATTCCAACAGAAATGAGTTCCGTATTCCCGACTATATCCGGCTTGATCTTGCCGCTACAGTCAACGGGAACCTGAAAAAGAAAAAGCCGAATCATTCTTCCCTGACGCTTGCCGTTTATAATGTGCTGGGCCGCAGAAATCCCTATTCAATTTACTTTAAGGTGGAAGATGGCGAGATGAAAGGATATAAACTTTCCATCTTCGGACAACCCATCATCACCCTGACCTATAATTTCCGTCTTTTCGGAAATGCGTTGGGGGATTTTTAACCATACCTGTTGCAGAAAATTGCTTCCCGCCTTCGCTATCTTTCGGTATGATTTTTATGCAATCATTCAGGGATCAGCTTCGGCGGGGGAGCCCCGCCTTCGCGAACCACGGTGGACTGTGTCCGCCGTAGCCCGCTATGGCGGGCGAAGGGGGAGCTGCGGGCATGTCTTGTATTCTTCGAAATAAAAAAAGCCGCTGGTGCGGCCTTTTTGCTTAGGGTAGTGGAGCTGCGGGGAGTTGAACCCCGGTCCAGACAAGAAACAGAGGTGGTTTCTACATGCTTAGTCTGCTTTGGGTTGTCGGGATCAGGCTGGCAGCAGACAGCCTACCTGAACCTTAGTCCCCTGATCTCGTCAGGATGCCGGGACCTCATCCTGACCAGCCCTGGCTTTCCTGGTACCTCCGGATCGGAGACCGCCGGGCAGGGTCTCCGGGAGATAGCCCGTCCCAACACCTTGTGCCGGGATCAAGCCCTCACACATTCCGTGTTCAGGCAGCGAGCGCAAAATTGGTTTCGCCATTTATTGTTTGCGTAACCCTGTTTTACGAGCGTTGTTACATGGCTCGGCATGCTTGCACATCCATTTACCTTGCTGTCAAAACCAGGTCAGCCCCGTAAATGATATGCAACGGCAAAAGTACAAAAAGTGTACCAAAAGGCCAAAGGGACCTGGAATTTTACTTAAATTAGCAACCTGAACCGAAACTGAAGATATACGCTTATGAAGATTGGTATTTTACGGGAAACCAAGACCCCTCCCGACAGAAGGGTCCCTTTTTCACCGGGGGAGATGCAAAAGTTACTGAAACAGTTTCCGGGGTCGGAGGTGGTGGTGCAACCTTCTTCGATACGTTGTTTTACGGATGACGAGTACCGTGCGTCCGGCATCCCTCTGCAGGAAGACCTGAGGGATTGTGATGTGCTGATGGGGGTGAAAGAGGTAAAAAAGGAGACGCTGATCCCGGAGAAGACTTATTTCTTTTTCTCGCATACCGCCAAGAAACAGCCCTACAACCGTGATCTGCTCCGGGAGGTGCTGCGGCGGAAAATCCAGCTGGTGGATTATGAATATCTCACAGCCCCCAACGGGGTGAGGCTGGTGGCTTTTGGCCACTGGGCGGGCGTCGTCGGTGCCTACAATGCCCTGCGTGCCTGGGGCGAACGTACCGGTGATTTCTCGCTGAAACCGGCCTGGCAGTGTCACGACCGCAAAGAGATGAATCAACAACTGGAAAAAGTGAAACTGCCTCCCTTGAAAATCCTGGTTACCGGCGGTGGGCGGGTGGCTTTCGGCGCCCTGGAAACCCTCGGCCATCTCCGCCTGAAACAGGTGGCTCCCGAAGAGTTCCTGACCCGGGATTTCGACGTGCCGGTGTTGTGCCGTATCGACCCCGACCACTATGTGGTAAGGAAAGATTATAAACCTTTCGACCTGGGAGATTTTTTCCGGCACCCGGAAGCCTATCGCTCTGTGTTTTTTCCCTATACGCAGGTGACGGATCTCTTTATCGCCTGCCACTACTGGGATCCCCGCTCGCCCGTCTTCATGACGCCGGAGGACTACCGCAGTCCCGGTTTCCGCATCAAAGTGATTGCCGATGTGAGCTGCGATATCAATGGGCCCATCCCGTCCACCTTGCGGGCCTCCACCATTGCCGAACCGTTTTATGGCTATAATCCGCAAACGGAAGCAGAAGATGATCCTTTCGGTAAAGAAAATGTGACGGTGATGGCTGTGGATAACCTGCCGGGCGAGCTGCCACGCGATGCCTCGGAAGATTTTGGCAGGATGCTGCTGGAGAAAGTGATGCCGGCATTATTCGGAGAAGACCGGGACGGGATCATCCGGCGGACGGTCATTGCCGAAGACGGAAAACTGACGGATCACTTCAGTTATTTGCAGGATTATGTGGAGGGG
>CAZYPI010000068.1:0-13020 GCA_964649335.1 uncultured Rikenellaceae bacterium | reverse complement strand
GACAAGAATCAAGAGACAAGATGTGGTTACAAACCACAAACTCGCGGCCAATTATAGCACGGGTGATAAAATTACACTCGTGAAGAAAAATAGTTTATCGTTTACACAGATATTTTTTCCCTGTAATATTTTTTTTAATAGCTGGGATTTTGTAATGTTGCATAACGTAAATATGTTTTGCAGCATTTTATGTTGTTTGGGTTTTTAAATAATAAATAGGTTAGGGATGGCATTAAAAAGAAAAATTCTGGAATTGCAGAAGCGCCGTGAGGAAGTTTTGCAGGGAGGGGGTGAGAAGGCGGTGCAGAAACAGGTGTCCATGGGCAAGCTGACGGCACGTGAGCGTATTGTGGCCTTGCTGGATAAAGGGTCGTTCAATGAGTATGATATGTTTGTTGAGCACGAGGCCCGTGATTTTGATATGGACAAGAAGGTCTTATATGGCGACGGGGTGATCGTGGGCACCGGGACGATCCATGGCCGTCCGGTGGCTGTCTTCGCCCAGGATTTTACCGTAGCAGGAGGGTCGCTGGGGCTGATGCACAGCCGTAAGATCACCAAGATCATGGATCATGCCCTGAAGATGCGCATGCCTCTGATCGGCATCAATGACTCGGGGGGAGCCCGCATACAGGAAGGGGTCAATTCTCTGGCCGGTTACGGAGAGATTTTTTACCGTAACACCCTCTCCTCCGGAGTGATCCCGCAGATATCCGTGATCCTGGGGCCCTGTGCCGGCGGCGCCGTCTATTCGCCGGCACTGACCGATTTTGTCTTTGTGGTGGATAAAATCTCCAAAATGTTCATCACCGGTCCCAGTGTGATCAAGACCGTCCTGGGAGAGGAGATTTCCATGGAAGATCTGGGAGGAGCACGTATCCACAGCACGATTACGGGAAATGCTCATTTCTTTGCCAAAAACGAAAAGGAATGTTTCGGACAAATACAGAAATTGCTTTCCTTTATCCCGTGGAGCAATGAAGAGAAACCCCAGAAGATTGCCTCGAAACCTCCCAAAAGGGATTATAAGATAGAAGACATCGTGCCCTCGGATCCGAAACTGCCCTATGATGTCAGGGATGTTATCCGGGCGGTGGTGGATGATTCGGATTTCTTCGAGATTATGGAAGGGTGGGCCCGCAACCTGGTCATCGGTTTCGGCCGTATGGGCGGACGAACCGTCGGGTTCGTTGCCAACCAGCCCCTCTATATGGCCGGCGTACTGGATGTGGATTCTTCCGACAAGGCGGCCCGGTTTATCCGGTATTGTGATGCTTTCAACATACCCATCGTGACCTTCGTCGATCTGCCGGGGTATTTGCCGGGGGTGGACCAGGAACATGCCGGCGTAATCCGTCACGGCGCCAAAGTGTTGTACGCATATAGCGAAGCTACCGTGCCCAAAATGACCGTGATCATCCGTAAGGCTTACGGCGGAGGATATATTGCCATGAGCTCGCGCCACCTGCGGGCCGACTTTGTGTTTGCATGGCCTTCGGCAGAGATCGCCGTAATGGGCCCGGAAGGAGCCGCCAACATCATCTTCCGCAAAGAGATCAATGAAGCCGATGACCCGGAGAAAATGCGGAAACAGAAAGTGAAAGAATACAAAGATAAGTTTGCCAATCCTTATGTGGCTGCGGCAAAAGGATATGTGGACTCGGTGATCGAACCGGGAGAAACAAGAAAACTGCTGTTGCATGCCATCGAGGTCTCGGAGCATAAGGAGATATCCGTTCCGAAGAAAAAACACGGTGTGCCCCCGTTTTAATCAATCCATGTATCTTATCTTCCGAAAGAAAAATTTTTCCACATGGGATCAAAAAAAGAAAAAAAACCGAAAGATATCCTCAATGTTGACGGCACGGAATACAAGACCATTCTGCCTGAAGGATTCGGGGAGCAGAGAAAATATCGTATGCCTGAGCCGAATTTGATCCGATCTTTCATTGCCGGGACCATCCGGAAGATCAATGTAAAAGAAGGGCAGAAAGTGAAAAAAGGGGATAAACTGTTGATCCTCGAGGCGATGAAGATGAAAAACCGTGTTCTGTCACCCGTTATGGGCAGCGTGCTGAAGATCTATGTTGAAGAAGGGGTGAATGTGAAAAAAGACCAGGTGCTGTTCGAGATAGAGACGGGGAAAAAATAGCTCACAGTTGTTCCGTCCAGGACAGCCAGCCGGGAGAAAGGGGGATCTTTCCCGGAGGTGTATCGAAAAGGCCGTAAACGGCCGACCCGCTGCCTGTGACGGATGCATACCAGGCCCCATGGGCAACCAGTAATTTTATCACGGTACCGATCACGGGAAAATCACGGACGAGGGGCTCCTCAAACCGGTTGATCAGGTACTTCATCCATTCACTGCGGGGTTTTTCAATGGCTTCTTTCAGGGAGATGCCCTCATCTGCGGGTTGTATCATCCGGTACATACGGGCGGTGGCGGAGACAATTCCCGGAAAGATGATCATAAGGTACGTGCCCTGCAGATCCAGAGATACCGGCGTGAGCTTGTCTCCTCTGCCGGTGGCCAGTGCCGGGGTGTCTTCCAGAAAAAAGGCGCAATCGCTCCCCAGTTGCGTGGCCATCCGGTGCAGTTCACGGAGCGGGAGAGGGAGGGAGAACAGCTCCCGGAGGGCCATCAGGGTGAAAGCCGCGTCGGAAGAGCCGCCCCCGAGGCCCGCCCCCGCCGGCACCTGCTTGTGCAGATGGATCCTCATGCCCGTCAGACCGAAACGCTCCTGCATCAGGGAGGCAGCCCGGTAAACCAGATTGTCGCTGCTGCGCCCCGGCAGGGACAGACCGCTTGTTCTGATCCGGATGTCCCGGGATCCCGGTGAGGGCAGGATCTCCAGGATATCACTCCACCCCACAGGGTAGAGAAGGGTCTCTATATCATGATACCCGTCCGGCCGCCGGCGCAGGATGCGCAAACCCAGGTTTATCTTGGCATGAGGGTAAACGATCATAACTGAAATTTTCCGGAATAAAGATACGTGAATCTCCGGATAGGGCACTATGACAGGGGCGGGAAATTTTATCAACAGAAAAAATTATTTTTTAACATGCAGTGTGTAAAAGTAAGCCCGAAACGATAGGTCACGTCCGGATCATTTCGTAATTTTGAGAATCATAAAAACAATGATATGGCAGGAAGGGAAGTGAAAAAGAAAAGTGCCGGTAACCCGCTGCCGGTGGAAGATATCGGGAAGATCCCCCCGCAGGCGGTGGAGCTGGAAGAGGCCGTCCTGGGGGCGATCATGCTGGAAAAAGATGTGATCCTCTCGGTGCTGGATATTCTGATCCCGGCGAGTTTTTACAAAGACACACACCAGAAAATCTATGCGGCGATCGTTGAGTTGTCGCAGCAGCAAAAACCCATAGATATCCTTACCGTCAAGGAAGAGCTGAAAAAAAGAGGCGAGCTGGAGGAGGTTGGAGGAGCTTATTATCTTTCACAACTGACCAGCCGCATTGTTTCCTCTGCCCATGTCGAATTCCATGCGCGGATCATCGCACAGAAATTCATCCAGCGGGAGCTGATCCGTGTTTCTTCGGAAATACAACGCCGTTCTTTTGATGAGAGCATCGATGTGGACGACCTCCTTGATTATTCCGAACAGGAGCTGTTCCAGATCGCCGAGGGGTATATAAAACGGGAAACCTCCAAAATCAATGTGCTGGTGCATAAGGCCATAGAGCAGATCCAGGAGGCGGCCAAACGGGAGGATAACCTCAGCGGCGTGCCGTCGGGCTTCACCAAACTCGACCGGTTGACCTCCGGCTGGCAGAGGTCCGACCTGGTGATCATCGCAGCGCGTCCCTCCATGGGGAAGACGGCTTTTGCCCTTTCCATGGCCCGTAACATTGCCATCGATCATGAGCGGCCGGTGGCGATCTTCTCACTGGAAATGTCCTCGCTGCAACTGGTGAACCGGCTCATCGTCAGTGAAACGGAGCTGCCGGTACACAAGGTGCGTAACGGTAAGCTTACCGATGATGAATGGAAAATCCTGGAAGACCGGATCAAAAAGCTGATAGAAGCCCCTATTTATATAGATGACACACCGGCCATCTCTCTTTTTGAGTTCCGGGCCAAGTGCCGCCGCCTGAAGATGCAATACGGCGTAGAGCTGGTCATTGTGGATTACCTGCAGCTGATGACGGCACCGGTGGATAACAAATTCAGCCGTGAACAGGAGGTGAGTACCATCTCGCGTACCCTGAAAACGGTGGCCAAGGAGCTGGATGTGCCGATCATTGCCCTGAGCCAGCTGAACCGGTCGGTGGAGATGCGCTCGGGAAACAAAAGACCCCAGCTCTCCGACCTGCGCGAGTCGGGCGCCATAGAGCAGGATGCCGATATGGTGTTGTTCATCCACCGTCCCGAAAAATACAACATTACCGAGTTTGAGGATGGAGCCCCGACCATCGGGGTGGCCGAGATTATCCTGGCCAAACACCGTAACGGCCCCATCGGCGATGTGCGCCTGCGCTTTGCCGACAAGCTGGCACGTTTCACCGACCTGGAAGATTATGAGGCCATGCTGGATGCTGAGATAGATGCTCCCAAAACCATGACTTACAGCTCCAGGATGAACAGTGAGCCGGAATCATTCGGGGGAAAAGGATTCCTCGAAGGAGAAACTCCTTTTTAGCAGTGGTACGGGAAGCCGGGCGGGGATATTTATAATATTCTTCTTAGGTCTTCCAGCTTCCGTATTTCATAATCCGGTTGTACATTATGAGATATCCCCTGCGGGTTGAACAGGACGGTGCCGATGCCGGCGACGGCCGCACCCCGGATGTCCGTTTCCGGGTCATCACCGATCATGACACTGCTCGCGGGGCTGCTTCCGGTCTCTTTCAGAGCAAATTCCCAGAAACCGGCGTGAGGCTTGAGCACACCGGCCATCTCCGAAGTGATGGTCTTTTCGAAATAAGACTCCAGTCCGCTGTTGCGGATCTTGGCGAACTGCACCTCATTGAAACCATTGGTCAGAAGAAACAGGCGGTAAGAAGGTTTCAGATAATCCAAAAGTTCCGTGGCTCCTTCCACCAGGCCTGTCATCTTCTTGCTGGTTTCGATATAATCGTGATCCAGTTGCCGGGCCAGCGTCATATCCGCCATGCCCAGCTCCTGCAGGGTCAGAAAAAAACGTTGCCACCGCAGCGTCTCCTTATCCGTTTTTCCCTGCCGGTACAGTTCCCACAGCTCATCATTGTATTTGTGGTAAACGGAATTGAACCGGTCGAAGGCAATACCCCGCTCACGGAAGCCGTATTTGTCATAAAGAATTTGAAAAGCCCTGCGTGAATTTCCGTTGAAATCCCACAACGTATTGTCCAGATCAAAAAAAACAGACCGGTATTTTTTCACTTGTTTATTGTTAACTGGTTGTATCACTATATTTTCTTTTGACCCGGCTCATTTCCCTAATTTTTCCCTTTTATACCTGATAGCTGCTCATAATATGTTGGTATGCAATATTGTAACGAATGAATATTTTTATGTCCTCCGTGCCTTCACCGTGAACTCTGTGGTTAAGAATTTAAAAACAGCCCCTCTTTTTGTTCCGGACAAAAATAATGTATTAATTTTGGAAAATCTAAGACTAACCATCCGTAGCCGGAAATTAATCCATTGTTCATGCGTTTTCAAGATTATCCGTTCGATCCGTCCCTGCAAGAAGGAATTTCCTCTTTTGGTTTTGAGGAGCCTACCGATATTCAGAAAGCCAGCATCCCTCTGATCCTGGAGGGGAAGGATATGATCGGCTGTGCCCAGTCCGGCACCGGAAAGACGTGGGCTGATGCTCTGCCGGTGATCCAGCAGGTGTTGTCGCGGAAAGACCGGGGCAGGCATCCTTCGGTATTAATCCTGGCGCCTACACGTGAGCTGGCGATACAGATCGACCAGCAGTTTGAAGGACTGACCTATTATACGGATGTCAGTTCGATGGCTATTTACGGGGGCGGCGATGCCACGGAGTTTGAGCAGCAGAAACAGGCTATCCTGAAAGGAGCCGACATCCTGATTGCCACACCGGGGCGTTTGCTGGCACACATCAAGCTGGGATATACCCACCTGGAGAAAATTGCCGTGCTGATACTCGATGAGGCCGACCGGATGCTCGACATGGGATTCAAGGAGGATATCATGCGTATCATCGGCCAGCTTACCAAAGAACGGCAGACCCTCCTTTTTTCGGCTACCATGGCAAAAGATATACGGCAGTTTGCCCGCAAGATTATGCAGGAACCCGAGGAGATCAACTTCGAGGTGTCCAAACCGGCCGAAGGGGTGATGCAGGCGGTGTATATCACCCACGAGAGAAAAAAATTATCCGTGCTGACAGATCTGCTGAAGGACCAGGAGCTGGATCATGTGCTGATCTTTTCCGCCACCAAAAAAAGCGTAAAAGAGCTGGAACGGGAGTTCAAAAGAATGAATTTTCCCGTCCAGGCCATCCATTCCGACCTGACCCAGCCCGAGCGGAACGAGATCCTCCGGCAGTTTAAAAATAAAAAGCTGCCCATTCTGGTGGCTACCGATGTGATATCCCGGGGGATAGATATTGACGATATCGATGTGGTGATCAACTTCAATGTCCCTCACGACCCCGAAGATTATGTCCACCGGGTGGGACGTACGGCCCGTGCCAAAAAGTCAGGGGTGGCCATCACGCTGGTCAGCCCCGACGAGCTGTACCGCCTGAAGAAGATCGAACGCCTCATTGGCTACACCATCTACCGCATGCCGGGAAGCGAGGAGGAAAAAGAACCAGAGAGAAAACCCCGGAGAGGCCCGGAAAGAGGAGGGAAAAGGCATAAATATAAAGGCAGAAGTAATAAGGCAAAAGGCAGAAGGCACTAAGGTCGGAGCGAAGCGGAGATCCCGACCCAATCCGCAGAATTGTCGTCAGGGCAGAAAAGGTTTGTAGTTTGAGGTTTGTTGGCCCTGCGGGCCGTTTGCGGTGTGTTATTGAACCATAATCCTCAAACAATAGAAACCTTTTTCCTTTATACTTTAGCCTTTAGCCTTTAGCCTTTTACGGCAATTCCTTCACGTGATAATCATCAAAATAGCTGACGGCATCGGCTTTGGTCCAGAGGCCGATCTTGCCGGCATCTTTGAACACTTCGTCCTTTACCCGGAATAACTGCTTTCCGTTAAGGTACACGGTGAAAAGATCATCCTGTACGGTAAGTTTCAAGGTGTTCCATCCGTTGCCCAGGGGTTTTACCTTCACCCCGTATGTTCTGCCTTTCCCCACCAGGGGCAGGTCTGTTCTTTTTCCGTTGACGACTTTATACAATACTACATTGTCTTCGAGGGGGTTGGCCCGCACTACGTAGTAGTTGTTGAAATCGGTGAAACGCCAGACGAAGCCTCCTCCCTGGTCGGTGCGTCCGTGCACCCCTTTCAGGCGTACCGTCAGTTCCATATTTTTCAGCCGGAGATCGTTGTTTACCACCACATTAAAATGATAACTGGGGTTGTCGCCGGAGAGCTGGGCCAGCACCTTGTTGCCGTTATCATCCACGATGTCCCATTTTGTGCCGGTGCCTTTTCCCGTGAACCCCTGGGTCCAGCTTGCCGGGAGTTTGCCGGTTTCATAGTTTTCAAAGGTAAAAGTGGTATCCACGGTCGTTTTGACTGCGGCGGGTTTAACCGCCTCTTTGGGTTCAGTGTTTTTTTCGCCGGATGTTCCGGTATCGCTGGTTTTTGCCTGTTTGCATCCCATCATCAGCAGGATGCTCAGCGAGAGAATGCCTAATGTTTTCATGACGTGAAATTTTTAAGTTAATATTCGAGAAAATATTTTACGAATTCGTTTTTTGACACCTTGATCTGGTCCACGGTGCCACTGTCCATAATGGTTCCTTCGTTCAGCACTGTCACCTGATCGGCGATGGAGAAGGCCTCGCGGTGGTCGTGGGTGACATAGACCATGGTGAGGTCGAATCTTTCTTTCAGGCTCCTGATATGTTCAAGGATTTTCCTTTTGAGTTTGACGTCCAGGTTGGCCAGGGGCTCGTCCAGGAGAAGGATCCTGGGTCTCAGCACCAGCGAACGGGCGATGGCTACCAGTTGTTGCTGGCCTCCCGATAACTGGTGCGGGTATTTCGGAGCATGTTCTTCCAGACCGAAAAAACCGAGCATGTCAAAGACCTTTTCTTTGACATTGTCCTCTTTTCTCTCCCTCAAGCCGAAGGCGATGTTTTTGTAAACGGTAAAATGTGGCCAGAGAGCCAGGTCCTGAAAGATAAAACCGAGATCCCGTTTGTGGGGAGGGATGATGATCTGCCCGTTACCGGTGACGGTTTTACCATGGATGATGACCTCTCCGCTTTGCGGTGTCTCCAGCCCTGCGATGATGCGCAGCAGGGTGGTCTTCCCGCAGCCCGACCCGCCCAGCAGAGTGGTCAACCGGCCTTTTCCGATGTGCAGTGTGAAGTCATTCAACACCGGCCGGTTGCCGTAAGCATGGGTGATATGGTTCAGTTCAATGGCGGGCATAGCTGTATTTTTGCATGAGCGGTTTCATCAGCAGATAAAAAATGACGATGAGCAGGAGGGTGAAAGAGAAGACGATGAGCGTCATCGAACTGGTGAGTGCCTGGGGCGCATTGGCCATGATGGTAAAAACCTTGATGGGCAGGATCTCCGTCCCCGGCGGATAGACCATGATGGTCGTGCCCAGCTCGCCCAGACTGAAAATAAACCCGACCAGAAAGGCGACGAACAGCGTGGGCAGGATCAGGGGGATGACTATTTTCACCACCCTGGAGAAAGATGAAACACCGGCGATCTGTGCCGCCTCATCGAGAGAAGCCGGTATCTGCCTGAGCGCATTGCCCGTGAGACGGCTGGCTATGAAGGAGAATTTCCCCACGTACCCGATCAGGATGATGGCAAAACCCGAATAGATAAAATCCAGTCCGGGGTGGTTGTAGAACTTGATCAGGCTGATGCCCAGCACGGTGGAAGGGATGGCAAAAACCAGCAGCAGCAGCCGGTCGAACATCCTGCCCCTGCCCCGGGAGGTCTGCCCGGGACGGTACCACGAGGCTGCCAGCCCGGTAATAACGATCAGGACCCCTCCGGCGAGGGCCAGCAGGGTGGAATCCGGGAAGGTGGGCTTCAATAACAGGAATGCCTGCACGAACTTTGCCGTGCCGTCCCGGAAAGATTGTCCGGCCAGCACGAGAAAAGGGAAAACCACGGAGAGCAGGAACCACCCGGCAATGATGAGCAGACCGGTACGGTTCAGCTTCTTCAGGTCATAGAACTTATGGGCATCTCCTTTGCTGCCTACCGCCAGGAAAGGGGCATCGGCAATGTATTTGCCTTCGGCCAGCAACAACAGGATGCAGATCAAGATCAGGAGAGTGGATTGCAGGATCGCCAGAGAATGGTTGTAGAAAGCGGAAACCTGCGTGAAGATCTCGGTGGTGAACACCCGCACCCCCAGAAATGCCGGTACGTAAAAATCGGAGATGCTGAAAATAAAAACCAGCACAAAAGAGCTGAGGATGGCCGGTTTAATCAGGGGCAGGGTGATCTTCAGTACCGTGTTGCGTACGCCGGTGATCACCAGCCCGCTCTCTTCCAGGCGGGCATCAATGGCGGTGAGGGCACTGCCGGTGATCAGAAGGGCCAGGGGCGTGAAAACGGTCGTCAGCACCAGGATCACACCCGCAAAGGAGGAGATGAAAGCCGTGGTGCCGAAAAACAGGAAGAAGAAATCCTTCCAGGCCACAGCCAGGATGTAAGGGGAGATGAACAGGGGTACAAGTAGCAGGATCTTAAAAAAACCACGGAAACGCACACCTGTTTTGTAAAGCAGGAAACCCAGCAGGGTGCCCAGCAGGGTGGACAACAAGGCCACGGAGAAAGCCAGGAAAATACTGCCGGCCAGCAGGGTGACGGTCTCCCGGTTCAGTGAAGCAAGATTCTCTCTTAGTGAACCCTCTAAAAAAAGGGTGGAGGCCAGGGTATATAAAAGCGGAACCGCCACCAGGGCAATAAACAAAATAAAAACGGCCGTATGTACAGGATGCCTTACGGCTTTTTGCTCCATTCTTTCAGGTAATTTTGAATTTCTTCAAGTTTCCGGGCAGTTTGGTCATAGTCAATCTTCATCGGTACGATATGATCCAGCGAGGGGATGCCTGGCGGCACCTTCACGCCTTTGTGGAGAGGCATCTGGGCACAGGATTTTGCCAGCCGTGCTTCCGTTTGTCCGGTCAGAAGATAGTCGATCAGTTTTTTGCCGTTGCCGGCGTTGGGTGAGTTTTTGATCAGACTCACCGTATTGGGGATGATCAGGGTGCCGATCCCCTGCTGGTCGAGAAAAACAAACCCTGCCGGTGTCCCTTCTTTTAGGGCTTCAAAAGCATCGTCGGTGTCGGTGAGGCCGCAGGCCACCTCTCCCTGAACCACCTGTTTCTTTACATCGCCGTTGCTGGTGGCGATGACCACATCATTGTTTTTTAGACCGGTGAGGAACTGTTTTGCCTTGTCGTCACCCAAAACAGTGAACAATGCAGCTATATGAAACGTAGTTGTTCCGAAAAGTGGATTGGCAATGGCCACTTTCCCCCGGTATTCTTTTTTGACCAGATCGAAAACGGATCGTGGTACATCTTTCTCCTGCAACAGGTTTTTGTTGTATATCAGTACCCGGGCCCGTGCTGAGAAACCGGTCCAGTATCCTTCCGGATCTTTGTACACCGGGTCTATATCCTGTGCTTCCGGCGAGCGGTACGGTGTCAGGATCCCCTTGTTTTTCAGCACCAGCGTCCTGACCGGATCGCCGCTCCAGAAAACATCACACCGGGGATTGTCCTTTTCGGCGATCAGGCGGTTCATCACGCCGGTGGACTTGGTCTCTTCCGTATCATAAACGGCATTCACTTTGATGCCGGTTTCTTTTTCAAACGCTTTCAGGACGGGTTCGGAGAAGATCTGGTCCACACTGGTATAAACCACAACTTCGTTGGTTTTGGTTTTGCATCCGGCAGCCAGAAGGAGAGGGAAGAGGATAAGAAAAAGAAAGTTACGTCGCATATTGAAGCAGTTTTTACAAAGTTAGAATATCCAAAGTTAACGAATGTTTGTTCAAAATTATTCATTCACAGCTTTACTTAAAACACAAGGGGATGAATACTTTCTGAATATTTTTTAAGATACCGGAATGTATCGTATTACGGTTTTTCAGTATGGGGTTCATCCCTTTACCGCTGTGAAGATCTTTTTTTTGTCATGCCTTCGATGACAATGACATATTCCCCTTTGGGTTTTGTGCCTTCGAATTGTTCCAACAGCTCTCCCAGGGTTCCCCGGTAGGTGGTTTCATGGATCTTGGATATCTCTTTGGATATGCCGGCTTTGCGTTCCGGGCCGAAGTGGGTGATGAGGTCGCCGACGGTGCGCAGCAGGCGGTGGGGCGATTCGTACAGGACGACGGTGTGTGGCAGTGCACAGATCTCCTTAAGCCGTTTGGTGCGGCCTTTTTTAGCGGGCAGGAAGCCCTCGAAGAAAAAGCGGTCGCAGGGGATACCCGAGTTGACCAGAGCCGGCACGAAAGCGGTGGGCCCCGGCAGCGTCTCCACGGCGATGTTATTTTCAATGCAGGCCCGTATCAGCAGAAATCCCGGGTCGGAGATGCCCGGCATGCCGGCTTCGGAGATCAGAGCCAGGGTCTGCCCCTTCTGCAAACGCTCCAGAAGAGAAGGGACCATACGGTGTTCGTTATCTTTGTGATAAGAGATAACCTGCTTTTCGATGCCGTAATGCCGCAGCAGGTTGAGTCCTTTTCGGGTATCTTCGGCCAGCACCAGATCAGACTCCTCCAGCACCCGCAGCGCCCGTCGCGTGATGTCTTCCAGGTTGCCCACAGGCGTGGGGACAATGTACAGTTTACCCATTGTTCAGACTCTTCAGCTTGCGCTCCACCAGCTCACGGAACTCCCGGACAGCTTCTTTCTTTTCATCCCATTTGAAACGGGCCAGGACTTTGTTGACCTCTTCGGGGGAGGTGGCTTTGTTGATAAAATGCACGGTCTCTTCGTAAACCTTGCTGTCGCCGCCGAACAGGTCGCGGATGAACATGAACTTCTCGTTCAGACCGATGGCCCGCCGCAGGTCGGAGAGCGGACGGTTTTTTATAGAGGAGGAAACATCCTTCGGATGGGCTTTCCCCAGACTCTCGTTGCGGAAGGCCTGCTTGTGCTCAAAAGTGTCGGAGAGAAACACCGTTTTTTCCTTTTTCTTCTTTCCGGCGACCTTTTTCTCTTCTGTGACGGCTGCAGAAGGGGCCGGAGATTCCCCGGAGGCGGAAGGGGATTCCGGTGCAGGCGGCGGCACTTCCTCCGTGGCGTTGATCACCGGCACTTCCCGGGAAGGCTCCTCTCGGGCAGAAGAGTGTGACGGCGGGGAGGGCACGGATACCTGCTCCACATTCTTCTTCATCGTGCGGCCCAGTGTGGTGAAGTTCTCCCGCAGATTACGCAGCTTGGAAAGGGCAAGGGCCATCTCCAGATCATCCGGCAGGGAAGTTTTTTCTATGCCGGAGAGAATTTCTTCAATTTCTTCTATATCTTTAGAAAGAATTTCAAGGGCTCTTTCAATATTCATAACTGATAAACTATAGGTATATTCGTATATTGGCAAAGTTAATGATAATGGAGAACAGAAAAAATTTTTTTAGATTTGGAATAAATTTTGTACATTTATTGATGTATAATGCTCCGGGCAACGTATTTCCATTTTTTTATTTTTATAGCGGAAATGCTTAACCCAGAGCTTTTTTATTTTAAAATCTTTTCTTATGGAGAAAAAAACTGCGATTTTAGTGGATGGGGGGTTTTTCCTTAAGCGATACAGGAGTATTAAAAAAATAAAAAAATTAGATCCTGCAAGAACTGCTAATGACCTTTGGGAAATGTGCCTTAGGCATCTTCAACAATCTGATGGAGAATATGTTTTATATCGTATATTCTACTATGATT
>CAZYPI010000067.1:1590-13056 GCA_964649335.1 uncultured Rikenellaceae bacterium | reverse complement strand
GATGTCGCTCATGATCCGGCCTTCCTCAATGGTCAGGGAAGCCGGTTTCTGTAAATAAATGTCCTTTCCGGCCAAAGCAGCCTGTATGGCCGGCTGGGCATGCCAGTGATCCGGTGTGCTGATAATGACGGCGTCAATATCCTTATTTTGCAATAGGTCTTTGTAGTTGTCATACATTTTAACATCCACGTAGTTCTTTTTACCCTTGTTTTTGGCATAGTAATCTTCGATAAATTTTTTTCCGTCAGCCATCCTGTGGGCGTCCAGATCGCTGACCGCCACAAAACGGGCCTGCTCAAACTTCAGGGTGGCGGGCATATCCCAGGCTCGCGCAATGCGGCCGCAACCGATCTGGCCGATGTTGATTTTATTGGAAGGAGCCTCTTTCCCGAAAACCGATGAGGGGACAATGGTCGGTACGACATAGGCCCCGGCAGCCGTCAGGGTGCTTTTTTCTAAAAAAGTTCTTCTTTTCATGCTTTTTATGTTTGTTTTTATCAGTCCTCAGTCTTCAGTCTTTTTAATCTTCCATCTTCAATCGTTAATCTTCAGTCTTCCATCGTCGATCATTCACTCATTCACTCATTCCCTCATTCAATCATCCAATCATCCAATCATCCAATCATTCACTCCTCCTTCCCACCGCCCAGGCAATTCCTCCTTTGAGGTGTTTCCGGAAAAGGGGGTCGGAGTAGAATGAGGCGTCATGGCCCAGGGCGGTGTACCATTCACGGCCTCCGTCGAAGGTATGGCACCAGCACAACGGGAACAGGTCGCCGAAGGTGCGGCCCGGATATTTTTCACGCTCTTTGTCGTCGACGGTCGTAAGATCGGCCGACAATAATACATGGATATCGGGATTCAGTTCGTTGGAGTAGTAGCATTCATCGTTGACGGTCCATCTTGCAGGCAAAAAGGAGGTGGAAGGATGGGTGGCATCGGTAACCACCAGGTCGAACTTCTGATGATGGGCATGGCGGACGAATTTACCTCCCACCATGGCCCACATCCAGGGCCAGTTGCGTTCGGTGGCGTTGGCCGAATGGATGCCCACAAAACCTCCGCCGTTCCGGATATACTCCTGTAACGCTTTTTTTTGTGCTTCGCTGTCGAAAACCTCATTGTTGGTGTTGGAAAAGATGAGGACGTCATATTTATTCAGGTTTTCAGGTGTGAAAGCTCGCGGATCGGTGGTGGTGTCGGCGGTCATACCCAGCTCCCTGCAGATCTCCTGCAAGGCCATAATGCTGGCCGGGATATTCTTGTGGACATACCCTTTGCCGTTTTTCGTGTAGATAAGGGCACGTTTCCCGCGGGTGGACTGTCCGTACAGCTCCGCGGCCTGCGGAAAGGCAGAGAGGAATACCCCTGCCAGCAGGAAGAAAATGAATAATCTTTTTTTCATTACAATTCGTATTTAAGTTCAAGTTTTACCTGCTCATCGCTCATCGCTCACCCTCTTGACAGTCTCAATAAACGCCTGTATATTTTCCGTGCTCACCTCCGGAGGCATACCCCCTCCGCACGACCAGATGATGCCGGTTTGGTCTTTTGTCTCCCGCATCATTTTTTCCGTTTCGCGGGCCACGGTTTCCGGGGTGCCTGCGGCCAGCACATCGCGGGGCGGCAGGTTGCCCAGCAGGATCACTTCCGGCCCGGCCAGATCCCTGATTTCATTCAGGCTGTGCTCATGACTGAAATTAAAGATGTTAACATTCATCTCGCTAAGATAACGGGCGGTAATCAAACCCTGTGCATCGTTATGCAGCAAACGGACCCCGGCGTCGAAGGCTCCGAAGATCTCTTTCAGGCGGGGCAGGACAAACGAGATAAACTCCTGTTCGCCGACAAATCCGATCAGGTCGTCCAGGATCATAATGCCCTCTATGGAAGGAAACTGTTCTTTCTGATACTGCAGCCATTGTATTGTAAAGTGCGTGATCTTATCGAGAAAGGTGCTGGTCTCTCCGGGGTACATCATAAAATCCGTCATCAGTTCGGTGGTACCCCGCAGGTATGAGGCAATGTTCAGCGGCCCACGTGCCACGGCAAAACGGATCCGGTGACCCAGGGCCCGGATATCTTCCTCCGTATTTTTGAGGCGTTGTATCATAAAGGGAAGCAACCCGTCCGTTTTGGGATCGGGAATCTCCAGGGTGTTGATATCCTGAATATCCCGGATGATTTTACCGGCCCACGGCAGGGAGTCTTCGTGCCACGACAGTTTGGCTCCGAAAGCCGACGGCTCGGTGCACATCCCGTACTCCGACCAGAACCCGGGCAAAAAGAAAGTGTCCGGGAAGGCCTCAATGGCCTTTTTATTGGTTTGATACCAAAGGTCGTCCGAAGTGTAATATTGGAGCTTTGTAAGATTGTTCCACCCCGGAAGCCAGGGGCTGTCGATGATGAATCCCGTGGTGCCCTGAACCGTTTCTTTTCCGGTGAGAATGTTTTTCAGCTTTTCCCACTGCTTGTCTGTCATAACAGTTTCATTTTCCTGAAATAGACCCGAATGAGCTTTTAACTGCAAATATAATCAAACCAACTTTATTTTATGTAAAAAACTCCGAAAGAGGAATCAGCAAAATAAATTTACAGGCTCCGGATGTAAAAACAGGATGATTTGCTTTGATTCTGTCAATCTGTTTTTATCTTTGCTTTGCTTTAAGTTTCACAGAAGGGAAATTTTCCGAAAAAATAAACCGTCATGGATATCTTTACCAAGTGTCATAATTTTACCAGGGCCAGACAGGCCGTAGAGGAAGGATGGTATCCCTATTTTCTTCCCATAGAGTCGGGTCCCGGATCCAAAGTGATGATCAACGGCCGGGAGATGATCATGATCGGCTCCAACAATTACATGGGGCTGACGGGTCATCCCAAAGTGGTGGAGGCGTCGGTGGAGGCCACCCGCAAGTACGGCACCGGCTGTACAGGTTCCCGTTTTCTGAACGGCACCCTCGATATTCACCTGGAGCTGGAAGAACGGCTGGCCCGTTTTGTGGGGAAAGAGGCTGCCCTTTGTTTCAGCACGGGCTTTCAGACCAACCAGGGAGCCATATCAGCGCTGGTGGGCAAGGATGATATCGTTTTTGTGGACCGTGAGAACCATGCTTCGATCGTAGACGGTTATCGCCTCTCTTTCGGTAAGGTAGTGAAATACAGACACAATGATTTTGACGACCTGGAACGGGTGCTGAAACTGCACGAGAACGACAATGCCGGCAAGATGATCATTACCGACGGTGTATTCAGTATGGAGGGGACCATCGCACGTGTCCCCGAGATCGTGAAGCTGGCAAAAAAATATGGCGCCAGGTTGTATGTGGATGATGCTCATGCCCTGGGCGTGATCGGAAAAGAGGGGAGAGGCAGCGGAGAGTACTGGGATATGAATGAGGAGATTGACCTGGTGATGGGTACTTTCAGCAAATCCTTTGCTTCTCTCGGGGGCTTTGTCGCGGGCGACCCCATCGTGATCGACTATATCAAGCACCATGCCCGCTCGCTGATCTTCAGTGCCAGCATGCCCCCGTCGGCGGTGGCGGCCGTGATCGCCAGCCTCGATATCATCGAGTCGGAACCCGAGCGGGTGGAGAGACTATGGGAAAATACCCGCTTCATGAAAGAGGGCTTTGACAGCCTGGGCTTTAACACCGGCGAGAGCAATACCCCCATCATCCCCATCGTTATCGGCACGGATGAGGATTGTTTTGTTTTCTGGAAAATGCTTTTTGACGCCGGTATTTTTGCCAATCCTGCCATTCCCCCCGCCGTACCCCCCGGCGAGGCTATCATACGCACCAGCTACATGGCCACCCATACCACGGAAGAGCTGCAATACGTGCTGGATGTGTTCAAAAAGATCGGGAAGAAATCGGGGGTCATCTAAGCAGGTGTACCGGCCGGTTTCCTGAGTTTTTGCAGCCGGGCAATGATCCTGTCCCCCAGCTCGCTTTTCTTTTTCATATGTTCCAGGATGGATCTTACCTGCGGGTTTTCTTCGAATTTACCCCTGACCTGCTCGAAATCCAGCGTCCGGGTGTTCTGGTCTCCGTCGATGCCGAAGCCGGTCTGGGAGATCAGGGTGAACTCCTTTTTGGCATCTTCATAAAGCATACGGTCCAGCTCCGTTACGCACTCCTTCCATTTGTTCACAATACTGCAAACGTCATCCACCGTCCATTGCCCGATCTTTTTGCCGGTTTCTTTTTCCAGAATGTCGGCCGCCCAGTTCCATGTCCACTGATAATATTGTTCATGGAACTCACGGAAGGCCTCCCTGATCTTATGTATGTTGTTTATTTCCCCGTTTTCTATTTTATCCGCCAGAGCTTCTGTCTCTCCCAGCGGGGCGATCAGTCCGGCCAGGTCGGTCCATCTGCCTTTGCCGGCAGCGCCGTCCGGCATAAGTGCTTTGCGCATTTCCGCAACATCCCTGAAAGATTTGCTGTGGAGCTGCTGCAGAAGAGAGTTGCCCAGGAACTTATACAGGGCGATGTCATAGAGCTGTATGCCCCTCAACAGGGATGCGCGGGTGATCTGTACGTTTTCATAAGAGTAAAATTCCGATTTCTCGCCGGAATACTCGAGCAGCCTTTTCAGCAGGTTCCGTCCGGCAATGACCTTGTTGATAGTATAGGGGCTGAGCAGGTTGAAGTTGATGAAATCGGCCTCTTCCGGGCTGTTTCTCCTGTCCCTCTCGGGCCATTTGCGGGCATCCCGGATGGTGCCCACACTGCGCAGGTTAACCCCCGGCGACAGAAAACTCTCGTCCCTGCTTTCTATCAGATAAGAGAAAGGCAGGTCGGAGGTATCGGAGTTCTTGTAATGTCTGCCCATCACCACGGTGAATGCCCCTACCTTGGCCGGCCACAGGATGTATGAGTCGCTGGCGGTCTTGGAGCCCCTTTCCATCACCCCGTGATGCAGCGGCCCCAGCTTGTACATATGGTTGCTCTGGTTGGTGCCGCTGCCGGCATTGAAGAAAGAATACATGCCGGCGATCAGCAGGGTTGACTTATGATGGGTGACCGTATAAGGTCCTGCGAAGATGGAGCAGGCCTCTCCGTGATAAGCTATGCTGTTGCTGAAGAAAAGAGAGTGCTCGGCCGAGAACTGTTTGCCCATTTCGCAGGCATGCCCGGTAAAACAATGATCCAGAATCACACCGTCGGAGATCCGGCATCCTTCGGAGACGATGAAGTGCTTCATCGTAACTCCCGGGCCGATAAACACCGGATCCTTCCGGCTGCTGTGAATGCTTCCTTCATACAAGTGAAGGCTGCTTTCAATGGTGCACCACGGGCCGATGTTTACATTCCGGATGATCCCGGCATGGAGGATCCTGCTTTTCTCCCCGATGGTGCCTGTTTCGGAACGTATTTTGGCGGTGTATTCGTCAATCATCCGGTAGATGGCCCGCGTGAGCCCGGGACGGTGGCGGTACATGGCCAGCATATAGGCCAGATGGGCGGATAGCCGGTTAAAAATCCTCACGCTCCTCCCGCCGGTCTCGTCCAGCACATGTACTTCTGTGCCGTTACCGAAAGTGCTCTCTTTCTCAACACTGATGCCATCCACATCCCGGATGAGCACCTCCGCTCCTATGCGGTAATTGGATATACCGTCGCGAATGTCCGAGATGTGGACATCCGGCCCCACCGTACATTGGTGAATGGCTGTGTTGTAAAGCCCTGACGGGATCTTCCTGCCCCCCGGCAACATAAAAGATTTCCGGAACGGATGCAGTCTGACGGTGCCGGAAAAACGGACGTTTTCGATATGTTCCGGGAAAAAAGGACCGCTGACAAGCACATTGTCCCAGTGGTCTGCCGTGCAATGTTGTTTTTCCAGGCGGGCAATCTCTTCTTTCTGTAAATGACGGTATGTGGGCATGATCTTCGTTTTTTATTCGACGGTAACCGATTTGGCCAGGTTGCGGGGCTGGTCCACATCACATCCGCGCAACACCGCAATATGGTAAGCCAGCAGTTGCAAAGGGACAACGGCCAGCAGAGGACTCAGCGCCGGCAAAGTGGACGGTATTTCCAGCACATGATCGGCCAGCTCCCTGATGAGGGTGTCTGTCTCATTGATGATGGCTATCACTTCTCCTTGCCGGGCTTTGATCTCCAGGATGTTGCTGATGATCTTTTCGTAGGAGTCATCTTTGGGAGCGATCACCACCACCGGCATGTTTTCATCGATCAGGGCGATGGGACCGTGTTTCATCTCGGCCGCCGGATACCCTTCGGCATGTATGTATGATATCTCCTTGAGCTTTAGCGCCCCTTCCAGTGCCACCGGAAAAAAATATCCCCTTCCCAGGTAAAGGAAGTTGTTTACATCCCTGTATTTTTCAGCCAGGGCGCGGATGCTTTCATGTTGCTGTTCCAGAATATGTTGAATTTTTTCCGGGATTTTTTCCAGTTCATGGACAAAACGTTGCAGTTGCTCCCGCGAGAGCAGTTTCTTCTCCCGTGCCAGCAGCATGGCGATCATGGCCAGTACGGTGACCTGTGAGCTGAAGGCCTTGGTGGAGGCCACCCCTATCTCGGGGCCGGCATGTGTATAAACGCCGGCGACGGTCTCCCGCGGGATACCGGAGCCCACCACGTTGCATATCCCCAGCACCATCGCTCCGGCTTCGCCGGCTTTGCGTATGGCTGCCAGCGTATCGGCCGTCTCGCCGCTCTGGCTGATGGCCAGTACCACATCGCCGGGACGGATCACCGGATGCCGGTAGCGGAACTCGGAAGCATACTCCACCTCCACCGGAATCCGGGCAAACTCCTCAATCAGATACTCGCCGATCAGGCCGGCATGCCAGGAGGTGCCACATCCTATGATGATGATACGCGGTGCTTTCTTCAGGGCCGGCAACACCTGAAACAAACCACCGAGATGCACGGAGAGCGGTTTTGTGGAAATACGCCCCCGGAAGGTGTCGCGGATCGAAACCGGCTGCTCAAAGATCTCTTTCAGCATGAAATGGGGGAATGACCCTTTTTCGATATCCCCTATTTCCTGCTCAATGATATTGACCACCGGTTTATGGAAATTGTTCCTGCCGGTCTGTATGAGCAATTCATTACTCTTCAGGATAGCCATCTCGTCGTCATTCAGATAGACCACCTTGCGGGTGTATTCCATGATGGCCGGGGCGTCCGAAGCGATAAAATGCGCATGGTCGCCTATGCCGATCACCAGCGGACTTCCTTTTCTTACGGCAAACAGTTTGTCCGGCTCATCTGCACAGATGATCCCCAACCCGTAAGCTCCGATCACCTTTTTCAGGGCCAGACGGATGGCCATCTCGGCAGGGATGTTACCCTTCAGATATATATACTCTATCAGGTTGACGATCACCTCGGTGTCGGTATCCGAGCTGAAGCTGTACCCCCTGGCTGACAGCCTCTCCCGGAGAGGGTTGTAGTTTTCGATGATGCCGTTATGTACCAGGATGAAATGGCCGTGCATCGAACGGTGGGGATGGGCATTCCTGTCCTCCGGCTCTCCGTGTGTGGCCCAGCGTGTGTGTCCGATGCCCAGATGGCCTTTTACCTGCCCGGCACTGATGTGTTCCTCAAGGTTGTGTACCTTCCCTTTTCGTTTGTATAAATTGATTTTTTTACCGGCAATGGCAATGCCGGCCGAATCATATCCCCGGTATTCAAGCCGCTTAAGTCCGTTGATGAGAACGGGGTATGCCTCGCCCGTGCCTATATAACCTATGATTCCACACATGATGTTTGTTATTTGAATAAAGCATCTGATTTGATCCTTGCAAAATACAGAAATCTAAACAAAGATCTAAAAAAAATCTAAACAAACTAAATTTTTTTGACAAATGGTTTTTATGTGTATAGGAAAGAAAAAGTAAGGATTATGGAAAATAATCCAATGAGTATATGACAGGTTCGATGATATGTGAACAAGAAATCGTGCAGTAATATGAAGTAAGGTGTTGTTTGTTTAGAAAAAACCGAACCTTCTGTATGCAGTTTTCAGTGGATGACAGGGTGGGAGAGGGCATTATTTCCCGTTTATCCGGTCTGTTTTTCCAGAATTTTTTCCAGTGTTTTGATTTTTTCTTCCAGCTCAGCCGTTTTGTCTTCACCGGCGGAAAGGATTTTTTCGGCCGTGATCAGGTCGTTACGGAGGATGGCCAGGGAGTCTTCCATCATCCGGAAAATCTCACGGTTGATGATTTCGGTGAGGGCGGATACCACCCGGTAGAGGTTTTTTTCCGTTTCATCCGGGATGCGTTGCATGAAAAAACGTCCGAAAGCTTTGCGGAACAGGCCCATGGGTATCAGAAACCACAGCAGGTCAATGTTGGTGTCGAAAGCCCAGTATACGGATATGTCGGGTTTGCTGATTCCGGGTTTGCGAAACCGTACCGGCTCTTCCCGGAGTTCGGTGTGCAACACTTTCCGTATCTTTTCGCGGCGTTCTCTGCGGGCATCCTCAACATAAGTTTCGAAATGTTTTCTGGGTTCTTCCAGCAGCCGGATCCATTTTTTTTCTTTTCCGTCAATGATCTTACGTATCTCCTGCTGCAGGTGACGGGCCATCCATTGTTCGTATCTTCTGGAAATAGTGAAGAGGTTACCGCGCCAGGTCTTATATTCCCTGGCAAATTCAGACCGTAGCAGGCGTGTCAGCGGCTCGTGCCATTCCAGCAGGATCTCCGTAAGCGCCTGGCGGGTTTGCGAGGCATAGTTTTGTGCGACAAGCCGCAGTTCCCGCTGTTGCCGTTCCTGGTTTTCCCGGTAATGACGGATCAGTTTTTGCAGTTCGTCTTTCCGGTTGCGGGCCTGCAGGGATGCCTCGCGGGAGGCCTGCAAGTAACTCAGACAGGAACGGGCCAGAGAAATGACCTTATAAGTAAGTATTTCGTTGACAGCTGTTTCCTGGCGCGACAGCATGGGTTGGATCACCTTTGTAAGTACCTCTTTTCTGAAAGCATCAGCGTTTTTACGTACGGAGTACCGGTATATTGTATAGGTAACCCGGAAATGTTCCTCCAGGGTGGTACGGATAAAGTTTTCTATTTCCGCCAGTTCTTTTTCCGGGTACAGATCTACCCTGGTCAGCAGGATGCAGATCCGGGGGGTGTAAGTACGCAATTCCCGGATGAGTTCGATATCGTTTTCCGACAGCGGATTGCCCGGGTTGATGGCTACAATGGCCAGCCCCGTATCCGGAGTGAACTGGTAGGTAGTTTCCGTATTATGTTTGAAAAGACTGCCGATGCCCGGCGTGTCGATAAAACGGATCCCCCGGAACGGCTCCAGTTCCGGCAGCTCGACGACAACCCTGTCTACCTGCTTGTGATTCCTGGTGTTTATCTGTTCGTTGATATATTCCGGCAGTTCTTCTATGCGGATCTTCCGTATTTTACGGTCGAGAAAATACACCGTGGCCTGCCGTGTCTTTCCGTATTGCAGGATGGTGATGACATTGGTGACCGGGAGCACCCCTACCGGCAGGATCTCCCGGCCCGTAAGGTGATTCAGAAAAGAGCTTTTCCCTGCTTTGAACTGTCCCAGCACGGCAAGGTTGATGTATTTATGTTTTTTATACAGATCGTCTATGGCATGAAAAAAAGGGGTAAGGCCCGGAAACGTCTGCGGTGTGCAGACTTTTAACAGCTCCTGATAAATTGCTTCCATAACGTTCCCGTTCCTTCTTTTTGTTGGTTGTATAAATTGTGTAACCTTTTACCTGCGAAAATAAGACAATTCAAAACATCTGCCTACGGGATCCACTCGATTTCCAGGATATTTTTTGTTTCTCCGGTAATCTTGTACCTGTCGTCTATGCGCATTCCCAGGATCCAGATGATGTTCTCTCCTTCGGTCAGCAGCCAGACATTTTCCTTTTCATCGATGGAAAGTTTCCGGTCGATAAAAAAGTCACTGAGTTTTTTCATGCCTTTCATTCCGAGAGGCATGAAGTAATCTCCTTTTTTCCAGCGGCGAAGGATAAGAGGCCAGGTGATCTTATCCAGATCGAAGGCTGCGATGTTCCTTGAGACGGGGACGGTATATTTCTCAGGGCGGGCAAAGCTCCGGATATGCAGTATGACCGGTGCGGTGATGTGTGACCGGTCTTTTTCGATATAATATCTTTTCTCCGCCTCATCGGGATTCAGGGGGGTGATGATCAGGTATTCCCGGTCTTTAATGAGCCGGTGGGTTTTGGAGAAAAATCTTTTTCCGGGAGGGCTGTCGAGAGAAGAGAGTATCTCACGGATGGTGCCCCCGGAAAAGCCCAGCGGTTTGAGCAGCTCGTACAGCACTGCTTCGCGGGCGGTGGATTCTTTGAGTTTCAGGATAGGGATCATTTTTTTTATGCCTGTCCTGATCATAAAAGTGGCCCGTGCTTCTTCGATGTACCGGGAGAATATATCTTCCACGCCCGCTAGTCTTCCGGCCGTATCGGCCAGGCTCCGGATAAAATCCGGGTTGATCTCTTCGAACAGGGGAATGATCTGGTGGCGTATCTTGTTGCGGGTATATTTGGTGGTCAGGTTGGATGAGTCCTCCCGCCACCGGATGTGGTGATATTTTGCATATTCTGCGATCTCCCGGCGTGTGGCGAACAGCAGGGGCCGTATCATCTGTCCGTTGCGGGGTTTGATGCCGGTAAGGCCGCGGATACCGGTACCCCGCGTGATGTTGATAAGGAAAGTCTCCACCAGGTCGTTTTTGTTGTGTGCCAGGGCCAGCCGGTCATATCCTTCTTCTTCCAGGAGTCGGTGAAACCACTCATACCGCAGCTCCCGGGCAGCCATCTGTATGGAGATACCCCGTTCTTCCGCATAGCTCTCCGTGTCAAAACGTGTATGGTAAAAAGGCAGATTGCTTTTGTCGGCCCGGTAGCGTACGAAGTTCTCATCCCCGTCCGATTCATCGCCGCGCAGGGAGAAATTGCAGTGGGCCACACCGGTGGTATAACCCAGCCGCACCATCAGGTCGGCCATCACCATGGAATCGATGCCTCCGCTGACGGCCAGGAGAATACGGTCGTCACGGGTGCAGAGGCCGTTTTCGGCGATGAATGTGCTACAGGCTTGCAGCAGATCTTCCATGTTTCATCTTTTGCGTTAAAATACATATTTTCAGCAAAAGAAAAAACCCCTGCATGCAGGGGTTTGATAAATATTTTCCGGAAGGTGTTTATTTTTCCAGCTTTCCCAGGAATTTGGCCACGCCTTCCTGTGTCGGCTCGAGGGCCTCATCGCCGGGATGCCAGTCGGCAGGACACACCTCACCGTGTTTTTCATAATACTGCAAAGCATCGATCATACGCAACACCTCATCCACACTTCTTCCCAGCGGCATGTCGTTGACCACCTGGTGACGGATAATGCCTTCCAGGTCGATCAGGAACAAACCCCGGTAAGCCATGGGGGTCCCTTCAAAACTGACCTCGCCGTCTTCATCATAATCATAC
>CAZYPI010000067.1:0-1580 GCA_964649335.1 uncultured Rikenellaceae bacterium | reverse complement strand
GGCCAGCACATCGTAATTCTCTGCGATAGCCAGTGCCTGATCCGAGATCAGGGGATATTTGACTCCCTTGATGCCTCCGTCATGAAGCTCGGTCTGAAGCCATTTCCAGTGGGAAAACTGGGAATCGACAGAACAACCTACCACGGCCGTATTGCGTTTCTCAAATTCTTCTATCCTCTCCTGAAATGCCAGGATCTCGGTAGGACACACAAATGTGAAATCGGCCGGATAGAAAAACAGGATCACATATTTCTTCCCAAGATATTGATCCAGTGAAAAATTTTCAACAATATCACTGCCGTTAATCACTGCCGGAGCAGAAAAATTCGGCGCTTTTTTACCTACTAATACACTCATACTTTTACGGTTTTAATTGTTATTTTGAGAGTAAAGATAAGAAGAATTTTTATATCCGGAAGGATAAATATTCCAATTTAGACAAGATTTATACTATATACAGGCTGTAGGCTGGTAATGAGGTGATAAACAAGTATAAACAGTGATTGTATCAACGGGTTGTATTTTATTTGAACTCAAAAATGTCCGGTTTATGCGGGATGAAATTGTAGGGGACAAACGATTTTTCTCCCGACAATACCACGGTTTGATACCTGACGTCTGCCGGCAACACGGGGTAATAGGCAAGACGGATCTGCAGGGTGTTGAACACGAGGTTTTCGTTTCTTATTCTGATACCAATGCCGAAGCCTGAATAAAGGCGGTTATCCGTGAAATGAATATCCCCGAAATCAATCACTCCCAGGTCGGCAAAAGCAAAAAATACAAAACGGAATCCGTAAAGATAATAAGGCGAGAAAGCTACGGTTTCGGTTTTTATGGCCAGTCTGCGTATGCCGGTAAGACTGTCACTTTTCAGTCCACGAATGCCATAGCGGTCATTGATTGTCAGCCGTTCTTCATCATAACGGTTGATCCCTGAGGTGAAGTTTATGTTCACAAACTGGCGGTAGTAATATTTTCCGATGGAGACCAGGCGGCTGAAATAATCGGTGCGCAGGCTGATAATGCCGGCATTGACTACATCCTTCGGCATGAAACCGCCTACTTTTACGCCGCTGTTGATATATCCGAACCGGTTAAAGTATTTTCCGGCCGATAGTTCAATCCCCCCGTAATAGCGGTTGCCGTATTCATTGATTTCATATCCTCCCGTCAGGGAAATAAGAGCTCCCGCCGGAATATCCTCGGTAATCCCGTAATTATATATCAACCCGGTTTTGAAATAGCGGTCTCTGGAATAGGTTAGTCCGGCAAGGAAAAGTTGATGGCGCTGGTATTGGTAGTATTCCTCTTCTCCCAGAGAGGGGCGCTGGAATATGTTATTCAGAATATATCGTCCCGTCAGAAAGATACGTTCCCGCCGGGATTTGTTGAGCAGAAAAGAATGTCCGTACCACAATTCATTGTAAAAATATTTCAAAGGCACTTCAACCGTATCGTCGTTGAGGCGGGCGTGTGTGTGAATAATGCTGGAAACCAGTCCGCCGGCATGATTCGAATAGATATTGATCAGCGGACGCTGCAGGGACAGCACAGCCGATTGTGTCTTAAAGGTATTC
>CAZYPI010000066.1:0-13139 GCA_964649335.1 uncultured Rikenellaceae bacterium | reverse complement strand
GTTTTGCCGTAGGAAAAGTGGACGGCAAAGAGGTGACTATGGTGGCCCATGAGAATGTGGTCAACTCCATGGCCGGTAAGCTGGCCGGGGTTACCATCAATTCAACCGGAGGCACCGGATCGTCCGTGAGCATGATCATCCGCGGAGCCACCTCGCTGAGCAGCGATAACCAGCCCCTGTTTGTGGTGGACGGGGTTCCGATTATTAACGGCCTGAACAATACCTCCCAGATCGGTGACCGGAATATAGTGGATTACGGAAATGCCATTTCCGACTTGAGTCCGGAGGATATTGAGAGTATTTCCGTCCTGAAAGGACCCAGCGCTGCAGCATTGTATGGCTCCAGGGCCGGCAACGGCGTGGTGCTGATCACCACTAAAAGAGGAAAGAAAAACAAAGGGGTGACGGTTTCTATTAATACCAATACGGTTTTCGATCGTCCCTATAAATATTTCGAAACCCAGAAGCATTTTGCTTCCGGGTATTTTTCTTTTACTCCCGAAGACCTGCCTCCCGGAACGATCATGACCATTGATCCGGCTCAGGCTGCCGGCGCCGGCCCGGAGTGCGACAAGGGATATTTCGCCATCCAGTGGCAGAGCCCCCTGGATGCCAACGGGAAAAAGGTGCCTATACCTCTGGTTTCCTACCCGGACAATGTGGCCAATTTTGTGCAGACGGGGATCACTTCCGACAACAGCATTGCCGTTACCAACAATAACGACGTGATCAACTACCGTCTGGGGGTCTCCAATATGACCAACCGGGGGGTGGTGCCCGGCTCCGACCTGCACCGCAACAATTTATCCATAGGGGCGGATGTGAAAGCCGACAAGAAACTTACTTTTTCCACAAATATCAATGTCAACAATACCTGGGCCGACAACAGGCCTGCCAGCAACCGGGGTACCAACCCCCTGCAATGGGCTTACAAGGTACCTTTAAATATACCTATCAGTGCGTTAAAGCAATACTGGGAGCCAGGTCAGGAAGGCATTCAGCAACGTACTCCCTCAAACGGGCTTTACAATAACCCTTATTTCCTGGCCTATGAGGTGGATAACAGTTTTAACCGCAACAGGGTGTTCGGTAATCTGATTATCAACTGGCAGGTGTTGCCCGTATTAACAGTGCGGGGACGTTATGCCCTGGATACTTACAGCGAGAAAAGGGAAACGAAAATAGCTCCCAGCTACACCAAAGAACCCAATAACGGAGCGTACGGGATTATCAACATTTACAACTACGAAAGAAATGCCGATGTGCTGGTCACCTATAACGATGACTTCGGGAAATTCGGGGTTACGGCTTCGGTGGGAGCCAATGCGCTGTACCAGAAAGGAAGCTCGGTGAAAAATGCGTCCAAACCTGCGGCGGGATTGATCGTGCCGAATGTATATACCCTCAGCAATATTAAATCCGGATCGCTTTCCTACTACAGTTATCTGAGTCAGAAAGCGATATACAGTGTCTATGGCACCGCCAATTTTTCGTACAATAGCATGATTTACCTGGATCTGACCGCTCGCAACGACTGGTCGAGCACCTTGCCGAGAGAAAACAGGTCTTACTTCTATCCCTCGGTCTCACTGAGTCTCCTGTTGGATCAGATGCTCCACATGGGAGACAATATTGACCTGCTCAAGCTCCGCGGAGGGTGGGCCATGGTTGGGAACGACGCCGCTCCTTACCAGCTCTATCCTAACTATTATGATGCCGGGCAGTGGGGTGATGCATCCCGCCTGGCCAAGCCGGGCACTATACTTACCCCCGACCTCAAACCCGAACAGGCCACCTCCTGGGAGGTGGGAACCGAGTTGCGTATGTTCGGCGACCGGGTGCACCTGGAAGGAACCTATTATCAGGTGGATAACAAGAACCAGATCATCCGGAACATCCCGATTGCCACCTCTACCGGCTTCAGCAGTGTCAATATCAATGCCGGGCTGGTGGAGTCGCAGGGATGGGAGCTGTTGGTGGGGGGAACACCGGTGCGGAACCGGGATTTTACCTGGGATATCAGCGCCAACCTTTCCCGTAACCGTACCCGCCTGACCAAAATAGCTCCGGGAATCGACATGATAAAATTCTGGAGCGATGCCAAAGGAGGGGCCTGGAGTTACGAGGGGGACCTTATCGGTGATCTCTATGACGCCCAGATCGTTACCGTAACGGATGAAAATTCTCCTTATTACGGATATCCCATTATCGGCGGAAGCGATATGGAATGGCAGGAGATCAAGGTGGAGGATACTAAAAACAAAATCGGAAACTACAATCCTGATGTATTGGTGGGTCTGCTTACTACCCTGACCTGGAAAGGTTTTTCTCTGAGCCTGACCTTCGACTGGAGAACGGGCGGACAGTTTGTTTCCCAAACCTACCGCTATATGGCCGAGGATGCCAATGCCGAAAACTGGATTCAAAAAGCCATCAACCCGGGAGGCCGTACCGGCAAAGAACTGCGCGACTGGCTGGTGGCCAATGAAGACAAATATATTAAAAACGGCTTTCATGTGGTGGGAGGTCCCGCAAAAGATATGGGGGGGTTCCCGGAACATTGGAGCGGCCTGACCGTCTCGGACGGATATTTTGTCCCCGGAGTGACTCAAAACGAGGACGGGACGTATTCGGAAAATCTCGGGGAAGAAGGAACCATTTTCCTGCCGTTTGTGGTCAGTTATCCCTGGAGTTTTATGCGCCCCTCAACCTTCGATGCCGACTTTATCAAACTCAGAGAGGTCTCGCTGGGATATCATCTTCCTGCGAAAACGGTTGAAAAACTCCGGATGCGTGATCTGTACGTGTCCCTGTACAGCAGAAATATTATGCTCTGGACCAAGTCCAAAATTGGCATCGATCCCGAAAGAGCCTTCCAGGCAGAAGCCGGAGGTTTCAAACAGGGCATTGAAAGATATAATGTTGAACCGTGGGTTATGCCCATAGGTTTTAAAATCAACCTCACGTTTTAACCAAAAAAATAACCAGTCATGTATTTCAACAGAAAAATATATTTCCTTTTGATTGTGATCACAGGATTGTTTTTGTCCTGCAAAGATCTGGATGAACTGAATATCAATCCCAACGGTGTGGATCCTTCTGTGGCACATCCCAATCTTCTGATGAGTACCGTGATCTCCGGTGTGGGACAAACGGTGGTGAACCTGGGTTTCGGTGATATCGCAGGAGTAATGCAGCATACACAGAAAGACGGCTGGTCGGGCTCTCATAATGCTTACGACTGGACACCCAACCAGGACTGGGGTTCGTTTTACGGCATCCTCCGGAATGAGGAAGCGATGTACCGGAAAGCCGTCAGCATGGGGTTGAAGTTCCACCAGGGGGTGGCCCTGGTGATGAAAGCCTATACTTACGGTCTGATCACCGACCTGTGGGGAGACGCTCCCTATACCTTTGCCCTGAAAGGGGAGGAGGGGGGAGAAGAAAATATACGTCCTCCCTATGATTCCCAGTCCTCTATTTACAGGGCTATCCTTGCTGATCTTGATACGGCGGCGGTACTGTTTTCCGAAAAAGCTGCAAACTACGAAGGGATAGATCCCGTCCAGGATATTCTCTATGAGGGTAAGGTGGAGAAATGGCGAAAGTTTGCCAACTCACTGGCGTTGCGCTATTATATGAGACTTTCCGTGAAAGATCCGGATTTTGCAAAAGAGGGCATCGAACGGATTGTGGATCATCCGGACCTCTATCCGTTGATCCTGAATGCCAACGATGATGCAAATATGGCTTATCCCGGTACCAACCAGTCGGATTCCTGGCCATCCAATGCCGTTTACTCCCAGTTGAAACAGGGTTCTTATATGCGGCTGAAGATGTGTGCCACCCTCGTGGATACCCTGCAGGCACTGGATGATCCGAGACTACCCGTTTGGGGCCGAAAGATAGATATCCCCATTGTAGTGGATTCTGCCAATGCGGATACCACCCGGGATGAAATCGTGGACGGGATACGTTACGTGGGTCGATATATAGCCTTTAAATATGACAGTACTTACGGTTATCCCATAGATACGGATCCCGAATGGGTGGGTATGCCTCCCGCCTGGTCCACCGTACCGCAGGCCTACAACCTCAATCCGAACCTGGAACAGGCGCCCGATAATCCCCACTGTTCACGCCTGAATGAAAGATATATGAAGGCCTCCGGCCCTTTGCTGGTATCGAGGATGATGAGTGCTGCCGAGGTACATTTTATTATTGCAGAGGCCGCTTTGCGGGGATGGACCGGCGAGGATGCTCGTCAGCACTATGAAGAAGGTGTCAGGGCTTCTCTCACGGCTTGGGGAGTGGGAGGCGATTTTGACGACTATATCACCCACCCGGGAGTGGTATTCGACGGTACCATCGAACAGGTGCTCGAACAAAAATGGATCGCCAGCTGGACCGCCGCTATGGAGGCCTGGTCCGACTATCGGCGCACCGGCTATCCCGCCCTGAAAGCAGGTCCCTATGCCAAAAGGGACGAGTTGCCCCTGCGCTTTTATTATTCGGTGAAAGAACTGGATTTTAATACACAAAACTGCCGGGCCGCCATCGAGAACCTGGAAGAAACACCTTTTACCGCTCCGGATGACAAAAACAGCGCCTGGTCAAAGATGTGGCTGTTGCAGGGAACAGGGAAACCTTATTAGTGAGACCCGGATTTTGCGAGGCGAAGCCGAAGCGAAAATGGTTCCTGTTGTTCGACAATCGAGCATAGAGATTTAATTTTGGTGCTGGGTATTTGATGCTTTTCTCTTTTCCTTTGTTCACAGATCAACCTTCAACCTTCGAGCTTTATTTTATTGGTGGGTGTAAGCGTCATATATCTTATTCAGTTCTTCCGCCGTTACCGGTCCTGTTTTGATCAGTACGCGGTATTTGAAAGTGACGGATTTGCCCGGTGGGAGGGTCAGGTTCAGCTCTTCCTTCCCTTTGCTGAAGATCTTTTGTCCCAGGGGGTTGACGGCGAAGAGGCCGTATCCGCGGGCATGCCAGTAAGCGGGGAATCCCGGGTTGCCCGGATGGTCGAAGATGGTAATGCTTACCTTCTCGCCGTTGATATTACCCGAGAGGCACACCCATTTGGCGCGTTTGCCCCAGGCCTCCTTGCCCGTGACTCCTTCGCTGGTGAGATAGTCGCCGGTGACGCCGGTATCGTCAAGTAACTTTACTTCTGTTTTGTTGCCGTGTTCGTCGGTAAGGGTGACGGGTTGGTCGCTGGGCAGCTCCAGCGCCCGGTTGACACGGATGCCCATCATGCCCTCTTTGGTGTCGTAAAAGACCACCGTATCCTCCTGTGCCGTCAGTGTGGTGACACGGTCGATGATGCGGCTTTTACTGCCGGCACGGAAAACAAGCAGGGTATGCTCTTTGAGCAACGGTACACCGAAGGCATCCAGCCAGTCGGCGACATATTCCAGTTCCCCCCGGTCTTTTCCGCTTTGGGTCTTCAGGATTTTCACGTTGCGTATCCACCCCAGCCGGTCGTGGAACTCCGGCGGCATGGCAGAAGAATTGCCCCAGAAGTCAATATGGTTGACATCGCCGTAGGTGAACCACATGCCGATATGGTGAGGATGGTCGGAACGTTCTCCGGGACGGGGCTGCAGGGGATATCCTCGCGTGACGATGGCCCCGCCGGCAGAAATAACGGGATACAATACGGGCTTGGTCAGATCGGGGATGGTGTCCGTGTAGAGAAAAGAGGTGAAGAGCCTTCCGTCCACCTGCACGTCCACACGTTGAGCTCCCTCCACAGGGATAACCTGTACCTGGTTCCTGGAACAACCCTGAAAAATGAAAACCGGTAATGCTAAAAACAGAAATATTCTTTTTGCTTTCATAACAAAATAGTATTAAATGAATTACAAATTACAAACCCTCCTTCGCCGCCCTTCGATACAATCCCGCTCTGCGGGATCACTCAGGGTACGGCTACGGCAGGCAAAACCACAAACCACAAACTACAAACCACAAACTATATCTCCGGCACCTCATATCCTTTCCGGTAATTGCGTGTCAGCATCTTGTTGGCTTCGTCGTCATTGATGAATGTTTCGGTGGTGGGGTCGATATGGATTTCTCGGCCCAGGCGGTAAGAGATGTTGGCCAGCAGGGGCAGCACCGTAGATTTGTATCCTGTGGTGATGTCGCAGTGAAGTTTGGTACGGTCGCCGGCACGTACGGCCTGGATGAAGTTGCCGAAATGTCCCTGTCCACTGCCGCCGGACAGGTCCATGGGGTTGTATGAGGTGTCTTTTTCCCCGGAAGTGGGCCCGGGCTCGTTCTTTCTGCCGAAGAAGGTCTGCCAGTTCCCGCCCGAGTCGATCTGCATCCATCCTTCGGTGCCGATGATGATCGTACCTATTTTGACCGGTTCGGCTTTGTTTTTCTCCGATATTTTCCCGTCGGCTGTCAGGTTCAGGTCGGGTACGAGGAGACCCTCGGGATTGGTATATAACCCCCGGGTGCCGAACTCGAGGATCTTGCCGTCGGCATAGTGGAAGATGGAAGTCTGCACATTGGGGGTCTCCTGCATCGACTTGAACTTGTACAATCCACCCATCGAGCTGACCCTCACAGGCATCTCCTCCTCGCCGAGGGCCCAGCGGGCAATGTCAAACTGGTGCGGCCCCTGGTTGCCGGTGTCGCCGTTGCCATAGTCCCAGAACCAGTGCCAGTTGTAATGAAACCGGTTGCGGTTGAACGGCTTTTCGGGTGCCGGACCCAGCCACATATCATAATGCACTTTTTTCAGATATTCTTTGGTATAAGGAGGTTCATAATGACTCGATTCGGCATTCAACTTGAATTGTTCACCCGGTTTCATCGGGCCGTCGGGATAGACGCCGATGTCTCCGCGCGGTTTGAAACAAAGTCCCCGGGCCATATAAATATCCCCCAGTTTGCCGTCGCGTATGAAACGGATGGCCCCGGTGGTCGTGTTAAAAGAACGGTTCTGGAAACCGACCTGTATCAGTACATTGTACCTGTCGGAGGCCTTTACCATCTGCTGCCCTTCCCATATTTCGTGGAAAGCCGGTTTCTCGACATAAACATGTTTACCTGCCTGTGCCGCCCACACCGTAGCCAGGGCATGCCAGTGGTTGGGTGTGGCGATGGAAACGACATCCACCTCCTTATCGTCGAAAACCCGTCGCATGTCCCATTCCGCTTTGGGGCGGTATCCGGCAATTTCCTCCACCTGGTCCTGACGGCGTTTGAACAGGTTCCCGTCAATGTCCACCACATACTTTATGCGGACATTCTTCATTTTGGCATAGCTGGAGATATGACTCCCTCCGCGGCCGCGGATACCTATCACGGCTACATTGATGATGTCATTGGCTCCGATGACGCGTGCCCACGAACGGGGACTGACGGAAAAGAGGGCTGATCCGGCAATCAAACCGACGGACCCGCTTTTGATAAAATTTCTTCTGGTTGTCATAATGAAATGATTTATGGGTTATTTTTCATGATGAATAACGACTCTTCTTTCCAGGGATACATATCCCAAATATAATGGATTCTTTGCAATTTTTATCACGGTTATATCCTATAAATTAATCTATCCCCGTCACCTTGATTTCGGTGCGGCGGTTGGCAGCCCGGCCCGTGTCAGTCTGATTCGACTGTACCGGTTGCGTTTCTCCATATCCTTTGTAGGTCAGTCTGTTTTTGTCGATGCCGTGGTCCACCAGATATTGATATACCACCTGCGCCCGCCGGGTGGAGAGGTTTTGATTATATTGTTCGGTACCCTTGCTATCGGTATGTCCGCCGATTTCCACCCTGAGCTTCGGATTGCGGAGAAGAAACTCCCGCAACTGTTCCAGCTCGGCGATACTTTCCGGTTTCAGTTGATAAGAGTCAAACTCGAAGAAGATGTTCCGCAGGATGGTCTGCTGGCCTACACGGATGGGCTTTAGAGGCACATCTTTGATGAAAGGACGGCTTATCTCATGAACCCCTTTGAGCGGAAAATGATCCGAATAAAAAAGATAACCGTCCCGCGAGACGTTCAACGCGTAATTGTGGTTGGTGGGAATACATACCAGAAAACGTCCGTTACGCCCCGACTCAATGTCCATGGTGGTGTTGTTATCGTCCAGATTGATCAGGATGATACGGGCTTTCAGGGGCCGTTTGGTGACCTCGTCATAGACCTTCCCTTTCATATAAGTGACAAAACGGGGACGGGCTGCCGGGTACAGCTCAAAGGAATAAATATCTTTGCCCTTGCTTTTTTTCCGGACGGTAGAGAAATAGGCCGTATTGCCCTGGGCGTTGACGATCAGGCCGATGTCGTCGCCGTAAGAGTTGATCGGATAGCCCAGGTTTTTGGGCTCCGACCAGGAGCTGTCCGGGTTGCGGCGGGTGATGAACAGATCAAACCCCCCGAAACCGGGATGACCGTCGGAGGAAAAATAAAGGGTCTGGTTGTCGTTGTGTATGAAGGGGGACATTTCATTGCCCTCGGTGTTGATCTTATCCCCCAGGTTGACGGGCATCTGCCAGCGGCCGTTCCGGTAACGGCTGTACCAGATATCCATCTTGCCGTATCCTCCCGGACGATTACTGACGAAGTACAACACTTTTCCGTCGGCCGACAGAGAGGGCTGGGCTTCCCAGTATTTGCTGTCGATGAACGGACCCAGATCTTCCGGTGTTGTCCAGCCGTTTGACCGGTTATACGAACGGTAGATATCGCACCGTCCCAAGCCGTCGGGGCGGTTGCAGGCCGTGAAATACATCATGCTGCCGTCGGCGGAGAGGGTCTGTGCCCCTTCGTTCAGACGCGAATTGATGGGCGCCCCCAATGGCTTGCGAGGCAGCCAGCCGCTGTCGGTACGGTGAGAGATATAAAAATCTTCCTGGTATTTGATCTGTTCAAAATCTCCCATCCGCACTTTCCCGTCGGGTACCAGTACCGTAAAGACCAGCGTCTGCCCGTCGGCCGTCAGAGAAGGCCAGTATTCGTCATAAGCCGAGTTGACGGACGGACCCAGGTTGACCGGATGGAAATCTACTGGGTGTTTCATGCCCTCGATGGCAAAGCGACAGTTGATAATGTCTTTTTTTGCCTTCCGTATCACCCGCTCATCATTATTCTGATATTTCAAAAAGGCAGTCAGGTGCCTGAGTGCCTTTTCATATTGTCCCGTGAGATACTCCAGACGCCCCAGGTTGTACATGGCATTGGGGTAAAAGGCCGAGTCGGCGGCCAGCACGGCCCGGTAGGCCTCGATGGCCTTTTCCCGGTTCTTCATATCGGAGTTGAGCTCGGCTTTCAGCAACTGTGCCTCCAGAAACAGCGAGTCGGCCCGGACCGCCTTTTCTATGGCTTCGGCAGCACTTTTGTAATCCATCATAAAATAAAAATTCCGGGCCTCATTATAAAACTTCTTGGCCCTGGCCGAATGGGTGTGCAGCGTTCCCTGCCCGCTGGAATAAAATGCCGGAATAAATATCAGAAATAAAAAAACCAGATATCTCAGTAAAATCCGTCTCAATCTGTTTTGTTTTGAATGACGGATAAAGTTACACAATTATTGCATACGAACATGCCCGGGATCAGGGAATATGCATAAATTTATGGACTTGCAGGGATATGCGCCAGGCAGGATTTTTTTTGATCCACTCAACGATTTCCGGAATGATCTTTTTATAACGGCTCCATTCGGGTTGTACGAAAAGACGGCATTCCGGCCGCACTTTCCGGGCATTTTCCTCTGCCCAGACGAAGTCGGCCGCTTCGCGGATGATGACCTTCAGCTCGTCGGCCCGTTGCAGTGCCTCCGGCAACGGCGGTTTGTTGCTCTTGGGCGAGAGACACACCCAGTCGAAATGGCCTTGCATGGGGTGTGCTCCCGAGGTCTCCAGGTAGATGGTAAACCCTTTCTCTTTCAGCAGGGAGGTGAGATAAGTAAGGTTATACATCAGCGGCTCACCGCCCGTGATCACCAGGTCTTTTGAGCCGGAGGCCACCGCTTTGTCCATGATCTTCACGGTATCCGTCAGGGGGTGCAGCGCCGGGTCCCATGAAAGTTTTGTGTCACACCAGTCGCAGCCGATGTCACAACCGCCGAGACGGATGAAATATGCCGCCCGGCCGGTGTGGAAACCCTCCCCCTGGATGCTGAAAAACTGTTCCATCAGGGGGAGTTTGTGCCCTTCATCCATGGCCCGGCGGTCAGCCTCACTCAATGTTTTTGTTTTCCTGCCCATATTCCGCGCAAAAGTAGTAATTTTGTCATCTATTGTTACCATTATTTTAAAATACCATGAAACGAATTATTTTCCCTGCTTTTCTCGGTGTGCTGTTGATTGTCCTGACGGCATCCTGTAAAAACAACCCCAAAAAAGGCGCCTGGGTGGCGGAAGCCCCGGCGGATACCCTGTACACCCGGATCGACACAGCCGGCATAACGGTCATACCGAACGGCCGTTTGGTTACACCGGCGGGCAGATGTTACCGGGTGGCACCCCATCCCTTCGGGCTGATCCTGAGCCGGGACGGAAAAATTGCCGTTACCGCCAACTCCGGTGTGCGTCCCCTCTCGGTCTCGATCCTGAAAAACATAGATACGAATACCCCGGAGATCATGCAGATACCACCGGGGGTCACAAATGATGAAGGTGTGCTGGCATCGGTGTTCATGGGACTGGCTCTGTCACCTGATAATGCAACTCTCTATGTGGCCGGAGGCCAGGAGAACAAAATATACCTGTTTGACGTGAAAACGGGAAAAAGCAAAGGAGTAATAGATTGTTCCTACCGGGACGATAAGGTGGATTATACGGATGGTTATATCGGCGATATGGTCATGAACAGCAAAGGGGATCGTCTGTATGCTGTCGATCAGGCCGGCTTCAGGATGATCATCGTGGATGTTCCCGGTCACCGGCTGTTGCATTCGGTGCCGGTGGGCCGTTATCCCTTCGGCATCACCCTTTCGCCGGATGAGAAAGCAGTGTATGTGGCCAATGTCGGTATGTTTGAATATAAACCGTATGGAGGCATCGATTACAACAATCTGAAAGAGACCGCTCCCTCTTTTCCGCCGGTGGCCTTTGGCACCAAAGAGGCCGAAAAGGGTGTCCACACGGATACATTGGATATTCCCGGCCTGGGCGACCCCAATGTGCCGGAATCATTCTCGGTGTGGAAGATAGACCTGTCTCAGCCGGATAAGCCGCAGGTGACGGCCCGGATAAAAACCGGCACGCTGGTGGGGCAGATGGTGGAGGACTTTCCGGCCGTAGGCGGCAGCTCGCCCAACTCGCTGGTGGCAACGGATGATTATGTCTTCGTCAGCAACGGCAACAATGACAATATCTCCGTCATCGGCATCCGGGAGGATACGGTGGTGCATACCATCCATCTCGACCTGGATCCGCGCATAGACCACCTGCGCGGCAAGATCCCCTTCGGGCTGGCCCTGTCGCCCGACAACCAAAGACTTTATGTGGCCGAAGCCGGCATCAACGCCGTCGGCGTGGTGGAGATACCTTCTTTCAGGGTACTGGGACATATTCCCGCCGGATGGTTCCCCTCCAAACTCAAAGTGACACCCGACGGAAAAAGACTGATCGTGGCCAACGCCAAAGGCTATGGCAGCGGCCCCAACGGCGGAAAAGATTACTGGCCCGGTCCCGAAGGAACCTATATCGGCTACCTCATGAAAGGAACTGTGGAGGTGATGGATATTCCCCCGGCACGGGAGCTGAAAAAGATGACAAAACAGGTGATCGAAAACAATTTCAGGTTCCGCAGGATCGACGACCCGGCATTCGCATGGCGCCGTGATAATCCGGTGCCTCTCTATCCCGGCGGGAAAGTATCGCCCATTAAATATTTGGTGTTCATCACCAAGGAGAACAGGACTTTTGACGAGATCTACGGCGCCATGGAGAAAGCCCGGGGTGACTCCACCCTGGCCCGCTACGGATCGATCGTTACCTTCGGCAATAAAAAGCATACGATGGAGGTGAAAGATGCGCTGGTGATGCCCAACCATCTGGCCCTGGCCCGTCGTTTTGCCCTGGGCGATAATTTCTATGTCGATTCGGATGTCTCGGCCGACGGCCACCGCTGGCTGGCTAACACCTACCCCAACGAGTGGGTGGAGACCTGCACGCCGGCCAGCTATGGCGGTAACCGTAGATTCAAAAAATCAAAATCTCCCGGGTTCCTGGCGTTTAACGGGGCCGCCGGAGCCATCTACCCCGAAGACTATAACGAAGCGGGCTCGCTGTGGGACCAATTATACAGATATAATGTTCCGTTTTATAACTTCGGCGAAGGGGTGATGTTCGAACCGGCTTCCTACGAGAATGAGTATAAATATACCGGCATGCGTTACCTGTACAATTATCCCCTGCCAAAAGCCCTTTTTGATAACTCTTCCCGTTCTTATCCAACTTTTAACATGGGGATTCCCGATCAGTTCAGGGTGGATCAGTTTATAAAGGAGTTCAACGAAAAATGGGGCGACAACGGGATGGATCTGCCCTCCGTGATCACCCTGATCCTGCCCAACGACCACGGTGCAGGAGAACGGCCGGCCGACGGATTCCCTTTCCGGGAAAGCTATATGGCCGACAATGACCTGGCCCTGGGAAGGATCATCGAGTTCCTCTCCCATACGCCGTACTGGAAAAATATGGCCGTCGTCATTACCGAGGATGATGCCCAGAACGGACTGGATCATGTGGATGCCCACCGCAGCGTCCTGCTGGTGGTGTCGCCCTACGTGAAAAAGGATTATGTGGGACATGTGCATTACAGTTTCGGCAGCATCTTCAAGACCTTCTGGAATATCCTCGGCGTGCCTTACCTGAATGAGTATGATGCCACCGCCACCGACCTGGCCGACCTGTTTACCTCCGAACCGGACTTTACCCCTTACAACGCCCTGCCGGTGGATAAACGCGTCTTTGACCCGGAAAAAGCCATGGACCCCCTCGATGAGGATTTCAACTGGAAAGCCGTCAAGGAAAGCCCGGAAATAGACAACGTGGAGGATATGATCCGAGACAGCAAAGAACAGGAGAAGTACAGGACGGAAGACCAGGGGAGGAAGAAGTAGTTTCTATTGTTTCTGTGGTTTCTTAATTGAATCTGTTAT
>CAZYPI010000065.1:0-13212 GCA_964649335.1 uncultured Rikenellaceae bacterium | reverse complement strand
ATATCCGTTGCTCCAGGTATCCTCCGGATGGGGATAAGCAGAGGCAGAAGGATTTCCAAAATAAAGATATATCTCTTTATCGGCAACATTTGATAAAGACGGGATCTTCACCCATACCACCAGGTCTCCGTTAGTACCGTCATATTTTTCAATGTCAAAATCCAGCAGGGTCAGTGCATCATCATCCGTAAAGCGGAAATCATTCCCAGCGGTACTGGAAACAAATCCTCCGTTGGCAATGGTTTTAAGATCATCATTTCCGGCGATGGAAACCAACACAGGAAAATCGGTATGGGGCCCTCCCACCACCTGTGTATGATCGATGATTATTTTTTTCCTGTAAGAATATCCTGACAGCCATTGGCCATAAACGCTTTGAACCATCAAAAATAAGATGGCCAGGACGGTATGTATTTTCGTTCTGCGGATGGTCAACAAACGGCTCAGTGCTTTATGCTTTTATCTAACTAATAATTAATTATGCTAAATTAATAACTATACTAAATTATGACAATTATTGTTAACAAAAGGTTGCAACATAAAATTTTAAATAAAAATAAATAAAATCCATGCTTTTTTTCTACGTATATTTTGATTAAAAGTTAATTTTATAAGGTGAATTTTTATGATTTTTACAGTTATTCAACCGTTAAATTACTTTTATGGATAACGAATTTGAGACCTTAAAAGCGGAAGTGCAGCAATGCACAAAGTGTCAGTTGAGCCAAACACGCACGCATGTGGTTTTCGGAGAAGGCAATCCCCGTGCCGATATTTTTCTTATCGGCGAAGGACCCGGAAGGGATGAAGATCTTACGGGCCGGCCCTTTGTCGGCCGTTCGGGGCAGTTATTGGACAAGATCCTCGCTGCCTGTAATTTCAACCGGCAGGAACATGTTTTCATCGGCAATATCGTGAAATGCCGGCCTCCCAACAACCGGGCTCCTCTGCCTGAAGAGCGGGCTATGTGCCTGCCTTATCTGCTACAGCAAATTGAGCTGGTGGACCCGAAGATCATCATTTTACTGGGGGCTACCGCCTTAAACGGCCTGCTGGATCCCTCTCTCCGCATCACCAAAGCGCGGGGCACCTGGATCGAATGGCACGACCGATGGGTGATGCCGGTGTTTCATCCGTCGGCACTACTGCGCAACCCTAACTTAAAACGTCCTACCTGGGAGGACTTTCAAAAGATCTTTCATAAATACAGGGAATTGGTAGATCCCGGCCATACCTCCCCTCATATTCCCGTTAAATGATCAGCATGGCATCACCATAGGTGCCGAAACGGTACTTTTCCTTTACGGCCACCTCATACGCTTTGAACAACTGATCATACCCGGCAAAAGCAGACACATTGATCAGCAGGGTAGAATAGGGAAGATGAAAATTACTGATCATCCTGTCCGGCACCCTCACCTCATAGGGGGGGAAAATAAATTTATTGGTCCAGCCGTCAAACGGTTTCAGGCGGTCATCGGTCGAGACCGAGCTTTCCATCGTACGCAGTACTGTGGTACCCACCGCACAGACAACATTTTTCCTGTCTTTGGCAGCATTGACGATTCTGGCGGTCTCTTCAGGGATGATGATCCGCTCCGAATCCATTTTATGCTTGGTTAGATCCTCAACATCAACCCTTCTGAAATTTCCAAGGCCCACATGAAGTGTAATAAATGCAAACTGAACTCCTTTGATCTCCAGTCTTTTCATCAGTTCGCGGCTGAAGTGCATACCGGCGGTCGGAGCAGCTACCGCCCCTTCTTTTTTTGCAAAAATAGTCTGGTACCGTTCAGCATCCTCCGGTTCTACAGGCCGCTTAATAAACTTAGGCAGTGGGGTTTCACCTAATTTATATAAAGTCTTTTTAAACTCTTCATAAGGCCCGTCATATAAAAAACGGAGGGTTCTGCCCCTGGAAGTGGTATTGTCAATGACCTCAGCCACCAACATATCATTTTCCCCAAAATAAAGCTTGTTGCCAATGCGTATTTTCCGGGCAGGATCCACCAGTACATCCCACAAACGCTGCTCACGGTTCAGCTCCCGCAAAAGAAAGACCTCAATCTCCGCCCCGGTTTTTTCCTTGTTGCCATATAATCTTGCCGGAAACACCCTGGTATCATTGAACACCATAACATCCCGGTCCTCAAAATAATCTATGATATCCTTGAAAATGCGGTGTTCTATCTTTCCTGTTTTTCTGTTAAGAACCATCAACCTCGACTCATCACGGTTTTTGGCAGGATATTTGGCAATCAATTCTTCCGGTAAATCATAACGGAACTGTGATAATTTCATATATATTCTGGTTTTGGTATAACGAATATTAGCAGACAAAAAAGTTAGGCCTTATACGTAACAATTTTTAATTTGTTACATTTCCTGTAATAAATTTTCAAACCTTTTTATAGATAAGGCCTCTGACAAATTATAACTCCCTATACGTGTACGCGTTAAAGCGGTCATAACCGCTCCGCTCCCGAGCGCTTTTCCTATATCCCTGATCAATGCCCTGACGTATGTTCCTTTGGAACAATCGATCTCCAAAGAGCAAGAGGGAAGGTTATAACTTATTAATTCCAATTTAGTTATGGTAATTACCTGTGATTTAAGTACAACGGGTTCCCCTTTTCTTGCCAGTTTGTATGCTCTTTCTCCCCCGACATTTTTAGCAGAATAGGCAGGGGGGTATTGTTCCAGGGTTCCTGTAAATTGCCTTAAAACCTCCTGCAATTTTTCCCGTGTAATATGTTCATACGGATATTCCCTATCCACTTCCGTTTCCGTATCTAAAGAAGGAGTTGTTTTTCCGAATTCCATTTCTGCCAGATAACTCTTGTCCATGTTCTGAAAGCTGCTGATCCTTTTGGTGGCTTTGCCCGTACATAAGATCATCAGGCCGGTTGCCAGAGGATCCAGTGTTCCTGCATGGCCTACTTTTATCTTTTTAATACCCAGATGCCGTCTGATGATCCCCCGTACTTTCTTCACAAGATCAAAAGAGGTCCATCCGGCAGGTTTATCAAACAACAGCACCTCTCCTTCCAGAAAATCAAATTTCAATGGCACGAATATTAATGAATGAATAATAATGCAACGATACCGATCAACACGCAATAGAGTGCAAAATAGAACAGTTTGCCTTTTTTTACCAATGACAACATCCATTTACAGGCAAACAACCCCGAGATAAAAGCAGTAATAAATCCGATCACCAGAGGGAGTGTTCCGACGGAGTTCGGGCCGGAAAAATCTCCCGACGTTATTTCAATAAAATTGGCACCGATCACCGGCAGGAGAACCATCAAAAAAGAGAAGCGCGTAATTTCGGTACGTTCGTTTCCAAGGAGCAGGCCGGTTGCAATGGTTGCACCGGAACGGCTTACCCCCGGTAATACTGCCACAGCCTGTGCCACCCCGATGACCAGGGAATGCCACCAGGATATTTTCCTTTTTCCTGCAGGGACCAGAAGGGTAGTAAACAATATGATCCCTGTAAATATCAACATACCCCCCACAAAATGTATCCGTCCCTCAAACAGTGCTTCAATATCATCTTTAAATAACACCCCCAATATAGCTACAGGAACGGCAGATAACAGCAATTTACCAATATATATGGTTTCGTCATTTACCCTGAAGGCGAACAATCCTTTTAACAACCGGACAATATCTTTCCGGAACACAACAAGGGTGCTGAGCACTGTTGCTCCGTGAACCGCCACAGTAAAGTTCAGACTTTCCTGCAGGTTACCAAACAGATATTTTCCGATTTCCAGGTGTCCGCTGCTGCTCACCGGCAGAAACTCCGTCAATCCCTGGATCAGTCCGAGAATAAAGGCTTCAAAATCTGTCATAACCGGTTAGTTTGCCTCCGGTTTTTGATGTGTCTTTTTCATGATGGCCCATATCTCAAACACAAAGCCAAATAATATGACCACCGGCGCCAGGGTAATCCTGCGGAAACTAAACACTGCAGGATCAAAAACCTTCGGGTTATCCGATTTGCCACCGATCATGAGCAAAAAACCCAGGACAATGATCCCGAAACCTATGGCGATCATGACATAATTTTTTTTGTCCAGGGCAAAGCCATCTTCCCGGTCTTGTTTTTTTGTGATTATTTTCTTAGCCATATCTTTAGTAATAAAGTTTGTCTTCGTCCACAGATAAATATTTATTTACAGCAAAAAACGTTGATATCAGGGTTAAAAGTATGCCGAAGAGTATTATTCCGGCCAAAAGGATACCCACATCCAGATAATTCTGTATCATATATAAGTCCCTGAATTCTTTTTGCAGTAAATAGATGATGCCGGCTACGAGTCCTGCCGCAAAAAATCCTCCCAGCAAACCCTGGATCATCCCCCGCACCAGGAAAGGTCGCCGGATAAATCCGCCGGCAGCCCCCACGAGCTGCATTGTATTGATAATAAATCTTTTCGAATAGACCATCAGGCGCACGGTATTATTGATCAGGGTTATGGCAATCAGCAATAATAAAAAGCTGAATGCCAGAAGGATCATGCTGATACGTCGTACATTCTGATTGATCGCATGTAACAAGGATTTCTGATAATACACTTCTTTCACCACCGGAAACTTTGATATTTCCGAAATGATCTTTTTTATGCTGTCGGTACGGGCATACTCAGCCTTCAGGTAAACATCTATGGATGACAGCAAAGGATTATATCCCAGCACCTGTAAAAAATCTTCGCCCAGTTCTTTTTGCAATTCTTTCGCAGCCACATCTTTGGGGACAAAGCGTGTTGACTTAACATAAACTTTTGCATCAAGTGTTTTCTGAAACTGTCTTATGTCCACATCTTTGGCGTTTTCTTTTATCATCACGGAAAAACCGAAACTTTCTTTCAGGTAGTCGGAAAGTTTCCTGGCATCCAGAATAAGCAATCCCGCCAATCCCAATAAAAACAATACCAAAGTCACACTGATCAGGGAAGTCACATACGAACTGGTCAGGCGTCTTCTGGTAATATTTTTTTCCGTTTTTGTCATAAACCGGTCGGATTCATGGATTTATTATCATTCAACGATCGACACCCACCCGAACTTATCCGGCTCATCTCCCAATTGTATCGAGGTTAAACGGTTATATAATCGGGTGGATACCTGTCCCGGGGTTCCGTCTCCTATAATATATTCTTTCCCCATGGCCGGATCGGCAATGACATGTATCGGACTGATTACGGCAGCCGTACCGCAAGCTCCGGCTTCTTCGAATGTCTCCAGCTCTTCCACAGGCACTTTCCGTCTTTCGGTTTTCAGCCCCATATCTTCCGCCAGCGTAATAAGACTTTTATTCGTAATTGAATCCAGGATAGAAGGAGATTTGGGTGTGATATAGGTATTGTCGCGGATGGCAAAGAAATTTGCAGGGCCGCACTCATCGATATATTTTCTTTCTTTGGCATCCAGGAAGATCACATTGGCATATCCGGCATCATGGGCTTTTTCCACGGCTCTCAGGCCGGCGGCATAATTTCCCCCCGTTTTATAGGTGCCTGTACCATGGGGGGCGGCCCGGTCCATATCCCGGCAGATCATCATATTGACGGGCTTGAACCCTTCTTTGAAGTAAGGTCCAACCGGGGAGACAAAGACCAGGAACAAGTATTCCCGGGCAGGTTTCACTCCCAGCTCCGCACCGGTACCAATCATTAAAGGGCGAACATATAATGCCCCGCCGGTACCGTAAGGCGGAATGAAGTCCGTGTTGTCGAGGATGGTTTTAAAAACCGCTTCTTTGAACAGATCATCCGGCACTTCGGCCATCAGAAGGCCCCTGGCTGAATGCCTGAATCTGTTTGCATTCTCTTCCCAGCGAAAAAGACGAATTTTTCCGTCTTTTCCCATAAAAGCTTTCATTCCTTCAAAAATCTCTTGTCCGTAATGCAGGCAGGTGGCCGCCATGTGCATGATAATCTGCTCGGAACCGGTCATCTCCACAGGGCCCCATTGCCCGTCCCGGTAATAACATCTGGCGTTACTGTTGGTTTTGGTATAACTGAAAGACAAATTTTTCCAATCCATCGTCTTACCTTATTTATTATATAGTGTGATAAAAGGAATACAAAAGTAGGTCATAAAAACCACATTTCACAATTTGCCGGTTATGTTTCGGAGAGCTCTCTGATGATCCTGATCTGTTCATCCTTTTCAACATCCCTGAGTTTTCTGGCCGTAAGGGTATGATACTCGTGTTTTTCAATCAGGGTGATCATTTCATTTTTCCATGTTTCAAAATCGACATCCTTTCTGTAAACCCTGACTTCTTTCCACATTTTAAGGGCCACATCCCTGAAATCAACCCTACTAAGGAAATTATAATTGGCATCGGACATGATCGCCTCCAGTTTTGACCGGGGATGAAAAGGATCGGTAAGGCTCATGATCAGTTCACAAATCTTTTTGATCTGTTCCTCCGTATATTTATACCTGGGCAGGATATCCATTACCAGGTCGCAACTGGCTTTTTCATGATTCTCCCAGGTCATCATATATCCCGTATCATGCATCAGGGCGGCTGTCCGCAACAGCAGCATCTCTTCCCGTGACACTCCCTCGGCCCTTCCAAGCAGTTCCACCATGGTATAAACATGAATGCTGTGTTTTACATTATGGAAATAGAGGTTCACGGATAATTCCGATTCCAGTTTTCCCAGAATATATTCTTCCAGATCCTGCAGCCTCAACATCTGCAAGCGGATAAGAAAATCATGGTTGGGGGTGATCCTGTCTTCCTCGGCTAGTTCGGGACGGATCCCTTCCACAAAATACATATCGATCTCCCCTTTATATTTCACCGGCATTCTCCCGCGGTATTCACATATAAAGAAATCCTTGACCAGCTCATAGGTTGATCCTGAGATATTGATTTTTCCGGCTTCTCCGGATGACTCCATCCGGCTGGCGGTATTTACCGTATCTCCCCAGATATCATAGGAAAGTTTTTTATGGCCGATCACTCCGGCGATAACCGAACCGGTATGAATACCGATACGAATATCCCAAACCGGTTTGTTTTGTTGTTTCAGCTCTTTCTTCAGACGCTCCATGTAATATTGCATTTCCATAGCAGCCAGGACCACTTCCACCGGGTTGGTACGGTTTTTTTCGGGAATACCCCCCGCACACATATAGGCATCTCCAATGGTTTTTATTTTCTCTATATTGTATTTCTCCACCACCGAGTCAAAGTGGAAAAAAAACTGATCCAACTCATCGATCAGCACTTCCGGATTCATGGACTCTGCGATCTTTGTGAATCCCTGGATATCGGAAAACAGAACGGTAACCATCTGGAATTTCTTTTTCTTGGCCCGTCCCGTTGATTTAATTTCATCGGCGGTATCCTTTGGCAGGACATTGGCCAGCAATTGTTCGGTACGGTCTTTTTCTTTCAGAAGTTCTTCGGTCCTTTCGTTGATGATCCGTTCAAGCGAGAATCGCTGCTTGGCAAAGTTATAATTGCGCATACGGTAAACAGTCCATAAAACCAATATTACACCGAAAATATAAAAGACCCAGGCCACGGGGGTCCGGTAAAACGGAGGCAGGATCCTGAAAGGGAAAATCAGACAAGTGTTTTGTTTCCCCTTATTGAAAATACCCGCCTTCAGTAAATAGTTCCCCGGCGGCAGTGCAGTATATTCTTTATAAGGATAAGCGACGGGCTTTTCTACGGGAGACGAAATCCCTTTCAGATTAAAGATATAAATATTATCCCTCTCCGAAGTCACAGGATAAAGTTCGACCACCAGAAAATTATCCCGGAAAGGGAAGACCTTCCGGGAATCCGGTAGAGAGGATACCCCCGCATTGATAAGCGTATCTTTGCCGACGATCAGATATTTTACGCAAGTACTATCAACCAATGCAGGAGAACTCGTGATCTTATCCTTTGCCCCTGCCGGGAATGAAAAGAAAAAAAATAATAGCGATATTAAAAAAAATAATGTTATATTCGTTGTCTTTGAAGAAATTTTCATAACTTGTACGTCCCTGGCGAAAGCCAAGGTCAAATTTAAGGAATTTTATTGATTGTAAACCAACAAATACAATTCTATGGCAAAAAGTGAAAAAACAATCGTCGTTCCGCATGATTTCACCCAGATCGGTGATTATGCTCTGGAACATGCTTTGGTCATTTCTCCCATTATGGAGAATGATATTGTTTTGGTCCACATTGTGAAAGACAACGGGGAGATCCCCTTGGCTGAAAAGCGGTGTGAAGAAATTGCAGAACAGACCTTCAAGAAACATTTCATCAAACCCCGTTACATCGTCAGGGAGGGAAGTATTTTCAAAGATATCAGTGCCATTGCCGAGGAGGTGGATGCCAATCTTATCATTATGGGTACCCATGGCCGGAAAGGGATCCAGAAACTTACCGGAAGCTGGGCCCTGAAAGTCATCGTAAGCTCCACGGTCCCGTTCATCATTGTCCAGGCACCTCCCGCCAAAAGACGATTTGAGAAAATTGTCTTTCCCATTGATTTCCGCAGTGAAAACAAAGAAAAGATCCAATGGGTCAATTACTTGTCCAATTATTACAAAACCAAATTCTATATCATCAAACAAAACTACCGGGATCGCCTGTTCCAGACCAAGATCAGGAACAACCTGGCTTTCACCAAAAAATTCCTCGACAGCAAAGGCATCGAGTATGAAATCCACACTTCTCCGGGGAAAAAGAAATTTTACCAGGAGACCATTGAATACGCCAAAGAAGTCGACGCAGACATGATTCTGGTGATGACCACCAAAGATATTTCTTTTGCCGACTATGCGCTTGGAGCCGATGAACAGCATATCATTGCCAATCATGAGAAGATCCCGGTCATGTGTGTAAACCCGGATCCTTCACTCAGAAGATCGGGCAGTTTTTCGGCCATGGGAGGGTAATCGTACAGCCATTACCTTTTTATGAGAATAAAACCGTAATTTATCCGTTTGAAACAAGGTAATTGTCTTACCTTGTTTCTTTTTTATAACAATGGATATCATTTTTGCCACCAACAACAGACACAAGCTGGAGGAAGTCCGGCATCTTACCGGCCAACGGTTTACGTTATTAAGTCTGGAAGACACCGGCCTCCAGGGAGATATCCCCGAAGATTACAACACCCTGGAGGAAAATGCTCTTTTCAAGGCCCGGTATATTTTCAGCAAAACAGGCATCCCGGTCTTTGCCGACGACACCGGCCTGGAAATTGCTGCACTGAACAACAGACCCGGTGTTTTTTCCGCCAGATATGCCGGAAATAACAAGAACGATCAGGCCAATATGGACAAGGTTCTGGAGGAAATGAAAAATGTCACTGACCGGTCGGCCCGTTTCAGGACGGTCATTGCCTTTGTCTGGGATAATGAAAAAGAAAAACTCTTTGAAGGCATTGTCAACGGAAAAATCGGTTATGAAAAAAAGGGGGGTCAGGGGTTTGGCTATGATCCGCTTTTTATCCCCGACGGGTTCGATATCACTTTCGCCGAAATGCCGCTGGATATAAAAAACTCCATATCGCACAGATCACGGGCTTACCGTAAATTTGCAGCATTTCTGAATGAACGATTCTTAAAAAGTGTTGTATGAAAATTGCCGTTACTTTTTTTCTGCCGGTATGGGTCTTTTTATTTTCTCAGGCCAGACTGGCAGCCCAGTTGCCCATCGGGGCCTGGCAGGATCATTACGCCTATTCCCATGCCCGTCAGGTAGTAGAGTCCCCCGAAAAAATTTTCTGTATTACCGACAATGGTTTTTTTTATTATAACAAAGAAGACAACAGTTTACAAACCTTCTCAAAGATTCAGGGTTTATCCGATCACGGGATTTCAGCAGCTGCCTGGGCCCCGGCAGAAGAGATGCTGGTAATAGCTTATCAAAACACGAATATCGACCTGGCGGAAAAAGACAAAATCACAAATATCAGTGATATCCTGCGCAAAGCCTTTACCGGCGAAAAAGCCGTATATGACATCCTGATCCTGGATTCGGAAGCATTTCTTTCCTGCAGTTTTGGTATTGTGGCCGTCAATCTCAAAAAGAAAGAGATCAAAGACACATACATTATCGGAGAAAACGGAAAACAGATCCGGGTTTACAGTCTGGCCTATCAGTCTCCTTATCTGTATGCGGCCACAGAAGAAGGCATATACCGGGCCGACCGCAATGCGCCCGACCTGGTCTATTACGGTGCCTGGAGCCGGATAACGGATATTCCTTCCTATAACGGAAGTTTTTCGAAGATCGTTTCATTTCAAAACCGTCTCTTTGTAAACCGTACCGATCCTGCCTATGCACAGGACACCATCTATTATCAGGGAAATAACGGGAGCTGGGATATTTTTTCCGCTCTCCCGGGAGTCAAAAATTTTAATCTTCGTGCCGGTTACGATCATCTGGTTATTTCAAGCGACAAGATAATCCGTATTTTTAACCGGGATTTACAGGTCTCTCATGTGATCACCGATTACGGCTACGACACCCCCAAAGCCAGAGATGCCCTGTATGATGCTGCAGGAACCCTGTGGATAGCTAACGGGGAAGGAGGTCTGATCCATACGACCGATTATCAGAATTACCCGGCAGCTTACCCCGACGGACCCTATACGGATGAAGCTTATTATCTCAGGGCATGGAACCGGACACTGGCTGTGGCTTGCGGAGGAAGGGATGTCGCATGGAACGCCACCTGGAATACTGCAAAAATCTATCTCCTCAGGGACAACCACTGGAATAACATCATAAATTATGATTACCAGGATATTGTCCGTATCCTCGAGGATCCGGAAGATCCCGGTATTTTCTATGCTGCCTCCTGGGATTACGGGATACTGGTTTATAAAGACGGGCAGTTGGAGACTGTTTATAATGAAGAAAACAGCAGTCTGCAAAGCATTTTCCCCGGAGAGAATTATATCCGCATCGGCGGATTGGCTTTCGACCGGAAACACCGTTTGTGGGTCACCAATGCTTTGGTAAACAACCCCATCTCTGTCAGGATGGAGGATGGCAAATGGCACAGTCTTCCTTACGGAAAATATCTTAACAACATGGAAACAGGGGATATTATCATTGATGACAACGGATACAAATGGGTTCTCCTCCCGAGAGGCCGCGGATTGTTTGTTTTCGACGATAATGATACACCGGGGAATGCCTCCGATGACCGGGCCAAAAGGATGGCAGTCATTGACCAGGACGGAGTATCGCATAATAACCTTTATGCCATTGCCAAAGACAAAAACGGTTATATCTGGGCAGGCACCGACCAGGGGCCGATGGTCTATTACAGTACGTATCAAGTCTTTGACCAGCCGGTACTTCCGGCACATCGTATCAAAGTGCCCCGCAACGACGGCAGCAACCTGGCCGATTATCTCCTCAGCACGGAACTGATCACCACCATTGCTATCGACGGGGCCGACCGTAAATGGTTCGGCACCCAAAAATCCGGGGCATTTCTTATCACTCCGGACGGGCTGGGCAAGATACATCACTTTACCTCATCCAACAGTCCCCTGCCTTCCAACCACATCCAAAGCATTGCCATTGACCCTGCTTCCGGTGAAGTTTATTTCGGTACCGACCAGGGAATCGTTTCCTATCGCGGGACAGCTACCGAAGGAACGCAGGATTACAGTCAGGCCTATGCTTATCCCAACCCGGTAAGGGAAAATTATGAAGGCCCTATCACCATTACCGGCCTGATGCCGGAATCTTCCGTGAAAATTACGGATATCAGCGGAAACCTGGTGTATGAAACTGTCTCACTGGGAGGACAGGCATTGTGGTATGGGAAGAATATGTCGGGCAAGAAGGTGAGTACAGGGATATATCTGGCCTTTATTACCAGCAGCAACGGTACGGAGACACAGATCGTAAAAATCCTGGTGATAAAATAAAACTGTCCGGTCAGTTGTCATCGGTGATCAATCTGGATATCCTCTCAATCTGTTTTTGTTTGTTCACCTCCCTCAGACTCCTTGCTGTTTTGGTGAAATATTGATGCGCGCTGATAAACTTCACTTGCAGTTTATTCCAGTCATTCAGGGAACCTATCTTGTTCTGTTCGTGCAACTCTTTGTACAGAGTGTTGGATACCGGTATAAAATCCGTGCGACCGAGATAATCCAGGTCGGCATCACAAATAATTTCTTCGAGCAGGTTGTTCGGTTTGGGAGGCAGTTGCGTAGCCATGATAATCTCACAGATCCGGTCAATTTGTTCCTGGCTATAGCCATACTTCGGCAGCATTTCCCGTGCGATCACCGTTCCGTAATACTCGTGATTATCATACTGGACGGTGTGGCCGACATCATGAAAGAGGGCCGCGGTTTTCAGCAACAGCATCTCCTCATCGGTAATACCTTCGGCCCAGCCGATCAGTTCTACCTCCGTCACCACATCCACGGTATGTTTCACATTGTGATAATACAGGTATTTGGGTAATTCCTTTTCCAGTTTGTCCAGGATCACTTCCTGCAGATCAGTGAATTGTATCAGGGCAAATTTGATACGGAAGGCCTTGTTGGGGGTAACTCCGTCGCCGTTTTCCGAAAATTCCGGTTTCAGCCCCTTGACCACATACATATCCATATCTCCTTTGTATTTGACCGGGACTTTACCAAAATACTCACACACAAAAAATTCCTTGACAAGCTCATAGGTCATCACCGAAATTACGATATTGCCGGTATCCGAGGCGGATTCGATCCGTGATGCCGTATTGACGGTATCGCCTTTGATCTCATAGGACACCTTTCGTTTGCCGGTAACATTGGCTACCACCGGCCCGGTATGGATCCCTATTTTCAGGTCCCAGACCTGTCCCCCTTCATAGTTACATTCTTCCTGCACCTTTTCCATGTGATGCTTCATCTCGATGGCAGCCATCACAACATCGATGGGGTTGGTACTGTTCTTGACCGGAACCCCGCCGGTGCACATATAGGTGTCACCGATGGTTTTGATTTTCTCGATCTTATATTTTTTTACGATCGTATCAAATTCAAAAAAGATCTCATCCAGTTTATCAATAATTACCTGTGAATCGGTTTTCCCGGAGAGTTTGGAGAAACCCTGAATGTCTGCAAACAGTACGGTGGCCATGTCAAACCGCAGGGTCCTGACCTTATGTTCCACTTCTTTCCCACGGCGGATCTGTTCAGGGGAGAGGCTCTCCA
>CAZYPI010000064.1:0-13216 GCA_964649335.1 uncultured Rikenellaceae bacterium | reverse complement strand
TTTTCTTATCAGTTGGTACAGGGTACCGATTTTCTGCATCTTTACCAGACCATGAACTGCAAGCTGCAGATGGGGGGCTCCGACCAGTGGGGAAATATCGTCACCGGCACGGAGCTGATCCGCCGCAAGCTGGGCGGCGAAGCCTTTGCCCTGACCAGCCCGCTGATCACCAAATCCGACGGCGGCAAATTCGGCAAGACCGAGTCCGGCAATGTGTGGCTCGACCCCAAAAGAACATCTCCTTATAAGTTTTACCAGTTCTGGATGAATGTATCGGATACAGACGCCGAAAAGTTCATAAAGATTTTTACGCTGCTGTCAAAAGAGGAGATCGAAGCGTTGATCCGGCAACACCGGGAAGCCCCGCACACACGCCTGCTGCAAAAAACCATGGCCCGCGAGATCACCCGGATGGTTCATGGCAAAGAAGCCCTGGAAGGAGCTGAAGAGGCCTCCCGCATACTTTTCGGCAAAGGCACCACCGAATCCCTGAAACATATGGATGAAACCACTTTCCTGGATGTCTTTGAAGGGGTGCCTACCTATGAAATTGAAGCCTCCGACCTGAACAGCCATCCTACCGTGACCGGTCTGCTGACGGAAAAAACAGGGATATTCCCCTCACGGGGCGAGCTGCGCCGCCTGATAAAAGGCGGCGGATTGTCGGTAAACAAAGAAAAGATCGCCGATCCGGAACATCCGGTCACACCCCGTCATCTTATCAACGGAAAATACATCCTCGTACAAAAAGGAAAAAAGAATTATTACTTAATAAAAGTAAAAAATTAACGTTTCATCATTAACACCAACCTTATTTACTAACTTATTACAACTCCTATGGAAAAGGACAACACGAAATTCCGCACTTTTGATTTTTTCTCTTTTCTATGGAAATATCGCCGGCCGGTACTGATCGTCACCCTTGCCGGGATGATCGCCTCCGTCGTCATTTCCCTGCTGATCACCCCCCGGTACCAGGCCGAAGTCATCCTTTACCCCTCGGCGGCGTCTTCCGTTTCCAAAACCCTGATCTCCACCCAGTGGGTAGGAAACAAGGATATTCTCTCTTTCGGCGATGAAGAGGAGACCGAACGGTTGTTACAGATCCTGCAATCCGACCGCATCCGGAACCAACTGATCAGAAAATTCAATTTGTTCGATCATTATGAGATCAAACCGGATGAGAAATACAAACAAACCAAGATGCAGAATAAGCTGAAAAAATACATCACTTTCCGCAAGACCGAATACATGGCCGTACGCATCCGGGTATTGGACAAAGATCCGGTCATCGCCGCCGGCATGGCCAATACGCTGTCAATGTTACTGGATTCGACTATCACAGTCCTGCAAAAAGAGAAGGCACAAAAAGCTTTCGCCCTCGTCAAAGAGGAATACTTCAAGCTGCAGGAGGAGGTAAATACATTGCAGGACTCACTGGAGTTGCTGAGCAACCTCGGCGTGTATGATGTCTCGTCCCAGTCCAGGGGATTGAATGAAGCCTATGCCGAAGCCGTGCGTAACAATGACCGGAACACACTGAAAGACATCCGGAACAAACTTGAGATATTGTCCCGCTACGGCGGCACTTTCCTTACGCTGCGGGAAAAAATCGCTTACTCGATTGAACGGCTGAGTAACCTGAGAATCAAATATTCGGAAGCCCGTGTAGATGCCGAACAGAACCTGCCCCATATCTACATCGTCAAAAAAGCCGAGGTCCCTGATAAAAAGGCTACGCCCAAAAGATCTCTTATCGTCATGGCTACCACCCTTTCGGTATTCCTGTTCATCGTAATCCTGCTGATGATCTTCGAGTCTATCCGTTCGCGGACGAAACCAACGGAATAATCGCCCTTATTTTGGAGGCCAAAAGAGAAATATACTGGTTTTACGGCCTTTCCGCATTCTTTCTGATCACGGAAACGGTTTTCCTGTATAACGAGATCTATGTGGCTCTCCTGTTGCCGTTTATCCTGTTCTTCCTTTTCCTGGCTTTTTACCGTCTGGATCTGTTTTATCTGGGTATTGTCTTTCTCACCCCCCTGTCGGTGCCCCTTCAGGAGTTTTTTCCACAGCTTCCCTTCAACCTGTCGGTTCCTTCCGAGCCCCTGTTGATCCTGCTTCTTTTTCTGTTGATCTACCGCCTGGCCATGCGAAGAGGGCTTGAACATGCTTTCCTCTTCCATCCTCTCACCCTGGCGATAGGTGTCTATCTGCTGTGGATGCTGGTCACGGCCGTTACCAGCACCCTCCCGGTGGTCTCGCTGAAATTTTTTATCTCCCATGTGTGGTTCATTGCGGCAGCTTATTTTTTTGCCTATGAGATCTTCAAAAACCCGCCAAAGATCTTTCGTTTTTTCTGGCTGTATTTGATCCCGCTGGCACTGGTGATCTTTTACACCCTGTTCAACCAGTCCCTGGCCGGACTGATCAATCAGAAAGCCGCTCACTCGGCGATGAGGCCTTTCTACAATGACCATACGGCCTACGGAGCCGTCCTGGCTATGTTCATTCCCGTATTGACGGGGATGTTTTTTATAAAGAAAAAAATGCGGCTGGCTCCGGCGATCGTCATGTTTTTTCTTTTCGTTTTATTTGTCACAGCCCTCGTATTCAGTTACAGCCGTGCTGCCTGGCTGAGTCTGGTGTTGGCAACGGGTATTTTTGTCCTCGTAAAACTGCGGGTTCGTTTTGTAACGGTTGCCTTGTTCACGGCCATTCTTGCGGGCCTTTTTTTCTCCTACCGGACGATGGTGATACAGCAACTGGAAAGGAACAAGGAGGAGTCTTCCACCAGCTTTGCACACCATATCAGCTCTATCGGGAACATACGCACCGACGCTTCGAACATGGAACGTATCAACCGCTGGAAATGTGCCCTCCGCATGTTCGGCACCAAACCGCTGCTGGGATGGGGACCGGGAACCTACATGTTCCAGTATGCTCCTTTTCAAAATTCCGAAGACCGGACCATCATCAGCACCGATTTCGGAGACATGGGCAACGCCCACAGCGAATACCTGGGCCCGTTGGCTGAAAGCGGGCTCCCCGGCCTGCTGACGGTACTGGCAGTATTTATCCTGGCTTTCCTCACAGGCCTGAGGGTCTATTCCCGTACCCGCGAGCGATGGGTCAGCATCCTGTCTGTCTCCCTGCTGACAGGGCTGAGTACCTACTTTATACACGGCCTGATGAATAATTTCCTGGATACCGACAAAGCCTCCATCCCTTTCTGGGGATTTCTGGCCATCCTGGTGGCCCTGGATCTGCATCATACCGGTAAAACTACTGCAAAGAACCCCCAAAACCGCATCCCGGAGAAAAAATCATAAAATCTCCACCCCCAGGATAGAAACGTCATCAAAACAACGGGAATTTTCCGGGGTGATATTTTCTTCCCGGATCAACGCATCAATATTGTGTTTTATGTCTTTCCGGTTGCTGATATTTTTTTCAATCGGTACCGTGCCTATCTCCTCACCGTTTTCACCGGGCAACTCGGACAACCCGTCGGTATAACAGATGATCTTGGTGCGCTGGTTGAGCTCGAGTGATTCCCTGACCACGTCCGGCATCTCGTCCAGCATCCCTATGCCGACGGTATTGCTGTGCAGCTTGAGGATTTTCTTATCTTCGGTAAAATATACCACCGGGGGGTTGTGGGCGGCATTGACGTACTCCAGCAGGCGGGTTTCGCAATTGTATTTCGCCAGAAAGAGGGTGATAAACTTCTCGCCGTTGGCACTCTCCACCACACGCGTATTGAGGGTGCGGATCAGTTTCTCCAGGGGGATCTCATAGGTAAACAAGGCCCGCAGGTTGGCCTGGAAATTGGCCATCAGCAAGGCCGCCGAGATCCCTTTGCCCGACACGTCGGCAATACAAAACCCATAGGTGTGACTGCTCAGTTGGATACAATCGTAATAATCCCCTCCGATGGAGTAGTGCGGCTGATAGAAACCGGTCACGCGCAGACAGTGGTTGGAGGGCAGGATGCTGTTGTCGGGGATCAGCAGCGTCTGCATCTTCTTGGCCAGCTCCAGCTCTTTTTTCATCCTTTCCTGTTCGAGACTCTCCTGAAAAAGCCGGATATTCTCGATAGCCACCAGCACAATGTTGGTGATGGTCTGAATGAAATTAAAGTGTTTGATCAACGGGCTGATTCCCTCTCCTTCTTCAATGTCGCCGATCAGCACATAAGCCATCGTCACATTGTTGTTAATGACCGGAAGGATATAATCAAACCCTTTGATGACATCTTCGCCCGTGGCTCCCACCACCGAGGTGATCTCACGAACGGGGAGGAGTTGTTTCTCTATATCAATATTATCACAATCGCTGAGTTCACACCCCGAATGAAAAATGCAGGTCCACTCGCCGTTTTTTTTAAATATCGCGATTTTCCCGATATTCAAATCTTTAACCAGAAATCTTTCCATGAGGGTCAGCAGCTCCTCGGGCGATTTGTTCCGGTTGATCGCCTGGATCACCTCCAGCAGGGCATTCAGTTTTAGTTTTGAATCCGCCAGCCTCTTCTGGGTTGCACTACTGACCATATAAACAATTTAAGTTATCCTTTCACTCTCTCTCCGTAGCTACGGGTGCGGGTATCCACTTTGATTTTTTCGCCCTGGTTGATGAACAGGGGTACATTGATCGTGGCCCCCGTCTCCAGCGTTGCCGGTTTCATAGCCGTTGTGGAAGAGGTATCCCCTTTCACGCCGGGTTCGGTATAGGTTACTTCCAGCTCTACATACGGAGGGAGATCCACGGACAGGGGCGTCTCCGTCTCGGCATGAACCACGACCTCCACTTCCTGGCCCTCTTTCATCAGATCCGGGCTGGGGATCAGCTTCTCTTCTATGGCTACCTGCTCAAAGGTCTCCCTGTGCATAAAATGGTACCCCATATCATCTTTGTAAAGAAACTGGTAAGGCCTGCGTTCGATCCGCGCTACGGTCACCTTGTGTCCGGAGGGGAAAGTGTTGTCAATCACCCTGCCGGTGGTAAGACTCTTGAGCTTGGTACGTACAAAAGCAGGTCCCTTGCCGGGTTTTACATGCTGAAACTGAACAATGGTATACAAATCATTGTTGAATTCGATACACAATCCGTTTCTGAAATCTGCTGTGGTTGCCATATTGTTTTTTTCTTTTAATTTTCACAAAAATAATGGAATTACCGGAAATACCCAATGAATTCCGCTCCATTCGGCGCGGGGGATTACTCTTTGTTCACATAAGCCGAAAAAGGATAACGCAAACCTTCATATTCCGCCAGATCAATCCGGAAAGAACCCACCTTCAGGTTCACCCTGATCTTGACCGGCAAAAAATTATCATCGTCGGTAAGCCACATGGCCATATCATCTTCTTTTTTGAAAGCCCTCCCCACTTCCGTCACAGGCCCGAATTTCAGACACCGTATTTTCCTTTTGCCTGCTTTAATAACCTCCTTCCCCAGGTAACGGATCTTCAGCGGCCATACCTCATCGGTAAAATAAGTCTGGATCAGCACCTCTTCCCTGTCCCGGAAAGGATATCCGGCATAATGCTCCCTGAAGTAATAAAACCCCGTAAGCACATCATATATATTTTTAGGCACCACCACCTTCCCCCTTTTCCTACTGTAAACAACCGAAGAATCCGGCCGGGCGGTATGATAAAAAACCACTTCGTTATACCTTTTGTAATTTCCTTCACTGATATCCCGTATTGCTTTCAGCGGGAACTGGGTCTGCGGATCCATATAACACTCATAACGGTCGCGTACCTTATACACCACATCGGCCAGTCCGGAGGTACGCCCCAACAACTTGATATGCCACACTCCTTTCCCGTCCAGCATATCTTTGCCGACGGTAAGATACGCATCCCCTGCCGGGACAAATGAGAAATTTATATTGTAATGCAGTTTTTCCCCCGGACCATACCTCACCGGTTCTCCGCCACGGAGGATACGGCCTGACCATAAAACAAACATCAGCATAAATAAAACCCTGCCCGTTATCCGATCTCTCTTCATCAGCTTTTTTTCATTCTCCTGCAATTATCGCTCCGTTTTCAACATGTTTTTTGGGGTGGTCGCCATAAATTCTTTCAGGTAGAAAGGCTCAAAGTAAGCAACGTCTGCAAATATCTGTTTTCTGAGATTTTTCCGGGATAAAGAGATCATATGTTCAGCAGAAGGCCTGATACCCTCGAGAAAACCAACCCCCGGATGCGTCAGCACCTCCCTGCATTTTTCACTGCCCGTGCCAAAGAGGATGATTTGTCTCTTTTTCAGGATCTCTTCAAACGACCCGGAGGTGACAACTACCGCCTGTATATCGCTTTGTTGTTTCCCCGACTGATCGAAAAAAGCAAGATACACTTCCATACGGCGGGCATCGATCATGGGGCACAACCAGGTACTCTCCGGAATTTTCCGCCCTTCTCTTTTTATGGCCGCCAGGGCTCCGGCAGTCATGGCCTCCGGTGTAGATACGGCAATCAGGGGGATTTTCAACCCGTATGCCAGTCCTTTGGCGGCAGAAACGCCGATCCTCAGCCCTGTGTATGAACCGGGGCCCTTACTCACGGCGATGGCCTGCAGATCCTCCGTCTTCAAGCGGTTTCTTTTCAGGATCTTCTCTATCAGCACAGTAAGAACGCGGGCATGGTCCCTGGACTCCGACCCCTCCAGAAGATCCAGCAACACCCCTTCTTGTCCCAGCGACACCGAACAGATATCGGAAGAGGTCTCTATATTCAGGATCAAAGACATACCGCCCTCCGGATTATTTTTTCTTCACTTTAAAAAGCTCCTTTTTTGGCACCACTTCCACACGGGTGCTGTCCCGCAGCTTTTTGGCTATGACATTATAAGGAGCCACCACCACATCATCCTGATCGGTGATGCCGGACTTTATTTCAATAAAATTATCATCCTGTATCCCTGTCTCCACTTCCCGTTGCAGGGCATATTCGTCCTCCACGACAAAAACGACCTCTTTGATCCTTTCTTCTTCGGTGAGGATCACTTCCTCGTCCTCACCGGAAGACAAAGTATCGATTCTCGTAGTTACGGCCTGTATGGGCACCGACAGGGCGTGTTCTTTCCGGTCGGTCTGGATATCCACGGTAGCCGACATGCCGGGACGGAAAGGGTTGGGATTGGTTTCCGTAATCAGGTGTTTGTATGAATCCCGCAACAACCGGACTTTTACATTGAAGCTGGTCACCTGGTCCACGGAGATTCCCGAGGTAGTGGCCGAGTTGGCTATTTCCGTCACGATCCCCTTAAACTTATCCCCCAGATAAGCATCCACCTCCACCACGGCCGTATCTCCCGTACGAACACGGATAATATCATTTTCATTCACTTCCACCAACACTTCCATGGTGCTCAGGTCGGCAATGCGTAACATCTCGGTACCGGCCATCATGGAGGTCCCTACCACGCGTTCACCTTTTTCCACATTCAGTTTGGAAACCGTCCCCGACATAGGCGCATAGATCTTGGTCTTGATCAGGTTTTCTTCCGCCTCTTTCAGGCTGGCCTCGGCACTGAGGAGCGAAAAACGGGCAGCATCCACGTCGGCTTTTGCCATTTTGAAGGTAGATTCGGCATTCTCAAAATCGGCTTCCGAGATGGTTTGTTGTTCATACAGCTTTTTACTGCGCTCATAACTCTGGCGGGCCTGTACGAACTTGGCTTCCGCCTGGGCCAGGCGTGCTTTGGCCGAATGTACGGCCGCTGCCGCCCGGTCACGCGCCGAGATATAGACATCGGGTTTTATCCTCACCAGCAGATCGCCGGCATGTACATAATCCCCTTCTTTCACATTCAGCTCGACGATCTCGCCGGAAACATCCGGGGCCAGTTTCACCTCCGTCTCGGGCTGTATCTTCCCGTTGGCACTGACCGTCTCGATGATGGTGCGGTATTTCCCTTTCTCCACCGCCACCTTATAGGTCAGCTCTTTCCCGAACCATCCCGCCTTTTTTCCGACGGCTGCCAAAATAATGGCCAGAAGGGTGACTGCCAGTAAAATGTATAAAGCTTTATTCTTTTTCATCGGCTTGTTATTTCGTATTTATTTGATATTCTGGTTTTTGTCTTTTTAATTAACCCTTTCCCCCGTTCTCTCTCCGCCTGCCAGATCTTCCCGGCTAAAACTTCATGTTCAGGTCAAAAGGTTTCCCCCGGTAGAAATTCAGCACATTGACCTTAAAAATAAACTCATACTTGGCTCCCAGCAGGTCCGACCGTGCTTTGGTCAGCTGGTTCTTTGCCGTATTGTAATCCACACTGGTCACCAATCCCACATTGAACTTCTCGGAGGTGTACCGGAAAGACTCCTCCATGGATGAAACGGTCTTACGGGCAGCCATATATTTTTTCAGGGCTCCCCCGGCATCGGCGTAGGCCTGTTGTATCTCCTTATACAAGCGGTTCCTCTCATTCTGAAACTGCAATTTGGCATTTTCAATACTGATCTTTGCATCTTTCACCCCTTTTTCCACCTGCCAGTTGTTAAAGATAGGGATGCTCAACCCCAAACCTATACCCCAGTTGCGGTTGTCGCCCATCTGGTTCCAGAAAGGATAATCCCCGTAGATAATCCCATCCACAGGATCAACACCCAGCACTTTCTTCCGGTTGTCGGAAAAATTTGTGTTGAAATTCCCGGAAAGGTTCAGCCGGGGGCTCCGCGATCCTTTGGCAATCTTCAGGGCCAGCTCCGAGCTCTTCAGCTGGTATTCCACACTCTTTATCTGCGGCATCATATTCATGGCATCGGAAAACACCTCACTGATCGAGGGAATGACAAAGCTGCTGTCGGGGTTTTCGATCTCGGGAATCACAATATCGAAGCCCGCCACCGAGTCCAGATCCAGGATCTGCGTGAGGTTAAGATAAGCGATGTCGAGGGCGTTGGAGGTGTTGACCACCTGCATCTCTTCGGAGGCTGCCTGGGCCTGTATCTCCAGCAGGTTGCCTATGGGCACACTGCCGGCATCCACCAGCTTGCGGGTACGGTCTATTTGCAGCTCGGTGATCTCCAATTGCTTGCGGGCCACCTCCAGCAGCTCTTTGTCCAGCAATATCTGTAGATAAGCCAGCGCAATATTCATGGATATGTCATTCTTCACCCGGTCCAGCTCGGCCATGCTCGCCATCAAACGGTATTTGTTCTGCTTGATGGTGTTGTTCGTCTGCAATCCGCTGAAAAGATTTACATTGGTCCCTACGTTGGCTCCTACGTAGTTGATCGAATTGTTGGTGAAACGGTAGGTGGTCATGTCCAGGACACGCCCGGCAGAATAGGAGTAGTTGGTACCGGCGTTGAGGCTGGGAATGCGGTTCATCTTCGATTGTTTCAGCGCATTTTCATTCAACTGTGTATTGAGCTCCTGCTGTTTGATCTGGATATTGTTGTCGATGGCATAACGGATACACTCTTCCAGCGACCATTTTTTCTCCTGGCCATGACCCGGGGTAGAGAAAATCAAAAAAAAATTCAAAAGATAAATATATCGTTTCATCATGATGGATGTTTTCCTTATAGTATTAAAAAACCCTTTCATTTTGACACTCCGGTACCGCTTCTTATTCCCTCTCTGCTGCAATATCCGCAATTTCCTTCTCTCTTTGTAAACGGAAAGGAAACCACAAAAATTTTAAAGTGCACTAATATAGAAAAATAACGGAACAACCTTGATGATATTTGATATAAATTAACGATTTTTAACCCCCGCTTTTTTTAATGATCTGTTCATGGAAAAAAATATTTCTTTCTCCGGTATCGGCACGGTAACATTACGGAAAAGCCGCCGGGCGCGGAAGATCAGTATCCGCATTTCCCAACAGGGAGAGGTGAAAGTAACCGTCCCCTATGTGGTCTCTTTCCAGGAAGGAATCGCATTCCTGGAAAAAAAGAAAAGCTGGGTGCTCCGCACGCTGCAAAAAATCAGGCAGGAAAAACCGGCGGTCCGCACCTACAAACCGGGGGAGAACCCTTTCACCCGGCAACACAAACTGCTGCTTACCCCGGCCCGGGGAGATTATTTCAACGGGACCATGGACGAAGAAGTCACGCGTATTTCATACCCTTCCTTTCTCTCCACGGACCATCCGCAACTGAAAGCCTTTATCGGAAAAATGTATATCGAAACCCTCCGGGCGGAGGCTCTGTTTCACCTTCCCGCACGGGTAAGCTGGCTGGCAAAACAACACGGCTATCAATACCGCAGGGTCTATCTGAAAAATATGAAGAGTCGCTGGGGCAGCTGCTCTGCCGCCCTGAACATCAACCTGAATATTCACCTGATGATGCTGCCGGAGTACCTGATAGACTACGTGATCCTGCATGAACTGGTGCATACCGTACACAAAAACCACGGCCCCGGCTTCTGGCACGAACTGGACAGGCTCACCGGCCATGCCAAAGCCCTGGATAAAGAACTGAATAATTACAGGATTGATATGGATGGAATAGTGGAATAATGGAATGTTGGAAGAATGGAATGTTGGAAGAATGGAATAGTGGAATAATGGAATAGTGGAAGAGTGGGAGGATGGGGATCTTTGTGTACTCCGTGCCTTCTCAGTGAACTTTGCGGTTTAAAAAATTAAGTGACGATCCTTTTTAATATTTCAACAAATTTCGTTAAATTGGGTAAAAACAGATGTGTCATGATGAGGCTAAGCAGATGGTTTTTCATCCCGCTTTTCTTTCTGTCGCTGCCGCTATTTCCGCAAGCAGCCGGAGCCTTTTTGCCGGATACCACCCGCCTGCCCGCCCTGCTCATGAGATACCCTATGCTTCGGTTTGGGGGAGCGGCAAAAAAAGGCACTGCCACCCTCTGTCCCGGACGTTTTCTGGAGGACTCCACCTTTTTCTTCGACTGGTCGGCGACCACCTCCTCCTGGGTTCTGTACCGCGGTTGTTTCCGGGGCTATACCCCGCAAGGGAAAATTGCCTGGGACGAAAACAGGAATTTCAGCGACAGCACCTGGAGCCCCCAATCCCGCACCGAATATATTTACTCCTCTTCCGGAAAGACGGAACGGTTTTACACCTTTTATTTCAACGATGCGGCCCACGCCTGGGACAGTGCCTACCGCAATCTATATACCTATACCGAAGAGGGGTGGCTGGCCTCTAACCTGTCGCAGAAATATGAAGCCGTCAACTCCTGGATCAATTCACAACGGTTTGATTTTGCATACGATACTCTTGGTCACCGTACCGTCTCACAATCGAGCTCCTGGGATGAGGCACATAACGAATGGCTCCCCTCTTCCAGGACACTGGAGTTTTGGGAAAATAACCTGGATACGGCCTCCGTCAGGCAGAGATATGACACCCTCTCTTCAGAATGGCTGAACGTTTCCCGGCGATCCTTTTATTATGATGATGCCGGCCACCGGATAAAAGAAGTGCTTACACAGTGGGATACTGCCTCCGGCCGGTGGATCAATCAAACCATGATCAGCTACACCTATAAGGACGGAATCCTGACCATACAGGATTATCAGACGTGGCACACGGACCACTGGGAAGAAGCGGTACGATATCTCTATTATCAAAACGAGGCAGGGCATGATACCCTGATCCTGTTTCAGATATGGAACGCCACCTGGCAGGATAACTACCGCTTTCTTTATGATTATGATGACTGCGGCAATCTGTCCGGAGAAACCGCACAGCTCCTGAACAACTCTGCGGGAGAATGGGACAACGACTGGCATGTGGCCCATTTTGTCTCCCCGTTCAATCCGGTCCCCGCTTTGACGGTGCAGATCATTGACAGCGGCAATGTCACCTGTTATGGCGGAAACGACGGGTGGGCGCTGGCAGAGGCCTCCGGCGGGGTGCGGCCATACCGATGGCTGTGGGACAACGACCCGCCCTCCACCGACTCGCTGGCCACCGGCCTCAGCGCAGGGCGGTGGTACCACGTCACCGTCACCGATGCCAACGGCAACACCGCCACCGACAGTGTCCTGCTCACAGAACCCGAGCCGGTGGTCACGGGAAAGATATGCGGATGCCCGCAGGCGTCTTTGTATGATACGGTCTGGTACTTCGTCTGTCCGCCCCGCGACGGATACTATACCTGGATGATCAAAGGAGGATACCCCCTGTGGCCCACCACCGGCCCGGGGATCATCGTCACCTGGACCGCCCCCGGCCTCGACAGCATCGGCGTTTATCTGACCGATCCCCACGGGTGCCCCGGCGATACGTCCTGGCTGGCGGTGTATGTCTCGCCACCCACCACCATACACGAAATAAACACAAACCCTGTGCATGTCTGGCCCAATCCGGCACGGGAACAGATACATATCCGATGCACAGATCTTCCCGTCGGCAGCATCCGCCTGACAGACCTTTCCGGGAAAATCATCAGGGTCATCAACAGTCCGGCAACCGGAGAAATCGTCCTTCCCGTTCAAGATCTTTCAGACGGTATTTATTTTCTGCATATTTATACTCCGGAGGGAGACTTCCTAAAAAAGATTATAATTCATTGATCTGCCTGATATTACGAACAACAATGGCAGATATAAAACAATTCATGTCAAATAAGACAAAGGTCAGTTTATTTTAGCGCTTTTATTGTTATTTTTACGCCGCATTAAAGCAAACGTATTATCTTAAAACATAAAAATTATGGGACAAAAGAAATTCAGGGCAGGCGTACTTTTCGGAGATGAAGTATCTGAACTTTTCGCCTATGCAAAAGCCAATAATTTTGCCATCCCCGCCGTCAATGTGGTGGGCACCGATTCTTTGAATGCCGTGATGGAAACGGCCGTCAAGGTCAACTCTCCGGTGATTATCCAGTTCTCTAACGGGGGAGCCTCCTTTTATGCAGGCAAGGGCCTTCCCGCCGAAGGCCAGACCGGGGCGATCCTGGGGGCAGTATCGGGGGCCCAGCATGTCCATCTGCTGGCCGAACATTACGGCATCCCCGTGATCCTGCACACCGACCACTGCGCCAAAAAACTGCTGCCCTGGGTGGACGGCATGCTGGAATGGGGCGAGAAATATTATAAAGAACACGGCAAACCCCTCTACTCATCACACATGCTTGACCTGTCGGTGGAACCCCTGGAGGACAACATCAGCATCAGCAAGAAATACCTCGAACGCATGAGCAAAATAGGCATGACTCTGGAGATCGAGCTGGGCGTCACCGGCGGCGAAGAAGACGGCGTG
>CAZYPI010000063.1:0-13640 GCA_964649335.1 uncultured Rikenellaceae bacterium | reverse complement strand
AGAATGTGACTGACAATCCCAAAGTGATGATTCAGTTTTTGAACAATGGTTTGAGAAATTTGATGAATAGACTCTACTATACTTAAATTGGTCGAACTAACAAATTCTTCAATATCAAAAAGATGGAAAAGATGGACAATATCATGTGTTCTCTTTTCCGGGAGGGCCTTTCCATCTTGAGAATGGAAAATACTTATGGCTGGCGGGGGATCCCTCGGGGCTATACCGGCTATACGTTGACCGGGTGGTTGCCGTACGCCACGGTGTTACGGGGGTGGGAGCCCTACCGGATGACGGAGCTTTTTTCTCCCTGGGTCAAAACCATCCCAATCCGGCCCGGGGGACTACCGTCATAGAATATACCTTGCCCGAAAGGCAGGAGGTGACCTTGTCGGTTTTCAGTATTACAGGGGAGAAAATGAAAATATTGCACCTGGGGAAGCTATGTAAAGGAATGCATGAAACAGAGCTGGACCTGTCGGGTTTGCCGGCAGGGACCTGTTTCTACCGTTTAAGCACCCCCCGCTATACGGCAACAAAAAGGATGGTTATTATAAAATAAACAGAAACTGTGGATATTGAATGATCCTGAAAAAGATGGTAAAAAGAAGAAGAAGCGGGAGCTTATGGATTATCTCAGGGATAATGTTATCACTGTTATCCTGCCATACGGATCATGAATTGCAAATCATAAAGCGGGGTAAGGTACCTTATAAAGTTTTTTGTGGTGAGGAGGAATCCCCTGTTGTGCGGTTTGCCGCCCGGGAGCTGGCGCACTATCTTGGTGAGATAAGCGGGGATACGGTGGTCGTTACCTCCGATACCGGCGGGGAACGGAAAATTGTGGTGGGCCGGCACAATCCGTTGTATGAAAAATATACCCCTCATTTGACCGGTTCGGTGAAAGCCGACGGGTTTGTGATCAAGTCCGCCGGCGAGCAGTTGTATATTGCCGGAAAGATAGACAGAGGAACATTATACGGGGTTTATTATTTTCTGGATCATTATCTGGGGGTCCGGTGGTATGCATCGGATTTTACTTTGATCCCTCCGCGAAAAAACTTTTCTCTGCCTGTTCCTTTGGCGGACCATCAGTCTCCACGCTTTGTTTATCGAGAAATGTTTAATATGGATACGGATGATCCTTATTACAGGCAACGAAATATGCTGAATGGAAGCCGTATGCAACGCAGTCCGTTTATTGTAACTTATCCCGAAGGAATCAATACCTGGTCGGAGTATTGCAAAAACGGGCCTCCGGAATTGAATTTCGGAGGACACAATTTTTTTAAGGTAGTCCCCGATCCCCGATGTCATTATGGAGGGCAGCTACTCATGATGAGCAATGCCTGCCGGGAAAAGGCGGCAACTACCTATAAAAAAGCAATTTCCAGATACGGGGATACCCTCTGGTATGGTTTTTCCCAGATGGATCATGGGTGGTCACCGGATAAGAAGAGTAAGGAATTTGCTGAAAAGCACGGAAATGCATTGTCTGCACCTTTGGTAGATATGGTTTGTAATGTCGCCGGGAGGGTGAGAAAGGAATATCCCCGGGCCAGGCTGGCCACTTCTGCTTATCAATGGGGCTTTACCCCTCCGGCAGGTCTTACCGTTCCTGATTATGTTATGATACAACTGGCACCGATACATGCTGATTTTGGTTATCCCTATTACGATATTAAGAATAAAAATATTGGCCGGGATATCAGGAACTGGAATAAATTGGCAAAGAACATTTCGATATGGGATTATGTGACCAACTTCCAGAACTATTTACAGCCTCTGCCTACCATTTATCCAATGTGTGAGAATATTCAGTTTTTTGATTCACTGGAGAATGTGAAAGGGTATCTGGGCGAAGGATCTTATAATACCCTGGGCGTGGCCCTGGCTCCTTTGCGAACATGGGTTGCAGCCCGTCTGTTGTGGAACCCGGAACAGAACTATAAAAAACTGATTGATGATTTTGTCTCCGGATATTATGGTCCGGCAGCTCCTTATATTTTGCAATATATTGAGTTGTTGCATCAATCTTTCAGGAGCAGCAGCGACAGAATATCTTCAAAACAAAGGATCACCAGTAAATATCTCGGGTTGGATTTTATTCTGCATGCGGATAGCCTTATGCGTTTGGCAGATGCTTCCGCAGGAGAAAAATATGCTTTGCAGGTTCATCGTCTCAGACTGGATGTAGATATGACCATTTTGCTGAGGGAAGCGGAATATAAGATGATTTCCGAAGAAAAAGGGATTCCCTGGCAGGAAGACCCTGAACGTCTTGGCAGGTTTCTCCGTTACGTAAAAGAAGCCCGGATTACTTTTTATAATGAAGGAACCCCCGTATCCGGTTTGCTGGATGCCATCCGGATAAAACGCAAAAAGCCGGATTTTCCCAACATTGTGAATAGGAATGATGAATGGATTGACTTTCAGGATCTGGATTTTGCCATTTGCTGCGGAGCTCAGATAGTGGAAGATAAAAATGCATCGGACAACGGGGCGGTGATGTATTCGGGAAAAGAATGGGCGGTACAGATGAACCTGGATTTGTTGCCTCCCGGCAGCCAATGGGTTCTCTATGCAAATGTCCGGTGTGATGTGAAACCTTCTGCCCCCGATGATGCTGTTGCCTTTTATATGGGGGTTAATCCCGGCGATGGCATTGCCCCCGGGGTGTCAAAGTTACGGGACGGGAAATATCATTATTTCAGGTTCCCGGATATGCCTGTATCCTATCAGACGGGCCGCAAACTTTGGTTTTATTGCGGCAAAGCCGTGACCCATATTTATATCGACAGAATAATTGCACGGAAGGTTAAAAAATAGTGCTCTCCCGGTATTCTTTTACTGAGATCTTTTTTCAATGTTTCTTTAAAAAACAAAACAAAAGGCAATGAATAGGAAATACAGGATAGCCGTTATTAGATACCATCACGAAACCTGTACTTTTTGTCCGGGGGGTGATACGGATGTACAGGATTGGTTAAAAATTAAACCTGTGTTGGAAGGTGATGAGGTGTTGTATGCGGGACCTCCCGGGGATTATGTGGATGGTTTTGTCAGGATGGCGGAAGAATTCGGTGACATTGAACCGGTAGGTATCGCATCTCCTTATGAAGTGTATGGTGGAATTTCCCGAAGCTGGAATACCCGTAATAGTTTCGAATATTTCATGCAACGCATCCTGGATGATTTGAAAAAGAAATCACCGGTGGATGCGGTATACCTGTCTTTGCACGGAGCCATGGCCGTCAGGGATATCCCACGTCCTGAAGCGGAAATTGCAAAAAGAATCCGAAAGGTGGTAGGGAAAAGGGTGCCGATAGCTGCCACTTTCGACCTGCATGGAAACGAGGATGAGGAGTTTCTGAAATGGGCCGACGGGGCCTTTGCCGTGAAGAGATATCCCCATTATGACACCTATGGTCAGGGGGAGCGGGCTGCACGTTTTCTCAGAAGATTGTTGAAAAATGATTACACGCCGGTTCATGTAACACGTAAACCTCCTGTGATCACTGCGACGGTGTTGCAATGGACCGGTGAATATCCTGCCATGAACATCATGGAACGGGCCAGGCAATGGGAAGATGCTAAAAGAGACGTGATTGTAAATGTGTTTTTTGGTTATCCCTGGGCCGATAGTGTGGACGGGGGCATGACCGTTCAGGTAGTTGCCAATAATGATCTGCCGCTGGCCGGCATGATCGCCGGGGATATGGCCGATTATATCTGGAGGGTCAGAGAGGATCTTGCCGGGAAAACTTTTCCCAGGCCTAAAGAGGCTGTACGGATGGCGGAAGCGTCGATAAAAAAAGGGGAGAAACCGGTGATCCTGGCAGATTATTCAGATCGCTCGGGTGACGCTACCTGGATCCTTAAAGAACTGGCGGAACAAAAAATATCCCATTTTCTCATGGCCCCTCTCCGGGATGAAAAGACCATAAACATAATGGTTGATAAACATATGAAACCGGGGGATAAGGTGGACATGATGATCGGTGCTTCTACGGGTACAAAGCAAGCCGGTGAGCCCGTCAGGATCTCCGGGGTTTTGAGGTTTCTCGGGCCCAAATATAGCTTTGAGAACGTGGCGGTGGTGGAAACGGAACAAAAGAGCATGATCATCATCGTGCCGGCATACAAAGAATTTAGATATCCGGAAGAAATAGATATGGGGTTCATCGAACCAAAGACGTTCAATGTTATTGTGTTGAAATCAAGGGTTCATTTCAGAAGAGGCTTTATTGATTCGGGGTTTGCCAGGAATGTGATCATCGTGGATGCACCCGGCCCATGGCTGGGAACCATCCATCTGGATCATCTTGATTACAAATTTACACCTATTGACAAATTGTACCCTTTTATGAAAAGTTCATAATAAAACAAAGGTTATTGAAGAAGAAAAATTCCTGAAAAAGTGGCAATGAAAAAAGCATTAAAAATACTTGTGATCGGGGCCCATCCTGATGATAATACTTTGCTGACGGGGGGTACGACCCTGTTGTTCACCCGCATGGGTCATAAAGTAAAATATATATCAACCACAAATGGGGATGCGGGACATCATAGATTGAGTAAAGAAGAAACGGCGGCCATCCGGAGAAAAGAAGCCATGGAGGCCAAAGAAAGGCTGGGCCTTGAGGAATATACGGTTCTGGAAAATCATGACGGACAATTGTTGCCGACCCTGGAAATGAGAGAATGTTTGATCCGTGAAATAAGAAAATGGCAGGCGGATCTCATCATGGCTCCCCGTCCGTATGATTATCATCCCGATCACCGCTATACGGGCCAGCTTGTTCAGGATGCGGCTTTTCTGGTACGGGTTCCTGCCATAGTGCCGGATACTCCTGCGCTGGAACATGACCCGGTTTTTTTATATACCCGCGATCATTTTTCCAAACCTTATCCTTTCAGCCCCGACATTACCGTTGATATTACCGAAGTGTATGACAAGAAAGTTTATGCCCTGGATGCTTTTGTTTCCCAGATGTATGAATGGGTGCCCTGGATCAAGGGATATGCTGAAGAAGTGCCGGCAGACAGGGAGAACAGATTGAAATGGCTGGCAAAAAAAAGAAAACAGACCCTTACTCCGGCAATGATGGATTCCCTGGCGAGATGGTATGGGCCGGAAAAAGCTTCCGTGATTATACATGCAGAAGCCTTCGAAATATGTGAATATGGAAAAATCCCATCGGAAAAAGAGATCCGGTCTCTTTTCCCGATGCTGCCTGAAAGAAAGAATGTGTGAATATTTCATGACTATAACAGTTTATAGATGAAAGAAACAATAAAAAAGACCAGCCTGGTTTTTCTTACAGCCTGTTTGCTTCTCCTGACGGCATGCAGAGAAAATAGAAATGAATGGGACGGGATGACGGTTCTCAATATTAAAAATGATCCCGTAAGCGATGTCTTTACTGCCCGTGTTAACGGGGTCTCGGTACCTGTCACGGTGGTTCCGCCTTTGAAGCAGGCAGAGTCGGAAAAAATGGTTAAGCTTTATCAGGATCTTCCCGAATATTGTCATGTGGAAAGCCGGAGTATGACGCTTCATTTTGTTCATCTGGCATTGGAAAAGAATCCTGAAATAGAGATTGACACGAAAACTCCTATTAAGAATTTTGTCATTTATCCGAAAAGGTTAAAGATTGCCGGAAAAGTCAAAAGGTCTGTATTACGGTTCGGGGTTCCTTTGGATGCCGGAAGGTTTATCCTTGTGAGAATAGATCATTATCCGATGTTTGTTTTGATTATTGAACCGCATGAAATAAAAGAATTACAGTCGGATGATCCCGCAATTGTTTCTCTCAGGGAGTTTATTACGGATAAAGATAAGGGGGATTTTACAAAAGTATTTGAGCATGCCATTTATTCCCTGAACGGAAGCGGAAAGACCTTGTATGTACCCAAAGGAGAGTATTTGACCGGTGAGATACGGATAAGAAATTGTAAGAATCTTAATATTTACCTGGACAAAGGTGCGATAATACGAACAAAAACAGATACGGAAGGGAACAATACGCAGCGCAGAGGAATATGGATTGATCATTGTAATAATATAAAGATTGAAGGATACGGAACCCTGGATCATCAGGCTTATGAGAATTATGTCATTTGCAAAAACCGCTATGACTATGGATTCAGGGGCTATGCTTTCTATTCGGAGTTTAAAGATGTGGGAGGCACGGATCCTTTTCTGTTCTCTCCTCTGTTTGTGACCGATTCAAAAAATATTACCCTCAGGGATTTTACAGTGAGAAATGGCAGGATTTTTAATGTTAATGTGAGGCACTCCGGGAATATCCGGATCATAAACCTGAAAATCCTCACCCCGTCGGCAAGCTCACCTGAGTGGAATGATGGAATTGTGGTGGGAAGCACGAAAAATATTATCGTTGACAGTTGTTTTGTTTATTCCAATGATGACCCGATTTCGGCAGGCCATAATCTCGTTCCTTATGACAGCGGGGAAATGGATGGATTTATTATTAGAAATACCTGTTTCTGGAATCCCAGGGCAAATGGATTCAGGCTGGGATGGGCTCTAAACACACAGATGGGGAAGATCCTTTTCAGTCATTGTGATTTTGGAGGTAATAATAAATCTGCTTTCGTTATTCATAAACATCAGAAAAAACATCTTTGTTATCCGCAGATACGTTTTGAAGATTGCACTTTTGATGATGTTGCCCGGTATGAAAAACCCCTGTTCCGTATCAATAATGCTTGCCTGCGGAAGCTGGAACTGATCGATGTTCATTTTGATACAATCCCTGAAAAAAAGGCGGTAAACACCGGTGATATAGATACTTTATATATTAAGAATGTATTCATTGGTAAAAAAAAGATATCAAAAGAGAATATTAATGATTACATTACTGTCGGGAATGTAAGGCATCTGATTATTGAATAGGGTCGGAAAACAATATGATAAAAATTAAAACTTTGAATAAAAAAATGATGATAGAAGGGAAAAAACGGTATTCCCTGCAAAAGATATCCATATTGGCTCTTTGCCTGGCCATTATGGTTTCTTCTTGTTCCAGGGGGAAAAACGAGACTTCTGATATTCTCGTTTCTTCGTTGAAATGTAATTATTCTTCAAATCCGCTGGGGATTGAGACTGCGCATCCTGGATTGAGTTGGGAACTTTATTCTGCCCGGCGGGGAGAGCATCAGCAGGCTTATCAGATACTGGTTTCTGCCGATACGGCAAAGTTACGGCGCAATGAAGGAGATGTCTGGAACAGTGGGAAAGTGATGACTTCCCGGTCTGTTCACGTGCCTTATGAAGGAAAGCCGTTGAAATCGGCCACGCGTTATTACTGGAAAGTACGTGTATGGGACAAAGAGGGTCGTGCGGGAGCCTGGTCGGATGTTGCCTGGTGGGAGACGGCTCTGACCGGTAAGAGCGACTGGCTGGCACAATGGATCAGTGCACCGCGGGTGTTTGACTGGAAAACAAGGAGTGAGTTCCGTCAGCGTTTACCGAAGAATGCACCTCCCGTGCATGATGATGCTTCGCCTCTGTTTCGAAAAGAGTTTGTGGCGGGGAAAGAAATAAAATCGGCCCGGTTGTATATCAGCGGCCTGGGGGATTATGAGGTTTTTTTAAATGGGGAGAAAGTGGGGGATCATTTGCTTGATCCGGCCTTCACCGATTATACCAAAACCGTTTCGTATGTACCCTATGATGTGACCCGTAAGATAAAAAAAGGGAAGAACGTTCTGGGAGTTATGCTAGGCAACGGTTGGTATAATATGTTCACCCGGGCGGTCTGGAGCTTTGACAGAGCGCCGTGGCGCAATGACCCTACGCTGTTATGCCAGCTACAATTGGTGTATGAGGACGGCAGTTCGCAAACGGTTGGTTCGGATACTTCCTGGCGTTGTGCCCCCGGCCCTGTTACGTTCAACGGCATCCGCCAGGGGGAGACATACGATGCCGGGCTGGAACAGGAGGGTTGGTGCCGGCCCGGTTTCGATGACGGACAATGGTCCCGGGTGCGACAGGTGGCAGGGCCTTCCGGAACCCTCCACGTTCAGCAGATGCCTCCCATAAAAGTTGTGGAAGAAGTGGCGCCGGTTGCTGTGACCAAAACAGGAGACGGGAAATATGTAGTGGATTTCGGGAAGAACCTGGCAGGTTTTGTTCAACTGAATGTCATGGGGAAAAGGGGACAAAAGATCACACTGAAGTATGGTGAACGGCTGGATGCTGCCGGTGCAGTGGATCAACAAATCATCAGTATGTATGTACGTGAAAAAAGGTTTCAAACCGATGAATACATCATGAAAGGAACTGGGAAAGAAACCTGGCATCCTCATTTTGTCTATCACGGTTTCAGGTATGTTGAAGTGCAAGGTTTTCCCGAAAAGCCGGACAAAGAGAATATAAAAGCTCTGTGGGTTCATACTGCTTTGGATACGGCGGGAATATTTCTGACATCAAATGACCTGATCAACGGCATCCAGCGTATGAACCTGCGGTCGTTCCTGAACAATTACCACGGGTATCCGACCGATTGTCCCCACCGGGAAAAACTGGGGTGGATGGGGGATGCCCAGCTCACCTCCGAAACAGGTCTGTATAATTTTCAAATGGGCAATGCTTATACCCGGTTTATCCATGATATCCTGGACAGCCAGAAACCGGAGGGAGCGGTACCCCCTGTGGTGCCGAGCGGCGGTTGGGGATATTACTGGAACATAGGTCCGGCTTATGATAATGTGACCGTCATACTGCCCTGGAATCTCTATCTTTTTACTGGGGACCTGAATATTCTAAGAGATACCTATCCTTATCTGAAAAAGTATTTTGCTAATTACCGCCGGCAGGCCCGGGACAATCTGATAGATCTGGGTTTGGGCGACTGGTGCTTTGCCGAGACCCAAACACCGAAGATTATTACGGCAACCGCCTATTATTATAAAGAAGCCGATTTGTTATCCAGGATAGCCGGATTATTGGGTGAAAAAGAGGATCAAAAGGAGTATGCACAACTGGCCCGGCAAATCAGGGAGGCATACCGGTCACATTTTCTGGCGGGGGATAAATACAAAACCGCTACGCAGACCACACTGGGGTGTGCTTTACATTTTGATATGGTCGATTCTGCGGAGAAAGAAAAGATCTTGCGGGAGCTGGACAGACGGTTGCCGGGCAAAAAGTTGAATATGGATTTTGGTGTGGTCGGAGCCAAAGAAGTGCTTTATGGACTGACGGCGGCGGGCCGGCCGGATATAGCCTGGCGCGTGGTGAACAGTACACGTTATCCCGGTTGGGGATATTGGGTATCGCGGGGCACCAGCACCATCTGGGAGACATGGGACGGGAAAGAGTGGTCCCTGAATCATATTATGTTCGGTTCCGTAAGCGGTTGGTTATATAAAACTCTTGCCGGTATTAAACCTGATCCGGAGGAGCCGGGTTTTAAACATTTTTATGTAGAACCCTTTTTCCCGGATAGTCTGGAATGGGTGAATGCACAACACAAAAGCATGTACGGTACGATCAGGGTATACTGGAAAAGAGAGCAGGACTCACTGATCTTATTACTGACGGTACCGGCCAATACTTCAGCCACCTTGATACTGCCCGTAAAAAGTGTGGAAGATCTTACAGAGAGCGGAAAAGCCCTGAGCGATGCAGAAGGAGTCCTTTCGACAAAATATGAAAAAAACAGGGCGGTAATTGACCTGGGTTCCGGAAATTACCGGTTCCGCATAGCGTCGCCCCTCAATTTTTGAGAATGATTAAACAATTTATGTCTACGGTTAATAATGAATATGGATCATAAGATAATACTGCTAAAAAGGCGTATTTTTCTACTGGGTATTTTGCTGTTTGTTGTTTTTCCCGGCACTCGGGCGCAGCGTTTGATCACCCCGGAAGATCTGGTATCCGGCCGGGCGGTATCCAAACCCCGACTCTCCCCGGACGGCCGTTGGGTGGTTTTTGAAGTGCGGAGATCCCCGAAAGACAACTCGCCTGGAAACAGTATTCTTGAGTCCCTCCGGATCGTTCCGGCAGACGGGAAGGGCCCATCACAAAAGTTTGTTGATAATGGATACAGGGCTTTTTCCCCGGCCTGGTCGCCGGACGGTACCTCGGTGGCTTTTCTGTCTGACCGGGGTGAAAAAGGGAAGATTCAGATATGGCTAAAAATACCGTTTACAGATCACCTGGAGCAGGTCAGTGCTTTCCCGCAGAATATAAAGAGTTTTCAGTGGGTTACCCGTGATCTCATTGCTTTTATTGCTTCCGATACCGGGGCGGTTGTCCCCGGAGCAGAAAACAAAGCTGTGGAGGGGGTGATTGTAATGGGTGAGAAAGAGCGTAATAACCGCCTTTGGGAACTCGACATGAGGACGCGGCAAATAACTGCCGTTACGGACAATGAAAAAAATGTGGCGGCTTTTGATTATTCTCCCGACGGGAAAAAGATCGTTCTGCGGGTATCGCCGGCCCCTGATGAAGATGCGGTGAGCCATCATTCTTCACTGGTGGTGGTGGACAGGAACGGCCGGATGATAAAAAGACTGGGAGGTGAGGATAAAGGGTTTTCCCTGGAGTATTGTTGGGGCTCTCCCAAATGGTCGCCCGGCGGGAAACGGATCGCCTCTTTTGTTACGGTGGGGCCAACCTATCTGCCGGTTGTTTTTTCTTATGATAGCGGGAAAGGGAAGATCCTGGCGGAGGATTATCACGGTACGGTGTGGTATATGAACTGGAATCCGGCAACGGGCGACTTGTATTGTTCGGGCAACCGGGGTGTGCAGGGGTTTTTCGGAAAGATAGACATTAAAAACAACAGGGTCATCCTGCTGAAAAAGGTGAACAGAAGCTATTCCGAAGCTCCCGACTGGAGTTTCTGCCGGGAGGGCCGGTGGGTGGCTTATCAGGATGCGTCTTATGATCATCCCGATGAAGTGTGGATCATGAATACGGACGGACGGGAGGCACGGCGGCTGACGGATATGAACCCGCAGTTTGCCGGACTGGATTTCTGCCGGCAGGAGGTGATACGCTGGAAGAGCTTTGACGGACAGGAAATAGAGGGTGTTTTGATATTTCCCCGGGGATATGACAGCACCCGTACCTGGCCTCTGATCGTTGATGTTCATGGTGGGCCCACCTGGGCCTGGTGGAACGGCTATCTGGCCAACTGGCACGAGTGGGGCCAGTTGCTGGCTTCACACGGTTTTATGGTACTGTATCCGAATCCGCGGGGCAGTAACGGCTACGGATGGCAGTTCGCCGAAAAAAATATCAGCGACTGGGGGGGCGGAGACTTCAGGGATATTATGGCGGGAGTGGACTACCTGGTAGAAGCAGGGATAGCCGACTCTGCCAGACTGGGTATCGGCGGATGGAGCTACGGAGGATTTATGACTGCCTGGGCCATTACTCAGACCGGCCGGTTCAAGGCGGCGGTGATGGGAGCGGCCGTCACCGACCTGACCACCATGTACAGCACCTGCGGCAGACCGGAGAATTTCAGCATGTTCTTCGAAGGGAGCCCGTATACGACACGGGGAGAGGTTTACCGCAACCATTCTCCGGTAACATTCGTCCGGGAAGTGAAAACACCTGTGCTGATACTGCACGGACAGGCAGACCCTGTGGTGCCTGTTACCCAGTCGTATGAATATTATCAGGGAGTGAAAGATCAGGGAGCAACCTGCCGCTTTGTGGTTTACCCGCGTGAAACCCATGCTATTCATGAATATGTTCATAAAAAGGATTTGCTGACCCGGGTACTGGATTGGTATACCCGTTATTTGAGATAAGGAAGGTTTTTTATGAAAAAAAAACTCCGTTTTTGTGGTCTGTTGCCACTGTCTGTCTTTATCGCTGTTTCCCTGATCGTGTCAGGCCTCTCTTCCTGTATGGATAAAGAGAAAAAGGGAGAGAACGGAAAAGCGGAATGTTATAACAGAGAGATATCAGGCGATTGGCATTTTCAGATAGACATTGCCGGCATAGGTGAAAAGGAAAAGTGGTTTGACGATCATTATGACAGGTCGGACTGGGCCGGGGTAGAGGTGCCGGGGGCATGGAATAATTATGATGCAGCTTTGTGGGGATACGAGGGGGTGGGGTGGTATTCCACCGTGATCCCGGCAGGTTCTTTTCCTTCGGGGAAAATCCTTTTCCTCAAATTTAATCGTGTGAACTATTATACGAAACTTTGGATAAACGGCTTGTTTGTCGGGGAAAATGTCGGGGGGTTCCTGCCTTTCGGATGGGAGGTGACCGGATTGCTAAACCCTGAAAAAGATAATCATCTGGTGATACGGGTGGATAATAAACCGAAACCGGAGTGGTTGCCGGGAAGCAAACAGATTGAATGGGTGCAGTACGGCGGGATTCTCCGGCCGGTGGAGCTGATAGCCCGCGATTCCGTTTATATTGAGGATATTACCGTATATGCTGTTCCGGAAGAAAAAGGGGCCCGCGTGTATTGCGGGTTAAAGGTTCATTGCTACTATCCGGAGCAACGTGAACTGGAGGTTGTGCTGAGGATCCCTGCCGGGCGGGAGGAACGGGAAAAAACATGGAGGATCATTACGGATTCGGAAGGGAGCCGGAATTTTCGGTTTTCATTGTTCCTGCCTGTTGTAAAAAAGTGGTCTCCCGGACATCCGGCACTGTACACGTTGTATGCGGAAATAAAGGAGAAAGACAAAATGCGGGATGGCCGGAAGGTTCGTTTCGGTATAAGAACCGTAAAAACAGAAGGAACCCGTATCCTGCTCAATGACACTCCGTTGTTTGTCAAAGGGTTTAACCGGTATGATATTTACGGCAGGAAGGGGCATATTACAGATAAAAAACTGATCCGGGAAGATTTGCTCAGGATCAAACAGGCCGGCGCCAATACGATACGGGTACATTATCCGCAATCTCCCGGGACCCTGGATCTGCTGGATGAGACCGGTTTGTTGCTGATCGAGGAACTTCCGCTGAACTGGTGGGGCCAGAACTGGTGGTGGAAAAATGAAACGGTTGTCCGGGATACGGCAATATTGAAGCAGGCCCGTATAACTCTGCAAAAGATGATACGCAGAGATAAAAACCATCCCTGTATTATATCCTGGAGTGTGGCCAACGAGTGTAAAACGGAAACCGCAGCAGGTACCTATGTGGTGAGCCGCTTGATACGGGAAGCACATCGTCTGGATACCACACGCCCGGTGACCTTTACCGTAAACGGTGAGACCAACATACAGCCGGCTTACCGGGAGGCCGATTTTGTCAGTTGTAATATGTATTTTGGCAATGATAAAGCATATCATATCCGTTCGCTGGATTCCCTGGTGCGTATTCCTTCCGAGGATTATATCCGCCGCCAGTGCAGCTACTATCCGCATAAACCGGTGTTGATAAGTGAATTCGGTGCGGCAGGAATATATGGTGTCTCCGGGGATGTGATGTTCTCGGAGGATTTTCAGGCGGCTTACATCAAAAAAGCATGGGAAGCCATTGCTGCCGTGCCGCAATGCAGCGGGGGCATTCTCTGGTGCTGGGCGGATTATTATCACCGGAAATATTTTATTCAGACCTATGCCCCTTTCGGGCCGTAGGGGGTGCTGAATGACGGGAGAAAGCCAAAGAAATATTACTT
>CAZYPI010000062.1:0-13644 GCA_964649335.1 uncultured Rikenellaceae bacterium | reverse complement strand
AATGCGGGTTATGCTTATTCTTCCGAACCTGAAAATACCCTCCTGGAGTTTAATAACACCAATATTCTGGATGTCAGGATCGCATATACCGGTTCATGCGATTTTGACGTGGGGTTACAGTTCTCCTTTTATAGATATGAACTTCAGAATATCGAAGTACGCCGGCCGTGGGTGATGAATACGGCGCTGGGGTTTAATCTGTATTTTTAAAAGGCCACTCGCTGGCGCTCACTCTTCACCCTTCATCCTTCAACATTCATCCTTCCTTTATCCGGTGAGGTTGATTTTTTTGAGTTTTTCTTCATTAAGGATGGTGATCTCTTTTCCCGAGAGGCGGATGATCCCTTCTTCGGCAAACTCGTTCAGCAGGCGGCTGATGCTTTCGCGGGAGGTGCCCAGCATTTCGGCCAGGTCGTTGCGCGAGAGATCGAGACGGAAAGAAGGACTCTGGTAAATATGTTTTGACAGATCCAGCAGCGTGCCGGCCAGTTTGCCGTTCAGTTGTTTCTGTGTGAGATTGATACACCGGTGGAACTGCTGCAGCTCATATTTGCATAACGTAAGGATGATCTCCCAGGCAAAGTGACCGTTCATAAAAACCATTTTCCGGAAGGTCTCCAGATCGATAAAACAGGCGGCCGCCTCACTGATGGCCATGGCCGAATAATGGTTGATCTTATCGCCTACGGTGGTGGGGATGCCCAGATAAGCGGGCGCCCGGACCAGTTTCAGGATCTGATCCTTCGTAGGGCCTTTCATGAACAGCTTGACCAGACCCGTTTTCAGGTAAATGATGTTGGAGGAAAAAGCATCTTGCTTGAAAATGATCTCCCCGGGTTTAAAATGCACTTCTACACAGTTACTTCCGAGCTCCAGAACCTGCTCATCCGTAAGAAACCTTGTGGCCGAGGATTTTACCCTGCAATCCGTGCACTTGAATTCTATCATATCCATGCTTTGTTCTTACAAAAGTAATAAAAAATGTGATGTATATCACATGATTGAAAAATGAACATCACACACAAACTATTGACCAAATAAAAAAAACCATCGAATTTTGTAATGTGAAATTATTAACAAATAAATCAAAAAATTATGGCAAAAAAACTTTGTATTGCATTGTTCTCCGGGAGTGTTGACAAGCTGACGGCTGCCGGAGTGATACTCGGGGGCGCTGCTGCCGAGGATATGGATGTTGAGATTTTTGTATTGTTACAGGCTGCTTTTGCATTCAAGAAAGAGAATGCGCTAACCAATGACAGGGTGGCTGAGCTTACGGATAAAAAGGATGAGTTTCTGGCCTCCCTGAAACGTCTTGAGGCGCCTCACTGGACGGAGGCATTCAAAAAGGCCAAAGAGATGACCAACGTGAAGATCCACATCTGTGGATTTGCCGGCAAGGTGTGGCACGGAGAGAAACTGGAAGATTTCATTGACTTGGCCGATGATATCTGCGGCATTGGTGAGTATATGGATGCGGCCGAGAGTGCAGACATTAATTTATTTATTTAATCTTTAAAAACATTGTTATGACTACGGAAGAATTGAAAGCTTTACAGGTGGATAAAAGCGTGGATGCACGTGGTACCTCCTGTCCGGGGCCTCTGCTTGCTGCCAAAAAGGCCATCGGAGAGATACAGCCCGGACAGATAATGGAAGTCCTTTCATCGGATGAAGGGACCAAAAGGGATATTCCCAAATGGTGCACCAAAAAAGGATATGAATACCTTGGCACGGTGGAAGAATCGGGTTATTTCAAGATCTATTTGAAAAAATAGATGGAAAACAATGGAAAAAACACCGAAAATTCTGGTATTCTCCACGGAAAAGATATCGGATCCCGCCATTGATTTGGCGGGATTACTTAAACTTCATTATCCTCCTACGGTATATACCGTGGTGGTACCATGTTCATCCGGCATAAAATCCCGGTGGATCCTGCATGCTTTTGAGAAGGGGTTTGACGGGGTTTTTATTGCTGCCGACGGGACGGATTGTCCTTACGGAGAAACCTGTCCCGAGAAGACGGCATGGGTTGTCAAACATACGCAGGAACTTATGCGTGATAAAGGAATAGAACCGGCCCGTTTGAAAATGGCAGCTATTTGTTCGGTTTGTTCCGAGCCTTTTGTGAATCAGATCAAGGCTTTTACGAAATATTTATCTGAAACGGTATTGCAAAACTGACGAAACAGATTGGTTCCATGAATAAAGAAACGAAAGACGGCTTTGACGTATTGGTTGTCGGAGGAGGTATTGCCGGGGAAGAGGCAGCACTCAACCTGGCCAACATGGGGTACCGGGTAATGATGGTGGAAAAAGATTATTCTATCGGGGGGAAAATGATTTTGCTGAGCAAGGTCTTTCCCACGCTCGACTGTGCCGCCTGTATTACCACTCCCAAAGTGTCGGAAGTGGCCCGTCATCCGAACATAACGGTATATACTTACAGTGAAGTGCTGGAGATCAAAAAAGAGGGAGAGAAAGATTTTTTTATCCGTGTGGAGAAAAAACCGAGGTATGTGATTGAGGATCTATGTACCGGATGTGAAGAGTGTGAACGGGTATGTCCTGTGGTGGTTAAGGATCAGTATCAATATGATCTGGTAGGGCGTAAGGCTGTGTTTATTCCGTTCAGCATCGCTGATCCCCGGGTGGCTTCTATTGATTTGGATAACTGTGTAATGTGCGGGCTTTGTGAGAAGGTATGCCCGGCTGATGCCATTGATTTCACCCAACAGCCCGTACAGGAAAGCCGGCATGTCAAAACGGTGATTTTGGCTACCGGTTTCAAATTGTTCGATCCGGTAAAAATTCCGCGCTACGGGTATGGCCGTTATCCCAATGTGATTACCTCTATGCAGATGGAGCGGCAGTTGGCTCCCACCCGACCGTACAATACGGTATTGCGCCCGGGTGACGGTAAGATGCCGGACAATATAGCCTACGTGTTATGTACCGGATCGAGGGATGCCACGGTAGGCAATCCTATCTGTTCGCAGGTGTGTTGTATGTATTCCATCAAACAGGCACAACTGATTATGGGGGCCCTGCCCATGGCGGATGTAACGATCTACTACTTACATATTAGGGCCTTCGGGAAAGGATTCTGTGAGTTCTACCAGCAGGCCAAAGGCATGGGCGTGGAGTTTGTGAAAGGGAAGATCGGCCGGATTAAAGAAAAAGAAAACGGCAATCTCATCCTTCGTTATGAAAATATTGAAACGGGAAAGGTGGAGGAGGCAGAGCATGACCTGGTAATCCTCTCGGTGGGGGTGCTGGCCAATGATGAGATAACAACGGCTTTTAACGGGCAGAATCTGGCCCTGGATGATTTCAGGTTTATCCTGCAGCGGGATGAGTTGACCAATCCGGCCAAAACCAATATTGAAGGGGTTTTTGTAGCGGGAGCTGCCTCGGGCCCCATGGATATCCCCGATTCTATTATGTCGGCAGGAGCCGCTTCTTCGGAAGCGGCCAGTTATATTGCCGGATGAAATTGCCTCACTGTGATGTAAAAAAGAAAATAAACTACTCATGAGAAAAAGAATAGGCGTATATATCTGTCACTGCGGAACCAACATCGCCGATACGGTGGATGTGAAGCGGGTAAGGGAAGTGATTGAACAGGAAGAAGGGGTGATACTGGCAAAAGATGTGATGTTTGCCTGCGCGGATGCTTCACAGAAGGAGATCATAGAGGATATACGCACCCAAAAACTCGATGGGATGGTGGTTGCTTCCTGTTCTCCGAAACTGCATTTGTTTACATTCCGTTCGGTAGCCGAAAGGGCGGGATTGAATCCCTACAATTACGTGCAGGTGGATATTCGTGAACAGGGCTCCTGGTCTCACTCGGATAATCCGCAGGGAGCTACGGAGAAAGCCATCCGGATGGTACGTGCGGGCGTAGCCCGGGCAGCCCGTTCCGAAGCGCTCGATCCGATACGTATTGATGCGATGAATGTGGTAACCGTTATCGGTGCCGGTGTGGCAGGTATGCGGGCCGCCATAGAACTGGCGGATATGGGAACACAGGTTTATCTGGTGGAACGGGAACATTTTGTAGGGGGTCGTACCGCCCAGTGGGGAGATTTGTTTACTACCGAAGAAACCGGAAAACAGATTGTCAGCCGTTTATATCGGGAGCTGGTTAAAAGAAAGAATATTACCCTTTTTACCGGCGCAGAGGTGATCTCGAAAAATGGGAGTATCGGCAATTTTGAGATACAGGTAAGGATCCGTCCCCGGTTTATTAAACAGGAATGCAACCGCGAAGAGCTGCTGAAAGCCATTGATGTTTGTCCTGTCGAAGTGGAAGATGATTTTAATTTCGGTTTGACCAAACGAAAAGCCATCTATAAAAATTATGACAGTGAATATCCACAATTTCCTGCCATCGATGATAAGGCATGTACACGCTGTGGCGAGTGTCTGAAGGTCTGTTCATCCATCGATCTGGAGCAGAAAGAAGAAACGGTTACCCTGCGTACCGGAGCAATTATCATGACAACGGGGTTTGATCCCTATGAACCTGAAAAAGGAGAATTCGGATACGGGGAAATAGAGGGGGTGGTGACCTTGCAACAGTTTTACCGCCTGCTGGAGATGAATGAAAAAGAGCTTGTGGTGAACGATAGAAAAATCCGGTCGATAGCATTTATCTACTGTGTGGGCAGCCGCCAGTTTGACGGTAAGAACAAATATTGTTCGAGATATTGCTGTACTTCGGCGATCCATAGTGCAATCAAAGCCAGGGAGAAATACCCCCATCTTACCGTTTATCATATCAACAGGGGAATCCGTACCTATGGGAAACAGGAGCTGTTGTATGAAAGGTCTTCGAAGAACGGGGATATATATATCCAGTTTTATGAAGATACATTTCCTGAGGTTAAGCAAAATGGACATGGTCCGGTGATCAGAGTGAAAGACTTTCTCACATCACAGAAAGAACTGGAGGTGGAACCGGATCTGTTGGTTTTGGTCACCGGCATGGTCCCCCGCAAAGAGCATGTCATCGGAGAGCTGATGAAGGTGCCCCGGGGCAGAGACCGGTTTTATAATGAGATACATATGAAACTGAAGCCTGTGGAAACGGTTATTGACGGGGTGTTGATAGCCGGTGCCTGTCAGGGGCCCAAGAATATTACCGAATCGGTGAAGTCGGCCTTGTCGGCAGCGTCCAAAGCCAACTATACCCTGCGAAAGGGAGAACTTTCCCTGGAACCGATTCTGGCGACGGTGAACCCGGAACTTTGTGAATGGTGTGACGAATGCACCAAAGCGTGTCCGTATGATGCCATTGAGATGGTGGAGCATAACGGGAAAAAAACAGCCCGGGTTATCCCGTCCAACTGTAAAGGTTGTGGCATGTGCCTGCCGGTATGTCCTGTCAATGCCATACAGTTGACAGGTTATAAAGACAGCGAAATTGAAGGGATGATAGATGCCCTGCTGGAAGCGGAAGAATAAGAAAAAAAAAATCAGCTATGGAACAAAAAAAAACCAGAACAATAGATATCCTTAAACAGTCGCGGAAAATACCCGACGCTGCCAAAGAACACCTGAAAACATTTAACCGGATCAAAAAAGCGATTAAAGAGGCCTTAAAGGACGGTCCCAAAACAGTGCCTCAGGTAGCAGAAAAGACAGGGCTTTCTTTACAGGAGACCAACTGGTACCTGATGACGCTCCGGAAATACGGGGAGATAGTGACCGGAGAACCGGATGATATGGACGAATATTTTACTTATAAACTGGCTAAAAAAAGTTAGGTTATGGCAATAAAAGTATATCCTGATCTGGCAAAAGATCTGAAAAAATATGGGGCTGATGATTTCAATGCGTGTTATAACTGTGGTAATTGTACGGCAGTATGTAACCTGACGGATGAGCATGAAAACTTTCCCAGGATGATGATCCGGTATGGTCTGCTTGGGCTGAAAGATGAAATATTGAGCAGCCGGGAGTTGTGGATGTGTTATCATTGCGGTGAATGTTCGGAGACCTGTCCGCGACAGGCCGATCCGGGAGAGCTGATGGCCGCCATGCGCCGCTATGCCATTGCTCATTATGAGCCGACAGGTATAACCCGCCTGATCTTTAAAAATAATCCTTTTTATCTGTTCTTTACCCTGTTGCTGGCTGTGGTACTGGGATTTTTTCTCCTGACCCTGAAACCCGAAATGGAAATCTCAAGATGGATCTTTTCATGGATGCCTTATGATATCATTCATGAGTTGGGCATTATTGTCTTTGCTTTTATGGGCGTTACCGCTTTTTGGGGTGTGGGTAGAATGATACTTAAATTGAAAAATAACAGTCCTTCTAATTCCCAGGGAGAAAAGAAAAGTGTATGGGCACGTTTCATTAAAGCCTTTGGGGGGATGCTGGAAGAAGTGGCAACGATGAAACGCTATCAGAAGTGTGAAGAGAATGAGGATGAATATTTCTATGGAAAGTCCCGGCTTGTAAAACCCTGGCTTGTACACTGGACTATCATGTGGGGGTTTATCGGTTTACTGACAGCTACCGTGTTGGATTTTATTTTCAAAGATCCTGCTACCACGGTATGGTGGCCTTCCCGTATCCTGGGAACGTTGGCAGGGATCCTGATGGTATATGGATCAACACTGGCGTTGTTCTACCGCATCACAAAACCGACCAAAACATATGAATCAACCAAGCTGGCCGACTGGATATTCCTTTCGTTTATATGGCTGGCCGGAATCACCGGGTTTTGGATGGAGTTGGCTGTATTTCTGGATTTACGATGGACTTTTACCAATATTATCTTTATAATTCATACCATTATATCCATGGAACTGGTAATTTTATTTGCCTATTCCAAATTTGCCCATGCTTTTTACCGGCCGGTAGCACTTTATTTTTCCAATCTGGCCCGGATGAACTGATAGCGGGCAGGGCTACCGGGACTCAAAGTGTTCTGACGGTCTCGTGCAGCTTCAGTAGTTTTTCCAGCAGGGGTTCCAGCAGGTCGAGGTGCAACATGTTGGCGCCGTCGGATTTGGCATGCGGGGGGTCGGGGTGAGTCTCCAGGAAGATACCGTCGGCGCCGGCAGCTATGGCGGCTTTGCCGATGGTTTCTATCATCTCCGGGCGTCCGCCCGACACCCCGCCGGCCCGGTTGGGTTGTTGCAGGGAGTGGGTGATGTCCATTATCACTGGGTAGCCTAGTGCTTTCATCTCCGGGATGCCGCGGAAATCCACGATGAGGTCGCCGTAACCGAACATGGTGCCCCGGTCGGTCAGCATGATGTTGGGGTTCCCCGATTGCATGACCTTGTCTGCTGCATAACGCATGGCAGATGGCGCCATGAACTGGCCTTTTTTGATATTGACCACCCGGCCTGTCCGGGCGGCAGCCACCAGCAGGCCGGTCTGGCGGCTGAGAAAAGCGGGGATCTGCAGAACCTCAGTATATGCTGCGGCCAGGGCAGCCTCCGGTTCCGAATGAATATCCGTCAGCACCGGCATATCGAAGGCCCGGCCCGCCTTTTGCAGGATCTTCAGGGCTTTCTCATCGCCTATGCCCGTGAAGGAATCCAGACGGGTACGGTTGGCTTTCTTATAAGAGGCCTTGAAGATGAAAGGGATCTTCAGCTTGTCTGTGATCCCTCTGATTTTTTCAGCGACCAGAAAAACATTCTCTTCGCTTTCCACCACACAGGGCCCGGCGATCAGAAAGAAGTTTCCCGTTTCCGTATGCTTGATCCGCGGTATATTCTCTATAATGTTCATAAGCATATAACTTTCTGGCTATCACTCAATCATCCAATCATCCAATCATCCAATCATCCAATCCCTCCTTCACCCTTCATCCTTCATCCTTCATCCTTCCCATTTCCTTCCCCCCACCATTTTCTGAGTCGTTCTTCTATTTCTTTTTCCCTGGGGTTGTTTCCGGGGTGATACAGGCGGGTGCCTTGTATTTTTTCGGGCAGGTAGTGATCTTTGACGAAATTGCCGGGGTAGTCATGGGCATATTTGTAGTCTTTGCCGTATCCCAGGTCTTTCATCAGTTTGGTCGGGGCGTTGCGTATATTGAGGGGCACGGGCAGGTCTCCTTCTTTTTTCACCAGTGCCTGTGCCTGGTTGATGGCCATGTATGCCGAGTTGCTTTTGGGTGAGGTGGCCAGATAGATGGTTGCCTCGGAGAGGATGATCCTCGACTCAGGCCATCCCACCTGGTGTACGGCGTCGAAGGCGCTCTGTGCCAGGAGCAGGGCGTTGGGGTTGGCCAGGCCGATATCTTCCGCTGCCAGGATCACCAGCCGGCGGGCGATGAATTCGGGTTTTTCGCCTCCTTCCACCATGCGTGCCAGCCAGTAAACGGCCGCGTGAGGGTCGCTGCCCCGCACCGACTTGATGAAGGCCGAAATAATGTCGTAGTGTTGCTCTCCCTGTTTGTCATAAAGGGCCAGGTTGTCCTGGAGATGATGCAGCACCACGTCGTTGGTGATGATAATCTTTTTTCCTTCCGGCCGTTTGTTCTTTTCGGCATCCACGGTCAGCTCGAGGGCATTGTACAGTTTGCGGGCATCGCCGCCGGAGTAGCGGAGCAGGGCTTCGTCTTCCCGGATCTCTATGTCCAGGGTCTTCAGGTACTGATCATGGGTGAGGGCCCGCTGCAGCAGGGTGACGAGCGCCTCCCTGTCCATCGGTTTCAGGATGTAGGTCTGGCACCGGGAGAGCAGGGGGGAGATCACCTCGAAGGAGGGATTCTCGGTGGTGGCGCTGTCGAGGGAGAAAGAGCCCTCTTCGACGGCTCCCAGCAGGGAGGCCTGCTGGGATTTGCTGAAACGGTGGATCTCGTCGATGAACAGGATCGGGTTGGGACGATCGAAGAACTGTTCTTTTTTGGCTTTTTCTATGGTCTCACGCACCTCTTTCACGCCCGAGTGGACGGCACTGAGACTGTAAAAAGGCCTGTTGAGCTGCAGGGAAAAGATGCGTGCCAGTGTGGTTTTGCCCACGCCCGGCGGGCCCCAGAGGATCATCGAAGGGATCGTCCCCGCCTCAATGAGGTTGCGCAGGATGGCATTCTTACCGACAAGGTGCTCCTGCCCGACAAACTCATCCAAGGAACGGGGCCGCATACGCTCAGCCAACGGGACATTCAATGCCATAAGAATCGCTTTGTACAAAGATACGCTTATTTTGCATTGCCCGGAAAGCATCCCGCATAAAAACAGTTGGCTGCGAGCAACCTTAAAAGAATAAAAAATGTCTTATATTTATGAATCCGAATTTTTAACGGCTTAAATTGATAAAAAAATGAAACGGGAGAATATTTTCAGACACTTTTTCTCAGTTCTGTTCGTAAGTGCTTTGACTGTTTCCTCTCTTTTTTCCCAGATTGATTCGTTAAAAATATTTGACGGGGGGGTGCATGACGGTCAGGCGCTGCTCACAGAGTATCTGCGCCCCTGGGTGAATGCTTTCGGGGCCGATCTGAATGCGGGCTGGTTCAATACGGCTGCCACCCATAAGCTGGGAGGCCTGGATGTGACCTTTACCGTCAACATGACCTCCGTGCCGGAGCATGCCAAAACGTTTGATCTGGCGGAGATAGATTTTGAAAACCTGCGGGTGGCAGGTTCCGGCACTATCGCTCCCACGGTGGCAGGCAATACGGAGGAAGGGCCGTGGCTGGAATACCGGCAAAGTGCCGGCACGGATACGGTCACCCTGGCCGATTTCAGGTCGCCTGCCGGCACGGGTTTTGATTTTATCCCGTCGCCCATGTTGCAGATGGGAGTAGGTTTGCCGGCGGGTACCGAGATCATCGGCCGGTTGCTGGTGCCTCTTAAAATTCCCGGCACCACGGCCAAGGTGGGGTTGTGGGGTGTGGGACTGAAACACAGTCTTAGCCAGTGGATACCTGTGCTGAAGAAAATGCCGGTGGCGATGTCCCTGTTCGGGGGGTACACACAAATGAAAGTATATGCCGGTTTCAGTCTCGAACCCGGCAGCTATGATTATCTCGAGGATTATCTTCCGGCGGATTTTACCGGTCAGCAGATCAGTACGGTGATCAAGGCCTATACCATTGATTTTCTCGCTTCTACGAAATTCCCGCTTATCAACGTTTTCGGGGGGATCGGTTACAGCAGGACTTCCACGGTGATCGATGTGGACGGAAATATTCCCATTCCGGGATTTCATCCTGATATCTCTGCCACGGAACCGGTATATACCGATGAGGATATCTATCATGTCCCCTCCATGAAGATCACCAACCAGAGCGGATTGAGGGTTAATGCGGGCATACGGGTGAAACTGTCGGTGGTTACCCTGCACGGTGATTACACCTGGGCCGATTATTCCATCTATACGGCCGGCATCGGGCTGAGCTTCCGGTAATATTCAGAAGATAATTATTCAACTGTGTTTTATTATCTCATGAATAACGCAGGGTGGGGGGCATTACGTTAAATTTTTTTTTCAGTGTTTGTCCTTTTCTGTGATTTTTTATATCTTTAAGAAAAAAGAAAATGGAAGACAAACTTATCATTCTCGCCGAGCATCCTTATGAGCGGGCATTGCTGATCAAGACCCGCCTGGCCAATGAAGGCATTGATGCAGTGTTTTCCAATGTCAATATGGTCCAGCCCGATACCTCCACCGGGGTGAAGATCAAAGTGAGGGAAGAAGACCTGGAAAAAGCCATAGGCATTTACAGGCAGTTTCTCCGGGATGAGGGGGAGTGGGATGAGAAGAAAGCGGAGAAAAAAGGGGAAGATCAGGAACCGGGCGTCGGGAAAATACTGGTACCCGTTGATTTCAGCGATTATTCCCGCCATGCGGCTCATTTTTCCCTGTTGTATGCCTCGAAAGTGGGAGCAGAAGTCCTGCTTCTGCATGCTTACTATGCCCCGGATATGCAGACCATCCCGTATGACGAATCTTTTGGTTTCGAAGGATCCGTCACCGATTATCTCAATGACCTGCGTGATACGGCCCGGGAGGAGCTGAAAAGGTTTATGGATGACCTGCTCAAAATGACTTCGAAAGAAAAACTGAAAAACTTCTCAGTGGATTATACCGTCGTCAAAGGCCCGCTGGATGATGCGGTCTTTTATGCCGCCGAGTCTTACGGTCCCGATCTGATCATTATGGGAGCACGTGGAAAAGATAAGAGAAAGCATGATCCTATCGGTTCTACCACCACCAGGATCATGGAGAAAGCCGGGGAGCCGGTACTGGTGATCCCGGAAGATATGGACCTGAACGGCTTCTTTGAAAGAAAAAAAATATTGTACGCCACCGACTATGACGAGGCGGATTTTAAAGCGATCTCCAAACTGATCAACCTGATCCGTCCGTTCAATATGAATATTATCTGCCTCCATATCGGCAGTGAGGAGAAAAACCCATGGGAAAAAGTGAAGATGGAAGGCCTCAGGGAGTATTTCAGGAAATCCTATCCCGATATTTCCGTGACGTGCGATGTCATTCCCCACGAAGATGTGATCGCCGGCATTGAAGATTACCTCTCCGGCGTGCAGGTGAGTGCCATTGCCATGACCACCCACAAACGCAATCTGATAGAGAAGATCTTCTATCCCAGTATAACACGAAAGATGTATTTTTACACCACGGTTCCCCTGCTGGTGTTTCACAGTTGATTGAAAGGGCTATTTTCTCAGTTGCAGGTCGAGATAACCGCCCATCACCACATAACAGGCTTTGGGACATTGCCCCACGGCTTTTTTTACTTCGAGCGTGGTGCCGTCCACGGCGATAACGGTGTCGTTGTTGCGGATATAAGTGGCCGTGACGGCATAATGGTGCCCGGCAGGCATCAGGATCCTGACGTTGGGATGTGTGAATGTGTCCACGTATTTGATATGGTTGTCTTCCAGATTCCCCTCATATACCTTTACCGGTATTTTAAGGTTCTCATGGTTGATGGTAAGCACCACCGAGAGAAAGCCGCTGTCGGGGGGTACGGGAAAACACCGGCTGCAATCCACGGGCTGGTTGGTGGTCTCTTTGTTGCAAAGCGTGAGCAAAAGCAGGTTCAGGACGAGATAGCCGGAGAACAGTATGCGTAAAAAACGGTTCATGACAGATCGGTTAATGGTACCAGGGGATGGTTTTGTTGGTTTTGGAGATCTTTTTGCGTGAGAGGACGTACTCTACCTTGAGTGAGAAATAACTGTTGGGGAAGTCGTAGGTCTTCAGGTCCAGCCAGCAGTACTCTGTGCTGATGCGTACCGGCCCTGTTTTTATATAAAATCCCCCGGAGGGACTGGCCATGACTATCTTTTCGGGCGATTTGCCGCTGCCCGGATAAGAAGGGCCGAAAGAGTAGTACCCGCTAACAAAAACATGGGCCCCGAATTCGGGCTTTTTCCCTGCGTGTTTCAGAAAGGGAAAGTCCCTGCCCAATCCGGCATAAGCTACTCCCCGGTGTTCCCAGTACTGGTAAAAAAGTCCTTCGGTTGACGGGGCCAGGATGCGTGCCGGGTAGATCCGGTAATTGAATCCCAGCGTGAGGTTTATCCGGGTGATCCCTTCCGTAATGCCGAAACGGATGCCGGGGAGGAAGTTTCTGCCGTTGAACATGAAATCCAGTCCGAAACGCAGGTCGTTGAGAAAAGGGGAGAACGTTTTTTCATAATCATTCAGCATCAGCAGGTCTCTCATCTCCCGGTCATGGTTTTCTCCGGCTAATCTGACGGGGTTGACGGGGAGTTTTTTCCGGAAGAAACCGGTGGAGTCGAGTGCGATGAATTGGGTGGCCAGGGTTACATCTTTTTCCTGCACCGCCAGCAGCATGGGGGTGTAGCCGGAGCGTGTCCTGACAAAAATGTCAGCACCCCGGGAGATCAGAAAGTCAACCATGGAGGTGTCGCCGGTCTGTGTGGCGACCATCAGGGCCGTAAATCCGTTTTTGTCTTTTTGGTTGATCTGTGCCCCTGCCTCCAGCAGCATCCCGGCAAAAGCGGTATTCCCCCCGTAAACGGCAGCCATCAGGGGGGTCGTCCCCTGTTTGTCGGTGAGATTCGGGTCGGCACCGTGTTTCAGGAGGATTTCCCCGGCGCTCACCAGGTTGCGGGCAGCCGCCTCCAGCAGAGGCGTGCGGCCGTATTTGTCCCGTATGTTGACCTCCGCTCCGTGGTCGAGCAGGTAAGCGATCATTTTGGGATGATTGTTGATGGTGGCCTGCAGCAAAGGGGATATCCCTTCTTTGTTCTTGTCATTGACCGCGGCATCCTGCGCCAGCAATATCTCTGCCGTGCCGGTATGTCCTTCGCCGGCCGCCAGGATCAACGGTGTGTTGCCGCTCATGGTGGTGGTGTTGACATAGGCTCCCTGCCCCAGGAAACGGGCCACATCTTTATCAAGGCCGAGGTAAGCCGCCACCAGAAGATTGTAGTTGATGTCTCCCCGGACATACCAGGTCGTATCCACGGGCTCCTTGTCTATCCTTTTCTGGCCGTAAACACCGGGAGGACTGATGATCCCTGCAAGAAAAACAATGAAAAGGAAAAGAAAACGCTTCATGCAGTAAAAATACAATAATCTCCCGAATGTTATAATGTTTGAGGTTTGATGTTTGAGAACATTCTACAGGTGTCATGGTGTAAGAGACGGTCATCGCGAGGCCGA
>CAZYPI010000061.1:0-13653 GCA_964649335.1 uncultured Rikenellaceae bacterium | reverse complement strand
TGTCTCCGCTTCCAGGGTTCGGTTGGAAAAATACCGCATGAACAACGCACGGATCAGATCACGGGACATCCTGCCCCCACTGCCGTGACTGAGTAATATCTTTTTTTCTTTCATGGTGTAACTATATCTTTTGTTAAGTTTTTTGACAATATTGCCGGTTTAAGGTTACACCCCTACCCGGCCGGGCTATATTTATACCAGGCCTGGCAGGCTCCTTCGGGGGATACCATGCAGGCTCCCACGGGGTTTTCCGGTGTACATGCTTTTCCAAACAGACGGCACTCTACCGGTTTTTTCACGCCTTTCAGCACCTCTCCGCAGATACACCCTTTGGGCTCGACGGTTTCCTCCACCTCTACCGCGATTTTTTTCTCCGCATCGTGAACGGCATACTTTTCACGCAAACCCAGTCCGCTGGCCGGCAGCATGCCCAGTCCGCGCCACCAGTCATCCCTGAGCGAATAGACCTCTTCCATCAGTCGCAGAGCTTCCCGGTTTCCTTCGGGTCTGACGACGCGGGTGTATTGTATCTCCACTTTCGGATCGTTTTCTTCCACCTGTCTCACCAGCATCAGAATGGCACGCAAAATATCTACCGGTTCAAACCCGGCGATGACACAGGCTTTCCCGTATTTCTCCGGGATATTTCTGTAAATGCCTGTCCCCGTGATGGTACTCACATGCCCCGGAGCGATGTAACCGTCCAGAGCCACCCCTTCATCTATCAGGGCTTCCATCGCGGGAGGCATGATCTTGTGGGCACTGAAAAAATAAAAATTCCCGGTTTTTTCCCTGTACGCATGCACGAGGGCGGCGGCGGTGGCCGGGGCGGTGGTCTCAAAACCGATGGCCAGCAACACCACCCTTTTGTCCGGATTCTCGCGGGCTATTCTTACGGCATCCAGTGCCGACCAGACAATACGTATATCCCGTCCCACGGCTTTTTCCCGGTCGAGGGACGAGGAAGAGCCCGGGATACGGATCATATCGCCAAAGGTGGCAATGATCACATCCGGCAGCCGGCTATAGGCAATGGCCTGATCCACATACCTTGTGCTGGAGACACATACCGGACATCCGGGCCCGGACAATAAGGTGATATGATCAGGCAACAGGGAAGGGATGCCGAATTTGCGGATGGCATGGGTATGCCCGCCGCAGACCTCCATAAATGCCACGGGACGCTTCGAAATTCTGTGTATCTCCGCCGCCAGATATCTCACCATCTCCCGGTTCCTGAATTCCTCTATATATTTCATAACATTTTTTAATTATCCTTCATCATTCATCCTTCGAGCTTCAAGCTTCGAGCTTTCACCTTTTGTTCGCCGCCACCGCCAGTTGTCCCAGGGCAATGCCTCCGTCATTCACCGGAAATTCCACGGGATGAAAGACCCTGAAGTCTTTTTCTTTTAACATCCTTTCAGAATTTTCCAGCAATATACGGTTTTGGAAGGCACCCCCCGACAAAACCACCCGGTTGATACCCGTCTCTTCCCTGATTTTCTCACAGGTCTTTATAATAATATCTGTGATGGTATGATGGAATTTTGCGGCGATGATGCCGGCATAGGTCCCCTGCGTGATCTCTTTGACAATCTCCCGGATCATGGGGCTCACATCAATGGTATCTTTTGCCTGCCATTCATACCTTCCTTTTTCTTCTGTCACAGCCACCGACTCGAGGCGCATGGGGGCTTCGGCATGAAACCCGGAGTTCATGCACACGCCCGTCAGCGCCGCGACGGCATCGAAGAGGCGCCCCATGGCTGATGTCAGGGGCGTATTTATCTTTTGGGAGATCATCTGCATCACCGGAAACAGCTTGTTCTCTATCCTGGCAAATTCGATCACGGGAAGGTCCAGGTCCGCCATCTCCTCCCCGTATATTTTATAAAGGTAAGCCAGGGCCATGCGCCAGGGCTGCAGTACCGCCTTGTCACCGCCGGGCAGGGGGAGATAGTCCAGATGGGTTATTCTTTCATAGCCGCTGTAGTCACAAACCAGAAACTCCCCGCCCCAGATATGGCCGTCATCACCCAGGCCGGTACCGTCGAAGGCGACCCCGATAACCTTCTCCTCCAGGCCCTGTTCCGCCATCACGGCAGCGATATGGGCATGATGATGCTGCACCTGTATCACGGGCAACCCCGTTTCCATGGCATAGCGTGTAGAGAGATAATCGGGATGCAGGTCACAGGCCACCAGCGAAGGATTGACCCTGAACAATTTCTTAAAACGCGCTATGGCTTCGATATAAAACTCCCAGGTCTCCAGGTTCTTCAGGTCGCCGATATGCTGGCTCATGATGGCCTGCCGGTCTTTCCCAACACAGAAGCAATTCACCAGCTCGGCACCGGTGGCCAGGATCCCCTCCGCATCAAAAGGCAAAGGCACGGGTGCCGGAGCAATCCCCCGGCTGCGGCGTATCATCCTCGGAACATTATTCGCCACAAACATCACTGAGTCATCCACACGGTTATGGATTTCACGGTTATAAGTCAGCACCGCATCCGTGACAGGCCCCAGCTTACGGAGGGCCTCTGCATCATTCGTGATGATAGGCTCATCCGACAGGTTACCGCTTGTCAGCACCAGCGCCGGCAGGGGCATCAGTTCAAACAGCAGGTAATGAAAAGGCATATAAGGTAACATAACGCCTGTAGTGGAAAAACCCATAGACACACTCCAGGCCAGGTTGCGTTTTCCGTCATGCTGTAACAGCACGATGGGTCTTCTCCAGGAAAGCAGTTCTTCCTCCTCATCCGGCGTGACCCTCGCATAATCCTTCACGGTTTCGATATCTCTGAACATAACGGCAAAGGGCTTTCCTTCCCGCAACTTGGCCTTCCTCAGGCGGCGAACGGCTCCTTCGCAGGTGGCATCACAGGCCAGGAAATACCCTCCCACCCCTTTTATGGCCACCACGCCCCCGTTGAGCAGCGTACGGGCAACGCTCCTGAGTACTTTTCGCAGTTTTTCCGTTTTCTTTTTCCCCTCCCACAAAGTATATTGCGGACCACAAACAGAACAGGCCACCGGCTGGGCATGAAAACGGCGGTCGTTCACATCTTCATACTCCCTGCGGCAGGAAGAACACATGGTGAAAACACGCATGGTGGTTTTTTCCCGGTCGTAAGGCAGGTCCATGATGATGGAAAAACGGGGACCGCAGTTGGTGCAGTTGACAAAAGGATAATCCAGCCTGTTGGGCTGTTTCTTCATATCCATGAGACAATCGGCGCACACCGCGATGTCGGGACTTACCTGGGTGATATCCGTCGAGCGGTCGCTGCTGGATATAATGCGGAAATCCGTATATTCCGGCCCACCGGTCTTTTGGGTGCTGATCTTCCATATCCGGGATGCCGGCGGGGCTTCCCGCTCAATGGCCGCCAGAAACGGTTTGATGTCTCCCCCTTTCACCTGTGCACGGATCCATACCCCGTCATTGCTGTTCTCCACACTCCCTTTCACCCCATGCCTTCCGGCCAGCCGGTATATGAAAGGCCTGAACCCCACCCCCTGTACCAGGCCCTCGATGTGGATAAGATATGTGTCTGGTTCGTGGGTCATGGTTTGTAGTTTAATGTTCGGTACGCCTGGTGGACAAAACACATTCCCCTTTATTTGCAGCTACCACTCCCCCTCTCGAGAGGGGGCAGGGGGGTGTGTCCTATACAAATCCGGCAGAGAAAGTTCCCGGTTGCGAAAATAAAAAGTTTATGTTATAGTTTTCATGATATTTGTCTTGGAATTTATTTTTTTTTACTTCTAATGCGGTGATTTGAAGAACAATTAAAGATGCGGGAGATAATTTATATCAATTATAAATTACCATATCCGGCAAAAATCATTTGCAAAAATTAAAATCAATTTTATATTTGTTGTGAAATTTATAACATATAGTCGTATTTTATTAATTTTCATTTATTTATTTTATATTCTTTATTGAAAAAGTTTAGGAATTATACATAATTTTTCATTATATGAATACTGCTCAGATCGAAAATATCGTAAACGGTTATAACGGGGACAAGACCCGTTTGATGGACATCCTGATAGAGATACAGACGAAGGCGGGATACATTCCGCAGGAGGCACTTCCTGTCATCGCCCGGATGACGGACACCTCCCAGGCGTATGTGGAACAGACGGTCAGTTTTTATCATTTTTTCCGTCGCGAGCCCTCCGGGAAATACACGATTTTCCTGAACAACAGCGTGGTGTCCCATATGATGGGGCGGGATAAAGTAGCCCGCACTTTTGAGGAAGAGGCCGGATGCCGTTTCGGTGAGACAACCGAAGACGGACTGATAGGATTGTTCGATACGGCCTGCATCGGCATGAGTGACCAGGAGCCGGCGGCACTGATCAACGGCAAGGTTTTCACCCGTCTGACCCCTTTCCGTGTACGTGAGATTGTCCGTAACATACGGAAAGGCAAATCACCGGATGAGCTCAGTACTTCGGGATACGGAGGAGGCATGAACGCCTCGGAGCTGATCCGTGCCGAGGTTAGGAACAATGTCCAGCGCCAGGGTCCTGTTCTGGAAAACAACTATGTCCCGGGAACGGTCCTGCGCGAGAAACTAAAGCACCTCTCACCGGATGAGGTGATCTGGGAAATCAAGCTCTCGGAGATCAGGGGCCGTGGCGGCGCCGGTTTTCCCACAGGTCTGAAGTGGGAGTTTTGCCGCCGTGCCCGGGGTGAGAAAAAATACATTTTCTGCAATGCCGACGAAGGCGAACCCGGCACTTTCAAAGACCGGGTGCTGCTGACCGAATATCCCGAGCTGATATTTGAGGGGATGGCACTGGCAGCTTACGCCGTCGGTGCCTCCGAAGGAATTCTTTACATCCGTCATGAATATAAATATCTGGAAAGATACCTGAACCATGTGCTGGAGAAGATGCGCAAAGATAATCTCCTGGGACAGGGCATCGCCGGGATACAGGGGTTTGACTTTGACATCCGCATACAATACGGCGCCGGGGCCTATGTCTGCGGCGAAGAGACCGCTCTGCTCGAGTCGGCCGAAGGCAAACGCGGCGAACCCCGTTACAAGCCCCCGTTTCCGGTGGAAAAAGGATACCTGGGCCTTCCCACGATAATCAACAATGTGGAGACCCTCTGTACAGCGGTGAAGATCATTCATTTCGGCAGCGAGTGGTACCGCAGTCTGGGCACCCAGGAATCGCGGGGCACCAAGATTCTGAGCATCTCAGGCGATTGCCGGTACCCCGGCATCTACGAAATGGAGTGGGGATATACCGTAAACGATATCCTTGACATGGCCGGCGCTTACGACGTGCAGGCCGTCCAGGTGGGAGGGCCTTCCGGAACTCTCATCAGCCCGGAGGAGTTCGACCGCATTATCTGCTTCTCCGATCTTGCTACCGGCGGCTCTTTTATCATCTTCGACCATACCCGGGATATCCTCCGGGATGTGGTTATGAATTTTATGGAATTTTTCATTGAAGAATCCTGCGGCTCGTGTGTGCCCTGCCGTAATGTGCCCTGGCTGCTACGGCAAAAACTGGAAAAAATACTGAGCGGCCGGGGGGTATGGAAGGACCTCGACGACCTGGACGAATGGGTAAAGATCATGCGCATCAACCGGTGTGGTCTGGGACAGACAGCTGCCAACCCGGTCATCACCAGCCTGAAAAATTTCAGAGCCTTATACGAAGAAAAAATACAGAAAGGCCAACGCTACGACGAAGGGTTTGACCTGGAAAAAGCAGTTATCGAACCCTGCAAAGCCGTCGGAAGAGTTCCGTTAATTTAAAACAGAAAATAACCATGAACGATTTTGTCACTATCACCATTGACGATCAGGAGATCAAGGCACGGCCGGGAGAATTTATTGTGGATGCAGCCCGCCGCAACGGAATATACATTCCCACCCTGTGTAATCTGCCGGGGGTGAAACCCGCCGGTTCATGCCGTATCTGTACGATAAGCGTGAACGGGCGTCTGATGACCTCCTGCACCACGCCGGTAGCCGAAGGCATGGAAATAGAAACCCGGTCGGAAGAGATAGAGGATTTCCGCAAATCGGTTGTAGAGCTGCTCTTCATAGAAGGGAATCATTACTGTCCCGCCTGCGAGAAAAGCGGCAACTGTGAACTGCAGGCGCTGGGTTACCGTCTTGAAATGATGGCTCCCCGTTATCCCTATCAATTTAATAAAAGAGATCTCGATGCCTCGAACCCAAAACTAATTAAGGATCACAACCGTTGTGTGCTCTGCAAACGCTGTATACGCACCATCCTGGATGAAGAAGGTCATCATATCTTTGCTTTCCGCTATCGCGGATATAAACTGCAGATTACCATGGATCCGGAATACGGTAAGAATATGACCGACGAGCTGGCCCTGAAAGCAGCCAAAAACTGCCCGGTAGGCGCCCTTCTGTACCGCGGAAAACACGGCTTTGAAACCCCAATCGGAAAAAGAAAATATGATAAAGAACCGATTGGTAGTGATATTGAAAAACTTAAAAAAGTGAAAGCATCATGAGCAAAAGAAAGATCATAGCCACCACCTCGCTGGCAGGATGTTTCGGTTGTCACATGTCGTTCCTGGACATTGACGAACGCATTCTGGATCTCATCCAGCTGGTGGAATTCAATAAATCGCCCATTGACGATATCAAGAAGTTCACCAAGGAATGTGATATCGGTCTGATTGAAGGAGGGGTATGCAACAGCGAGAACGTGGAAGTGCTGAAAGAATTCAGGAAACATTGCAAGATACTGGTTTCCTTTGGCGAGTGTGCCATTATGGGCGGCCTGCCGGCCATGCGCAACACCATACCCATCGAAGAGTGTATCCGCGAGGCTTTTCTGGAAGGGCCTTCCGTGGAAGAGAGTAACGAACAGGGCATCCTGCCCAACGACGAGGAACTGCCCATGCTGCTCGACAAAGTTTATCCCTGCCACCAGGTAGTCAAAATAGATTATTTCCTGCCGGGGTGTCCTCCCCGGGCCGATCTGATATGGGATACCCTCTATGCCCTGGTCACGGAACAGGAGATCAAATTACCTTATGAAGTCATTAAATACGATTAAAAAAGTTTGAGATATGCCGAAAAAAATCACCATAGAACCGGTAACACGGGTGGAAGGCCACGGAAAAGTAACCATCCACCTGGACGATAACATGAATGTGGTACAGAGCCGCCTGCACATTGTGGAGTTCCGGGGGTTTGAGCGTTTTGTCCGGGGGCGTCCTTACTGGGAAGCGCCGGTGCTGGTGCAGCGCCTTTGCGGTATCTGCCCGGTGTCACACCATCTGGCGGCCGCCAAGGCCATAGACATGATCGTCGGCGCCGGCAACGGCGACGGCCTCACCCCCACCGCTGAAAAAATGCGGCGTCTGATGCATTACGGCCAGATCTTCCAGTCCCACTCCCTGCACTTTTTCCACCTGGTGTCGCCCGACCTGCTGTTCGGCATCGATGCCGATCCCACCGTACGGAATATCATCGGGGTGGCCATGGAAAACAAAGAACTGGCCGTACAGGGCGTGATGATGCGAAAGTTCGGCCAGGAGATCATCGAGGTCACCGCCGGAAAAAAGATCCACGGCACCGGAGCCATACCGGGAGGGATCAATAAAAACCTAAGCATCGAAGAGCGCGATCGCTTTCTGGACGGCAAAGCATTCCCCAATGTTGATCAGATGATCGAGTGGTCACTGGGCGCCCTGGATTTCTTCAAAGATTATCACAAAAAGAACAAAGCACTTATCGACAATTTCGCCGCTTTCCCCTCCTCCCATCTCAGTCTGGTGAGGAAAGACGGAGCCCTCGACCTCTACCACGGCGTGCTGCGTGCCGTGGATGCGGAAGGCAAAGTGATCCTGCACGACGTGGACTATCGTGATTATCTGGATTATATCGGCGAAGAGGTGCGTTCGTGGACCTACATGAAATTCCCGTATCTCAAAAAATACGGAAAAAAGAACGGCTGGTACCGCGTGGGACCGCTGGCACGGCTGAACACGGTCAACTTCATCCCGTCACCGCTGGCGCAGAAAGAGTTTGAAGAGTTCAAAGCCTATACCCGCGGCAAACCGAACAACATGTCCATGCATACCCACTGGGCCCGGCTGATCGAGATCCTCCATGCTGCCGAGATGATCAAAGAACTGCTGCACGATCCCGACCTGCAGGGAGAAGATCTGGTGGTCACCGGCACCAGACAATACGAAGGCATAGGCCTCCTGGAGGCGCCGCGCGGCACCCTTTTCCACCATTACAGGATCAACGACGAGGAGTTGCTCACCATGGCCAATCTGATCGTCTCCACCACCAACAACAACGAACCCATGAACCGGGCTGTAGAATCGGTAGCACGGCAGTACCTGACCGGCCAGGAAAAGATCACCGAAGGTATGCTCAACGCCGTGGAGGTGGCCATACGGGCCTACGACCCCTGCCTCAGCTGCGCCACCCACGCCCTGGGTAAGATGCCGCTGGAGATATCATTGTACGACCATAAGGATCAACTGATAGACAAAAAACGTAACTAAGCTGTAAGTGAAGAAGATCCTTTTCTACGGATATGGCAACCCGGGCCGTCAGGATGACGGCCTGGGCATCGCCTTTGCAGAAGCACTGGAGAAGTTTGTCCGGGAACAAAAATATCAGGGCATTTCCTTCGATTCCAACTACCAGTTGAACATTGAAGATGCCGATACCATCAAAAAGTACGACCTGGTCTTTTTCTGCGATGCCTCCCGGGAAGATATCGGCGATTTCTGTATCACCAAAGTAAAACCCTCCGATGCCCACGTAGAGTTCACCATGCACGCTGTCTCGCCGGCTTATGTGCTGGACCTGTGCCGTAAGATCTTCGGAAAAAACCCGGATACATACCTGATTCATATCAAAGGTTATGCCTGGGAGTTTCAGCAACAGCTCAGCAACGGAGCCAAAGCAAACCTCCGGAAAGCCGTCATGTATTTTCAAAAATTATTACCGGAACTTTTAGATGAACAAAAAATGCAGCATAGATCTATGCCGGAGTGCATGAAGATAACCTGACAAAATGATGAGAATCTGCGTCTTGTGTTTAATAAACACCTACGTAGTTTCCTACGTAGGTGTTTTTTTTCTTATATGGTAAAAAATCATTTTTAATTAGTAATACGTTTTTTATATTTGTAACACCTTTAATTAAAAAAACTCAACACACAGGATCATGAAACGGATTTTTACGATCATCATGTTAATCATCATCCCGGGTATTTATATTTCAGGTCAGAACGCCCGGGAAATCTCCGATACGGTAAACATTGACCAGGTAGTGGTAACGGGCACACGTGTAGCGGTAAACCGCAACTATGTTCCCCTGACCCTTTCGGTGATCAGCAACCGGGAGCTTATGCAGAGTACCAAGTCGACCCTGTTGCCGGTTTTATCGGAGCTGGTACCCGGTTTGTTTGTCACCGAGCGGGGAGTCACGGGCTTCGGGGTAGCGCAGGGCTCTGCCGGGCAGATCACCATCCGGGGTGTGGGCGGGTCACCCACCACGGGAGTGTTGGTTTTGTTAAACGGCAATCCCCAGTACATGGGCATCTTCGGGCATCCCCTGCCGGATGCTTATGTGGTTTCGGATGTGGAACGTGTAGAGGTCATCCGGGGGCCGGCCTCCACGCTGTATGGTTCGAATGCCATGGGCGGCGTGATCAACATCATCACCCACAAGCAGGAAAAAGAAGGTTTTTCCGGGAATGCCCGTCTGATGTACGGCTCGTACAATACGCTGAAGACCATGGCCAACGGCGGTTTTAAGAAAAAGGGATTCAATGTCTTTGCCAGCATCAACCACGACCAGACCAACGGCCACCGGGATTCTTCCGATTTCAACATCACCAACGGGTATGTACGCGTCGGTTATGATCTCAGCAAACATTTCAACACCAGTCTGGATTATTCCGTGGCCCGGTTTCATGCCACCGACCCGGGTCCGGTGACGGGCCATGCCGGGAATGTCATCGACATCACCCGGGGCATGGGAGCTTTCGTACTGAACAATCAATTTGACAAAGTAAACGGCTCCTTCCGCTTTTTCTACAACTATGGCATCCACAACATTTCCGACGGGTTCCATTCCACAGACAACAATTACGGGATCGTATTTTATCAGGGACTCAGTCTTTTCAAAGGGAACACCCTGACTGTGGGTTTTGACTATAAAAATTACGGCGGGGTAGCGGAGAACAGACTGGCCATGCATGGCGAGGGCATCGTTTTTGCCGACACTTCCGTTTATGAGATGGCAGGCTATCTTCTGGTCCAGCAACGGCTTTTTCCCACCCTGATGCTCAACGTGGGATACCGGCAGGAATACAATGAAGTATATGGAACCATCCCTGTGCCTACCGGAGGCATAGCCTGGAATATCTCCGAGAAATCCATATTGAAAGCCTCGGTCTCGAAAGGGTTCCGCAGCCCGACGATCCGGGAGCTTTTTATGTGGGGCCCTGCCAACGACAGTCTGCAGCCGGAGGAACTGATGAACTATGAGGTGAACTACCGGCAGTATCTGTTACAAAAAAAACTGTCCGTTGACCTCACCCTGTATATCCAGAACGGGAACAATCTGATCAAAACGGTCATGACCGGCGACGGGCCGAAAAATATCAACACCGGCACTTTTAACAACCGGGGTCTCGAACTGGCCTTTCATTACGAACCGCTCAACAACCTGCGGTTCAACAGTAACCTGTCGTGGATCCACATGAAAGTGCCGGTCATCGCCACGCCGGAGTTTCAGTTCTATCTGAGCGGCTATTATCAATGGAAAAAAATGGGATTTCAGCTGGCCTGGCAGAACACCGGCGGGCTGTACCTGACCACCGGCGATGATCCTGTTAAAACATCCTACAACCTTCTCTCTGCCAATATCAGCTACACCTGGAATAAGTATTTTGACTTTTTTATCAAAGGGGAAAATCTGCTGAACACTCAATATGAGATCAACTACGGCTATCCCATGCCGGGTATCTGTGTTTTCGGAGGGATCAACCTGCACCTGTAAATATCAACACGCATGAAACGGACAATATTCATCCTTCTGTTTTCTCTTTTATCATGGATTGCCGGAGCGCATCCCTGGGAGCCGGCGGCATTTGTGATCCTCGAAACCGGCGGCGGGCCCGGCGATTTGGATATCATCGGGCAAATAATCAGCCATCCTTCCCTGCGGGTAGCCGGCATCATCGTATCGGAGGGGGTGCTCCCGGCCCGGGAGACGTACCAACAGGTTCAAAAGTTGCTGAAACAAACCTATCATGAAGGCATCCTGACCGGCGTGGCAACCGGTGCCAGGGCCGGTTCGTTTCATGCCCCTACGGCCCGGCAGGTGGCAGAACAGGTTTTTAAATATTCCCCGGAGAAGATCACGTGGGTCTGCCTGGATAAATCTTGTTCCGGTTATCAATCCATGATAACGATCCCCGGATATAAAGACCATCTTGCGAAAGTAATCAGAGGGGATAATCCTGAACGGAAAGCGATTTTCGCCCTGCTGAATGTTCCCGAAAAAGAGGAAACCAAGGTACTTGACTCCCTCCCGGAAACCCCTGCCTTTTACCGGGAGGACATCCGGCCCATCGTGACGGAGAGCATAAGAAGATACGGTACGGAGGAGTGGTATGCCGGCGTTCTGGCCAGTGAGTTCCACCATCATCTCGGGGTGTTTGCCATCATCGGGGTGAAGATGGGCATGCGGGCGCGTGAATATTTCGGAGCGGGCCTCGATGAGATGACGATCGTCTCCCATGCCGGTACGCATCCTCCGGTAAGTTGCATGAATGACGGCCTCCAGGCCAGCACCGGAGCCACCCTCGGGCATGGACTGATCACTGTAGCCAGGGACTCTTTTCCCGTGCCGGCGGCAGAGTTCACCTGTCTGGGGAACACCATCCGCATCGAATTAAAGCCTGAAATCAAAACAGCGATTGCATCCGCCGTGAGGCATCTGAAAGAGACCTATGGCCTCTCCAGCGACGAATACTGGGATCATCTGAGGGATCTCACCATAGAAAAATGGAGCACTCTGGACAGACACCGGATCTTCACGATCACCACCCCAGAAAAACAATAGATATCCCGCTGAAGAGGATCGTCCCACCCGCCAGGGCATGCATATAACGTTCCATTTTCCCCAGGGGCATAAGGTTGAGCCCGAAGAGGGTACCCAGCACCAACGCCAGCATGGTGAGAATGGTCACTATCCCGAATACCAGCACGGTAATGACCAGCTCGCCGTAATTCCCCCGTGCCGCCGGATACATTACGATGGGGATCAGAGGTTCACAAGGGCCCAGGACAAATATGGTAAAAAGCACCCAGGGGGTGATATTCTTTTTCTCTTCCACATCATGGACATGTACATGGTCATCGCGGTGAACATGCACATGATCATGTTGCACACCTTCGGCATGCACATGCAGATGTGAATGGGGTTTGTTGAGCCAGGCGCGTCGCAGGCCCCAGACCATGTACACCAGTCCGAAGGCGATGAAGAGCCAGCCGGCCAAACCGCCGCGCACCGTTTCCAGCCGGGAGACCTTCTGTATCCCCAGCCCGGCCAGTACGCCGATCATCCCCAGCACCACAGATCCCAGCACATGCCCCACTCCCCCCATAATCGTAATGAGGGAAGTTTTCATCATCGTCCACCGGCGTGCCTTGCCCATAGCTATGAACGGCAGGTAGTGGTCCGGACCAAAAAGGGTGTGTAGAAATGCTACCGTCGCCGAAGTGGCTATCAGTATATCCAGTTCTTGTGTCATAGGCAGGTCAAAGTCATTCTCCAGACATCGTTTTTCAATGATCACCGGCTTTGCTCCGGCCACTTTTTTAATCCACCACCTTACTCATCATCAGGTCCCCGTACTCCACCCCTTTCATCCCGATCAGTTTGTCGGCCAGTTCCCGGATCTCACTGGCCCTGCCTTTTACGGCAATCGTCTCCAGGCAGGCATCATGCGTCACATGGATATGCTGCAAAGCCAGGATCAGAGGCTGATACTCATGCTGTATATGAATGGACTGGTCCACCACATCCCTTTTGTGGTGATCGTACACCAGCAGGATGGCGCCGGTAACCACGGCATCTTCCTCCCAGCCCCGTTCCACCTTGTATTTTTCTATCAGATAAGCAATCGCCTGGGAACGATTGGGAAAGGACCTTTTTATGACAAGATTATCGAGGTCCTCGAGCAGTTCTTTCTGCAGGGATACTCCAAAACGTTGTACGGACATAGTGTTACTCTTTTTGACAAAAATAACACAATTTCTAAAAATATTTAAAAAGAGGGATAATAAATATTGGCTTTCCATATCTTTGGGATCTTTTAACACAGACTTAACGATGCGATCATTGTCACAAAAAGGATTATGGCTGTCATGGGGGATGCTGGTGATCCCGGATTTCTTAATGCGGGGGATACCGTGGCTGACGCATACGGTGGGCGGTCTGCGCTTTCTGGCCAACTACATCATGTCCGTGGTGGTATTGTTCACCGTTTTATCCTTGTTGTCTTTTATCCGCAAAAGATTTTTCTTTTGGACGGCCTACCTTATTATCATTATGCTGCCCCTGGTTATTGAAGGAAACTATTTTTTCATC
>CAZYPI010000060.1:0-13663 GCA_964649335.1 uncultured Rikenellaceae bacterium | reverse complement strand
AGCCCGGAAACTGAACGTGGGCGGGGAAATATTGTGTTACGTTTATTAAAAGAGAAGAATCATGTCACGAATTGGAAAATTACCAATACAGATTCCCGAAGGGGTTACCGTGGAGTACCGTGATCATGTGGTCACGGTGAAAGGGCCATTGGGTGAGATGACACAAAAGATCGACCCGGATATTTCGGTGGAGATCAAAGACGGGGAGATCAGGGTGACACGCCCGACAGACCAGAAAAGGCACAAGTCCATGCACGGGCTGTACCGTTCGCTGATCAACAATATGGTGACGGGTGTCTCCAAAGGGTTTGAGATACAGCTCGAGCTGGTGGGGGTAGGGTACCGTGCCGAGGCCAACGGACAGTTGCTGGATCTTTACCTGGGTTACTCTCACAACTTTGTCATCGAGCTGCCGGAAGAGATCAAAGTGGAGGCCAAAACCGAACGGCGCAGCAACCCGATCGTCACGCTGAAGAGCTATGACAAGCAACTGCTGGGACATGTGGCTGCCAAGATCCGTTCGCTCAGGAAACCCGAGCCGTACAAAGGCAAAGGGATTCGCTATGTGGGTGAACAGATACGCAGGAAAGCCGGTAAGGCGGCAAGTGTTTAATAATTATTAATTGAGAACCATGGGATTAACGAAACTGGAACATAGAAAAAGAATAAAAATGCGGGTGCGCAAGCATGTTTTCGGCACCCCGGAGAAACCGCGTCTGTCGGTTTTCAGGAGCAACCGTCAGATCTATGTACAGGCTATTGACGACCTGAACGGCGTGACCCTGGTGAGTGCTTCGTCGCGTGAGAAAGAGGTGGCCGCCAAGCTGAAGGGGGATAAGAAAGTACAGGCAGCCCTGGTGGGCGAGCTGATCGCCAAAAAGCTGAAAGAGAAAGGTATTGAGCAGGCTGTCTTCGACCGCAACGGTTATCTGTTTCACGGACGGGTGAAAGAACTGGCTGATGCAGCCCGCAAAGGAGGTTTAAAAATTTAAGACAACAAGGATATGTCAAACGGTATAAGAAAAGTAAAGACAAGCGATCTGGAGCTGAAAGACAGGCTGGTCAGCATCCAGCGGGTTACCAAGGTGACCAAGGGAGGCCGTACGTTTAGTTTCTCGGCCATCGTGGTGGTCGGCAACGAAGACGGCATTGCCGGTTACGGCCTGGGCAAGGCCAACGAGGTGACCACCGCCATAGCCAAAGGGGTGGAAGATGCCAAGAAGAACCTGGTCAAGGTGCCTGTCCTACACGGGACGATACCCCACGAGCAGTCGGCCAAGTACGGCGGCGCCCGGGTGTTTCTCAAGCCGGCCTCCGAAGGTACGGGGGTGAAGGCCGGTGGGGCTATGCGTGCCGTGCTGGAGAGTGTGGGTGTGAAAAACGTGCTGGCCAAGTCGAAAGGCTCATCCAACCCGCACAACCTGGTGAAAGCTACCTTCAAGGCACTGCTCGAACTGCGCGATGCTTACATGGTGGCCGAACAGAGGAATGTGGATTTAGATAAAGTGTTCAACGGTTAGAATTATCAGCAATGGCAAAACTAAGAATAACACAGGTTAAGAGTAAGATCGGAAGCCCGGAAAGGCAGAAACGTACCCTCCGGGCCCTGGGGCTGCGGAAGATAAATGCTTCTGTGGAGGTGGAACCCACTCCTCAGATCCTCGGGATGATCAGACGGGTAAACCATCTGGTAAAAGTAGAGGAAGTAAAATAATTAATCTTTAAGAGAAGAAAAAGATGGATTTAAGTAATTTGAAACCGGCGAAAGGATCTGTAAAGAAGGACAGACGCATAGCCCGCGGTCAGGGCTCCGGAAAAGGAGGTACGGCCACACGCGGCCATAAGGGACAGAAATCCAGATCCGGCTATTCGAAAAAGATAGGCTTTGAGGGAGGACAGATGCCCCTGCAGCGGAGAGTACCCAAATACGGATTTAAGAACCGCAACCGGGTGGAGTACAAAGCCATCAACCTGTCCACGCTGGAGGCACTGGCCGAAAAGAGAAACCTGGAAAAGATCGACGTGGAGACCCTTATCGAATCGGGACTGGTATCCAAGAATGCCAAAGTCAAGATCCTGGGTAACGGGACACTCACACGCAAGCTGGATGTGACGGCCCATGCTTTCTCGGGGGCTGCACAGAAAGCCATCGAAGAGCTTAAGGGGACGGTTACTAAACTATAAGTAAAGCAGATACATTCCAATGAAAGCATTGATTGAGACCATAAAGAATATTTTCAAGATCGAAGATCTGCGGAACAGGATCTTGTTTACGCTGGCTATTCTTGCGATCTACCGCTTGGGGAAATATATCACGTTGCCGGGGGTGGATCCTTCGCAACTGGCTGCTCTCAAGCAGCAGACCTCTACCGGCATCATGAGTCTTCTGGACATGTTCTCGGGGGGTGCTTTTTCACAGGCCTCGATCTTTGCACTGGGCATCATGCCCTATATCTCCGCTTCCATTGTGGTACAGTTGCTGGGGATAGCCATTCCTTACTTTCAGCGTCTGCAGAAAGAGGGCGAGAGCGGAAGAAGGAAAATCAACCAGATCACCCGTTATCTTACGGTAGGTATATTGATCCTGCAGGCACCCAGTTATCTGGCCAACCTGCATGCACGTTTGCCGGAGACGGCTTTTGTGATCAAAGGCACCTTCTTTACCCTGTCGTCGGTGATCATCCTGACCACGGGCACCATGTTTGTCATGTGGATGGGTGAGCGGATCACGGACAAGGGCATCGGCAACGGGATTTCCCTGATCATCATGATCGGGATCATTGCGAGGCTGCCGTTTGCGCTGGTGTCGGAATGGGGCTCGCGCCTCAACGGTGCCGGCGGTCTGATCGCCTTCATTGTAGAGCTGGTGATATTGTTTCTGGTCATCCTGGCGACGATACTGCTGGTGCAGGGTACCAGGAGGGTACCTGTGCAGTATGCCAAACGGATCGTCGGCAACAGACAGTACGGGGGTGTGAGACAGTACATCCCCCTGAAAGTGAATGCTGCCGGGGTGATGCCCATCATTTTTGCACAGGCCATCATGATGCTGCCGCTGGTGTTTGTGAGTGCCGTGGCTGAAAAAGGAGGATGGTTTGCCACCGCCTTTTCCAATATCTACGGCTTCTGGTACAATGTGGTGGTGGCTTTTCTGATCATTGTGTTTACCTATTTTTACACGGCCATCACCATCAATCCCACACAGATGGCCGAAGACCTGAAGAAAAACGGGGGCTTTATCCCCGGTGTGAAACCCGGCCGTAAGACGGCTGAGTTTCTGGATACGATCATGTCCCGGATCACTTTGCCGGGATCGATCTTTCTGGCGATCATCGCCATTCTGCCTGCTTTTGCAGTGAATTTAGGTGTTTCCAACCAGTTTGCCCGGTTTTACGGGGGCACTTCCCTGCTGATCCTGGTGGGAGTGATTCTGGATACGTTGCAACAGATAGAGAGTCATTTGTTGATGAGGCATTACGACGGTTTGATGAAGACCGGCAGGATTAAGGGACGTGCCGGTGCCGCCGCTGCCATTTAGGATATATTACGTTCTTTGATGATTGTGTTGAAGACCAATGAGGAGATAGAGATTCTCCGCGAGAATAACCTGCTGGTGTCACAGACACTTGCCGAGGTAGGCCGGTATATAGCGCCGGGAGTGACCACGCGCAGGCTGGATCGGGTAGCGGAGGAGTTTATCCGCGATCATGACGCCGTGCCGGGGTTCAAGGGATATCAGGGCTTTCCCGCCACCCTTTGTACCTCGGTGAATGACCAGGTCGTTCACGGGATCCCTTCCGGATATGAGTTGCAGGAAGGCGATATTATCTCGATTGATTGCGGGGTGGTGAAGAACGGGTTTTACGGAGATTCTGCATTTACCTTTGCGGTCGGTGAGATCAGCCCGGAAAAAGAGCTGCTGTTGCGGGTGACGCGTGAGAGCCTCGAGCTGGGTGTCAGACAGGCCGTCGCCGGCAACAGGGTGGGTGATATAGGTTACACCGTCCAGGCTTACGCCGAGAGGCACGGTTTTTCGGTGGTGCGTGAGCTGGTAGGTCACGGTTTGGGCAGGAAGTTGCACGAAGCTCCCGAAGTGCCCAACTACGGGAAAAGAGGCAGAGGTCCCAAACTGAAAGAAGGAATGGTGATCTGTATCGAACCGATGATCAACATGGGCGTGAAGGATGTCTATCAGAACCGTGATGGCTGGACCATTCATACGGCAGACAGAAAGCCCTCGGCACATTTTGAATATGCTGTGGCCGTAAGGAAAAACAGCGTGGATGTGCTGACGACTTTTGAATATATTGATCAGGTGTTAAACCAAAAAGATTAAAGTTATGGCTAAACAACCGCCAATAGAACAGGATGGAACCGTTATCGAAGCATTGTCCAATGCAATGTTCCGTGTCGAGCTGGAAAATGGTCATATCATTACGGCCCATATCTCCGGGAAGATGAGGATGCATTACATCAAGATCCTGCCCGGTGACAGAGTGAAAGTGGAGATGTCTCCTTATGATCTGACCAAGGGAAGAATAACATTTAGATATAAGTAAAAAGTAAGAAGGCAAAAGGCAAAAGTAAAAAGACAAAAGTAAGAAATGGTTTGTAGTTTGTGGTTTGTAGTTTGTGGTTATGAAAGGAAAACTTTGAGCTTTAGCCTTTAGCCTTTAGCCTTTGAGCTTGAAAAGAGAAAGCAGAAAAAAAGAAGAAAAAAGGAAATAATAAAGAATAAAGAAATGAAAGTAAAAGCATCTGTAAAGAAAAGAAGTGCTGACTGTAAGATAGTCAGGAGAAAGGGGCGTTTGTATGTGATCAACAAGAAGAATCCGCGGTTCAAACAGCGTCAGGGATAAGAGTATAACGATAAAAAACATAGAATATGGCAAGACTTGTAGGTGTTGATTTACCTAAAAACAAAAGAGGAGAGATAGGCCTGACCTATATATACGGGGTAGGCCGCAGTACGGCTCAGAAAATCCTCGATCAGGCCGGCATTGACCGTGACATCAAGGTCAAGGATTGGACTGATGAGCAGATCACGGCTCTCCGGAAAATACTGAATGAGCAGTATAAGCTGGAAGGGGAGTTGCGGTCGGAAGTGCAGATGAACATCAAAAGGCTGATGGATATCGGTTGTTACCGGGGTATCCGTCACCGTGTCGGTATGCCTGTGCGTGGGCAGCGCACCCGTACCAATGCACGGACAAGAAAAGGCCGGAAAAAAACGATTGCGAACAAGAAAAAAGCAACCAAATAGGAGATAAAGAATCATGGCAAAGAAAACCAAATCGTCTAAGAAACGGGTTGTTAAGGTGGAGCCGCTTGGTCAGGCACACATTCAGGCCACGTTTAACAATATCATCATTACGCTCACCAACAATGCCGGTCAGGTGATCAGCTGGTCTTCGGCCGGCAAGATGGGTTTCCGGGGGTCGAAGAAGAACACGCCCTATGCGGCCCAGGTGGCTGCGGAAAACTGTGCCAGGGCCGCCTATGATATGGGCCTGCGTAAGGTCAAGGTGTTTGTGAAAGGCCCCGGCTCCGGACGGGAATCGGCCATCAGGACCATCCACAGCAACGGCATTGAGGTGATGGAGATTGTCGATGTCACGCCGTTGCCGCATAACGGATGCCGCCCGCCGAAAAGAAGAAGAGTATAATTATTTCACTACGATAAACAAAGAAAGAAATGGCAAGATATATTGGACCCAAGTCGAAAATAGCCAGAAAATTGGGTGATCCGGTTTTTGGGCCGGACAAATACTTTGAGAAAAAGAATTATCCTCCGGGGATGCATGGTCAGAACAAGCGGAGGAGAAAGACCTCGGAATATGGCATTCAGCTGAAGGAGAAACAGAAAGCCAAGTACACCTATGGGGTGCTGGAGCGTCAGTTTCGCAATCTTTTCAGGAAAGCATCGGCTGCCAAGGGTGTTACCGGCGAGGTGTTGTTGCAGTTGCTCGAGTCGAGGCTCGACAATGTGGTTTTCCGTCTGGGGATCGCCCCCACACGGGCAGCAGCCCGTCAGCTGGTGGGTCATCGTCATATCACGGTGAACGGCCGGGTGGTGAATGTCCCGTCTTACCAGTTGAAGCCGGGCGACCTGATCGGTGTACGCGAGCGTTCCAAGTCACTGGAGGCGATCACCGACTCGCTCACCTCATCGCGTTATGCCCAGTATCCCTGGCTCGAATGGGATGATGCCCAGATGACGGGGAAATTCATGAACGTGCCCCAGCGCGAGGAAATACCCGAAAACATCAAAGAGAATTTAATCGTTGAACTTTACTCGAAATAATCCAAACATACAAATACATGGCCATTTTAGCTTTTCAAAAACCGGATAAGGTAATCATGCTTGAGGCAACGGATTACTATGGTAAATTCGAATTCAGGCCTCTGGAACCGGGTTACGGTATCACCATCGGGAATGCCCTGCGGCGCATCCTGCTCTCTTCACTGGAAGGATATGCCATCGTTTCGGTAAAGATCGAAGGGGTGGAACACGAGTTCTCCTCTATCCCGGGCGTGATGGAAGACGTGACGGACATTGTCCTGAACCTGAAACAGGTACGTTTCAAGAAAAGAATAGAAGATGCGGAAGGAGAGAAACTGATCGTTACCATCACCGGCCAGGAAGAATTCAAGGCAGGGGATATAGCAAAGTACCTGAACAATTTTGAGGTGCTCAACCCGAACCACGTTATCTGCCACATGGACCCCGGCGTAAAACTGATGATGGAGATCACCATCAACAAGGGCAGGGGATATGTGCCGATGGAAGAAAACCAGCCGGAGGATGCTCCTTTCGGGCTGATTGCCATGGGTGCCATCTATACCCCGATCAAGAATGTGAAATATTCGGTGGAGAATTACAGGGTGGAACAGAAAACCGACTATGAGAAACTGATCATGGAGATCACCACCGACGGCTCGATCCATCCGAAAGAAGCCCTCAAGGAGGCAGCCAAAATACTGATATATCATTTCATGCTTTTCTCCGACGAGAAGATCACCCTTGACCAAGCCGAAGAGATGGACAATGAGGAGTTTGATGAGGAGGTGCTGCACATGCGCCAGCTCTTGAAAACCAAGCTGGTGGATCTGGATCTGTCGGTCAGGGCGTTAAATTGTCTGAAAGCTGCCGAGGTGGAGACCCTGGGCGATCTGGTGAAATACAACAAAACCGATCTGCTGAAGTTCCGTAACTTCGGCAAGAAATCCCTCACGGAGCTGAGTGAGCTGCTCACATCCATGGGGCTGAATTTCGGTATGGATACCGCTAAGTACAAGCTGGACAAAGATTAGTTTAATAACAGGAATAAGGAATTAAGAAGATGCGACACAGGAAAGGTTTTAATCATCTGGGAAGAAAAAGCGAACACCGCAAAGCCATGCTGGCCAATATGGCCAGTTCGCTGATCATACATAAAAAGATAACGACGACTACCGCCAAGGCCAAGGCTTTGCGCACTTACGTAGAACCGCTCATAACCCGGTCGAAAGAAGATACGACCCATTCCAGAAGGGTTGTTTTCTCCTATCTGAAAAACAAAGAGGCAGTGATAGAGCTTTTCAGGGAGATCTCACCGAAGGTGGCCGAGAGGCCCGGAGGGTACACCCGGATCCTGAAGATAGGAAACCGTGCCGGCGACAATGCGGATATGTGTATTATCGAACTGGTGGATTATAATGAGCTCCTGCTTGAAGCTGCAGGCGAAGAAAAAACCAAAACCACACGCCGCAGAAGAAGAAGCCGTAAGAAACCGGCCGCAGCCGGCGAGGCTCCTGCCGAAACCAAGGCTGCTGCAGAAACGACGGTGACAGAAGAAACAGAAGAGACAGCCGTTAATGAAAAAGAGCAAGAAACCGCCGCCGAAGCACCGGAAACAACGGGTACGGAAAAAGATGGCGGAGAGAAAACGGCGGAAGAACCGGTAGCAGAAGAGCCGCAGGCCGCTGAAACCAAAGCTACAGCAGAAGAACCGCAGGAAAAGAAAGAATCCGGCGGAGAAGAGGAGAAGAAAACCAGAGAAAAACAGGAGACAAAAGCTGAGAAAGCTCCTGAAACCGGTGCCGGAGAAAAGAAAGAGACCGGCGAAGAAAAAGAAAAAGATGCAGAGAAATGAACAAACCATATTGTGACAGGGATCCGCTTCTTCCGGGAGCGGATTTTTTTTTGTCTGTGGGTGTCCAAGCCGGCGGTCAAATATGATCACGGGAAACTTGTTCCTGTTGGTATTGTGTGAGAATATTAGCATATTTACGATAAAATTACGGGTAAACAATACAAGCCGGAAGTCCTGTGCAGGTCTGCCGGTACATTGAGGGAAATGCTGAAATGCGCAGAAGTTTCTTGTTCGGGTTGATCATTATTTTCACACTGGTTGTAAAGACATTTTGTCTTGCCCGGGAAACAGCCCCTGTGGAAATCGTTCTTTTTTCCGTGCAGGACGGCCTGACAGATACACGGATCACCGCGCTGCTACAGGATTCGAAAGGCTATCTCTGGATAGGTACGCAAAACGGCCTGAACCGTTATGACGGTTATGAGTTCAGACAATACCTGCACCGTTACGGGGATACCACATCGCTGGCCGGAGACCGGGTGCTGGATATTAAAGAAGACGACCGCGGAAATATATGGGTGGTGACGGACAGAGGGGTGAGCAGAATGGATGCCGGCGGGGAGGCGTTTGTGACTTATAACACAATCGGGGGAAAGACCAAAACAGCTTCCCCCACGATCCTGCGCATTATTGCCGGAAAGAACGGAAATATCCGGGGGGTGGATTCCACGGGAATACTGAAATTTGACGCGAAGAATAAATGTTTTGTCCGGATTAACGAAACTCCCGGCGACAGTCATGGAGAGATTCCGGTACCTGAAAACGCCCGCTTTCTGTATAAGGGGGAAAGATTGTATGTATTGGACTCCTCTGCCGGGAAGCTCGTTGCCCGTTATGATATTGCCGGGACATGGGGGATCCGTTTTGTTGTTCCGGCTTTTGACCGGGGTAAACTGCTGATCGGCGGTGGGCAGGGGTTGTTTTTATTTGATCCTGTTACCGGAGAGTCTGAAGCCATCAGGGTCACAGGGCAGGAGAGTGCCGGCATGACAGCCTGTTATCCCGGGAAAGAGAGGATATGGCTGGCCGGCGGTGGCGATATTTATCTGTGGAGACAGGGAGCTCCTGCTCCGGATAAGATTTTTAGCCTTCAGGATTCAGAATACCCGGAGATCACGGCCCTGTGGAGAGACCGGACAGGGATCCTGTGGGCAGGAACGCCACAGGGGCTGGTGAAGATCTATAAAAGGCAGGAACCGTTCTCTTTATGGTCTGTCGGTGCCGGGGGCGTAAAAGCAGGGGTCTCTGCCGTATGGGTACACAACGACCGTATTTGGGCCGGCACTGTCAAGCAGGGCATCTTTTTGCTGGACAGGGCCACCGGCAGAACACTCCGCCATTTTTTTGCAGGCAGGGATATCTCCGGAAAAGAAACTCCCCCGGGAAGAGTAAATTGTTTTTTCCGGGATAAGAGGGGGTTGGTCTGGGCAGGGACGGATAATGGCCTGGAGATCTTTGACAAAGGGAGGGGACGTTTTGTCCCTGCAGGCGATTATCTGGGGATCAGCCTGCCGGATACGTTGCCGGTGTTTACCCTGGATACCACTTTTGACGGCGATCTGTGGATGGGCTCCGCCGGGGTCGTTTATCGTCTTGCAGGCAACCTGGATTATCTGAAAAAATACGTTTTCCCGGAGAACACGTTCCGTTCAGGAGATCTTCCGGAAATATATAAGATTTTCCAGGCTCCCGATATGCGTATATGGGTGGGAGGAGACTGCCTGTTGGGAAGGATCGAGCCTGCTTTTGGGGAGATCATCGTTCTCAAAGAGTTTCCGGGGGAGGAAATGAAAATCTACAACATTGCCGGTTCGTCTCCGGATACCTTATGGGCGGTGACCAATGAGGGTCCCGGGTTGATCACCGTGAAACCTGCAGACTTTTTCATCGTGGGAGACAATAAAACGAATGCTTCCTTTTCTTCCGGAGTGATGGACCGGCGGGGGACTCTGTGGATGGGATCGGGAAACGGTCTGGTGCGGTATAACACCCCTACCGGTGATTTTGTTGCTATAAATACAGGACGGAGAGATTTTACTGCGGGAGGGTTGTGTCTCTCTTCGCGGGGAGAAGTGTTCCTGGGTGGTGATGGTTTTGTCCTGGGTTTTCATCCCGATACCCTTCGCAAGCACGCTCTTTTTCCTGCCGTAGTCCTTGAGACGGTACGTTATCTTTCCGGCAAAGAGTGGTACACCGTGAAGGCCCCGCGGGATATTACGATAAAGTCCGAGAACCTGAACCTGGTGGAGCTGGAGCTTAAGGCGCTGGATTTCAGAGAGCCGGAGATAAACCGGATCATGTACAGGATTGACGGGGATGATGGCCGGTGGCATATTATTACCGGAGAAAAGAAAGTGTACCTCACCGACCTGAAAAACAGAACATACAGGATCTTTGTGCGGTCTTCCGGACCCGGCGGGGAGTGGTCCGTCCCGCAGTTATTATTGACTTTGCGTACCAGAAACCTCTTCCGGTTCATCTATCTTATTTTCCTGGTGATCTTCCTGATCATTCTGGGGCTGGTCTTTGCCTATATTGACTACCGCACGCGCTCACTGACAGAGACCAATAAGCTGCTGAAAGAAAAAGAAAGGATCGCACAGAAGCTCCAGAAACAGCGTGACCGTCTGAGTTTCATGCACAAGAACCTCACCGACAGTATCCGGTATGCCCAGAAGATCCAGCAGGCATTGCTCCCTTCGGAGTATTACTTTCACCGGCTGTTGCCCGAATCGTTTATTCTCTTTTTGCCCAGGGATATTGTCAGCGGTGACTTTTACTGGATCAACGAGAAAGACAACAAGATTTTCTTTGCGGTAGCCGATTGTACGGGCCATGGTGTCCCCGGAGCCTTTATGTCTATGATCGGTTTCGAGATACTGGACAAGATCATCAATGATCAGGGGATCGTACATCCCGATGAGATCCTGAATATTCTTAATTACGGGATCGTGAACACCTTTAGCCGCGGGGAAGAAGACCTGTTGCTGAAGGACGGCATGGATATCGGTTTTTGCATGCTGGACAGGGAGCGGATGGTCCTTGAGTATGCCGGGGCTTTTCATACTTTGTACCTGATCAGGGGCAACTCGCTGAAGGAATACCGGGGTGACCGCATGTCGGTGGGCTTTGGTGAGATGGAAGAAGGGGAACAATTTACCAGGCATGAGATCCGGCTGGAGCAGGGAGACCGTCTCTATCTGTTCACGGACGGTTACCCGGACCAGTTCGGCGGGTCGGCTATGAAAAAGTTCATGTATCGCCGTTTCCGTCATCTGCTGCTGTCGATACATCAGCTTCCCATGTGGCAGCAACAGTATATCCTGCACGAGAGATTCCAGGACTGGAAAGGAGATCAGTTTCAGGTGGATGATGTTCTGGTTATCGGGATCGACCCCTGGGGGTCAAAAACTTCTTCGGAGAAGAAAAAAAAGGATGATGTACCTGATAAAAGTAAAAAACGTTAAAGCAGGTCTTGCATTTTTTTCACCAGAGCCTCGATCTGGAAAGGCTTGCTGATATATTCATCCATACCTGCCGAGAGGCAGGTCTCCCGGTCACCCAGCATGGCATTGGCCGTAATGGCAATGATAGGTGTGTGTGTATGTGTGCTGGACTCGATCTCACGGATCTTCCGGGTCACCACGATCCCGTCCATGATCGGCATCTGGATATCCATCAGGATAAAATCGTATTTTGTTTTTCCATACAGGTCGAGGGCTTCTTTACCGTTCTGGGCTACATCGATCTGTTTCACGTAGTTATCGAGGCTGATCCTGACGATTTTCTGGTTGATGGGATTGTCCTCGGCCAGCAGGACCACGGCTTCTTTGAGATCTTTCTTTAAGGTTACAGGGATCTCTGCCGTTTCTGCGGAACTGTATTCTCCGTGTTTTTCTTTCACCTGTGAGAAAGGAATACTGATGAAGATGTGTGTGCTTCCGTTGACATTGTCGTGCAGGGAGAGGCTTCCGTTGACCAGATGGCACAGGTTACGGGCAAACAGCAGGTTGATATACTGAAAATCCTCGGGGCTGGTGATCACCCGGACCCCCTGGTCGGATAACTTTACCAGTTTGTTGAACCTCCCGGTGTTAAAGATTGTTCTTTTGCAGAAAAAACGGGCATTCAGCGTAGGGTTGTTGTGGGCCGATTCGTCAATCATCACATCCACATTCACTTCATTGGTGTCGTATGCAGGGGTGTTTCTCGTGATGCATTCAAAGATATTGAGGAACACCTGTTTGACCAGGATCCTGTCACCGGTAACTGTGCCGGGGCCGATATTCTCTTTTCTGAACCGGATCCTGAGTCTTTCCCGGTACTGTTTCTTAAGCAGCTCTTCCATATTGTCCAGAATCTCGGAGAGGACAAAAGGTTGTTCGGATACTTTTTTGTCTGCAAGATTGAAACTGCCCGACTCGGTGATGGATTCAACCACATGTATCAGATTGTTGGTTGAAGCCAGGATCATCTCGAACAATTCCCTGTCTTCAGGATGTACCGATATTTTTTTCAGAATATTTTCAAAAGCCACTATGTCATTTAAGGGGGTACGGATTTGATGAGAGAGGGTGGTAAGGAACTTGTCTCTTTTTTCATTTTCCCGGAGAATGAACTCATTGGATTTTTTCAGCATCTCCAAAGAGCGGTTGAGGTAGTTAATGTACAGGGCGCTGACAATATAAAGGAACAGAAAAACCATAAGAAATTGAATCCTGACAGACGGAGAATAATTGCTGAATGCCTCCGGGATCAAACCCGGAATAAAAAACATTGCTGCCAGAAGGACGAAAAATATACCGCAGGTCAGTGTTCCTTTTTTTATCCCCAGAAGATACAAAGTCATAGGCGGCAGGATGACAAGCCATATAAGGGTGTCGGAGCCGGTATTGAAAAAAACCAGCGGTGCCAGAAAAACAAAAAAGGTGAGAAAAAGATAGAGGTAGAAAAATATATTATGGTTCTTGTGTTTTTTTAAAGCCAGAAAGTTTATCATGAACAACAGAAACAGGCCCAGCGCAAATAAGGTGGGGTAAATGAATCTTTTATCCGATACCAGACTCAAAAAACCAAACAAAAGAGCAAACAGCAAAGCCAGCGAAGAAAAAAAGTTGACCAGAGCGATCTTTCCCCGTATTTCTTCCGGAAATTCCTCCCGGCTGTCGAATGAAAAAAAATCTAAAAAATTATTTATTGATGCCACGCTGTTTCTCCGCTTGAAAAAGTTTTAACTTTAACGGATTAAAAATACATTTTTTTTAACGTTTAAGGTATGATATTTGTTCCAATTAAGAGGAATTTTTCATTATTTTATAGCGAAGGAAAGAGAACGAGGGAGGAGAAAGCCATGAAGAGACCGGCAAAGGCGCAGATCATGACCATTGTGTTGTTATTCATGTTGTTTCCGGCATGGTCGCAGACACATGAGGGAGAGGCTACACTGAACCAGAAGTTCCGGTTCCGTGACGGGAGTTTTATCAACTTCGACCAGGGGGAGATCAACCGGCCGATACGTAAAGCGCGGA
>CAZYPI010000059.1:7589-13924 GCA_964649335.1 uncultured Rikenellaceae bacterium | reverse complement strand
GCCACTGTGCCGGCTACATCCGTGCCCTGCTCACCGGCCAGGAACCTGATTTCCCAACCATGTCCAATAAGATCAGAACAGGCACGGGTGCCCGTTTTTTCGATCCCGGCAACCCAAACTCCCCCGAAGAAGATTACCACCTGTGTATGCAGCCCGGCCGCTTTCCCTATGTCCTGGAGGCCATCCCCGCAGGGAATCTTATTTATCTCAAAAAAACCATTTTGTAAAAAATACACACCTTTGCAAAACGATTTTTATACGGACATAAATGAACAATATGACCAAGCTGCAAGAGAAAGTAAAAAATTATTTCAAAAAAAGAAAAACCGTTTCCATCATCCTGGATTTTCTTTTCTACCTGATCATTCTCTCTTTCCTGATTCCGGGCACCAGAAAAACGGTATTGCCGTTTTTCATGAGAGCGGTGCTGCACCCTCCGTTGAAAAAGATATCCACAGCCCCCACCCAAAAAGTTTCGGACAAAGACTTTCAGTGGCCTCTGGAAAAAATGGACGGTTCCGTTGTGAAACTGGACCGGTTCAGAAACGAGGTTTTGTTCATCAACCTGTGGGCCACCTGGTGCCCTCCCTGCCGTGCGGAAATGCCGTCCATACAAAAGCTTTATGATGATTATGGTGACAAGGTGCGGTTTCTGATGATAGTTCATGACAACCCCGGAAGCATCCGGAACTTTATCCGGGACAACCATTATACCTTTCCGGTGTATCTCCAGAAATATGAAGCTCCGGAGGTGTTTAGCACCAACTCCATTCCCACCACTTTTATCGTGGATTCCCGCGGTAACATCGTCCTGAAACACAAAGGAGCCAGCAAATGGAACTCCCGAAAAATCCGGCGTTTACTGGACGAACTGCTCCGGGAAAAAGGGAATAACAGTCCCTGACTGTCAAAAAACGTTCAGGCTTACTCGAATAAACCGGCTATCTCTTCTTTGCTGAGCTGTTTCAGTAACGATTCTTCCGTCTGCAGGATATCGGCAGCGAGACGCGCTTTGCGCTGCTGATACTTCATGATCTTCTCCTCGATGCTCTCCTTGCTGACCATCCGGTACACCATCACCTTTCGGGTCTGTCCGATGCGATGCGTCCGGTCGATGGCCTGTTTTTCCACAGCGGGGTTCCACCAGGGATCCAGAATGATCACATAATCGGCGGCCATCAGGTTCAGACCGAAGCCTCCGGCCATCACCGAGATAAGAAAAACACGCATTTCTTCATCTTTTGTAAAGGTGTTTACGGCTTGTTTCCTTCCGGCCTGGGAGGTGCTGCCGGTCAGCATAACAAAAGCGATACCCTCCTGCTGCAACTGTTGTCTGAACAGCTCCAGCACCTTCACAAACGAGGAAAAAACCAGCACCTTGTGTCTTTCGCTGGTCACGGTGCGGATCATTTCCATCACTTCCTCAAACTTCCCGGAATCGCCCTGATAGGCAGAATCCACCAGTACCGGGTGGTTGGCCGCCAGGCGTAGACGCATCAGTCCCTGCAGCACTGGGATCATGATGCCGGCATCTTTTCCTTCCCGGATGAGCTTCAGTACGGCATTACGCACTTTTGCCTTTTCTTCCTCATAAAAACGATACTGAGCCTCACTCATCTCGGCAAAGATACGCTGTTCGGTCAGGTTGGGAAGATCGGAGGCCACTTCCTCCTTGGTGCGGCGCAACAGGAAAGGCCGGATCAGCAACCGGAGCTTTTGCAGTGATTTTTCATCCTGCTGTTTCTCGACGGGGTTTACAAACTTATCCTGAAAAAAACGGTAGCTACCCAGCAACCCCGGGTTGACAAAGTGCATCTGTGCCCACAGGTCGGTGAGCGAATTCTCTACCGGCGTGCCTGTAAGAACCATCTTCTGGGTAGCCTGCAACTGCATGACTGCCTTGAAAATAAGTGAGTCCGGGTTTTTGATGTACCTGCTTTCATCCAGGATCACCAGATCGAAACGGATACCTGAAAAAAGAGGGATATCCCGGCGCAACAGGCCGTAGGTAACCAGGATGACATCATAAAGATCAAAATATTCAAAATATTTTTCCCGGTCCGCCCCGGCATACACCAGGATGCGCAGATCCGGCGCAAAACGGTTGATCTCCTCCACCCAGTTGAAAATAAGCGACTTGGGAACCACCACCAGAGACAATACCTTTCCGGCAGGGCCGGATGCCTCTTCCTCCGGGGTCTTTTCTTCAAACAAAGTTAGCTGTACCGCCTCTACCCCGCCTTTCCCGGTTTCTGCGGGGGGAGAACTCCGCTCTTTACGCTCCGTTTCTGCTACTTTACATAGCAGGGCGATGGACTGGATCGTTTTTCCCAGGCCCATATCATCAGCCAGACATCCCCCGAAACCATGCCTGCGCAGGTTCATCATCCATCCATATCCTTTTCGCTGATAAGGCCTCATGACGGCACGGAACTTTTCCGGCAGGTCAAATGCCTCCCGCCCCGTTTCCAGCATCGATACAATGCGATCACGTATTTTCCGGTTAGCGGCGGCCGCCGGATTTTTTTGCAGCAACGGCAGGTGATGTTTCCGGATGCGTAGGCGGTTGCCTCCTGCCTCGCCGAATTGCAGCAGATCCTCATATTCGGCAAACCACTCCTCCGGGATCACGGCAATGGAGCCGTCCGGCAGTACATATTCCCTGATCTTGTTGAGAATATGATCCTTCAGCCGTAAAAAAGGGATCGTATAGGACCCGAAACGTACCTCCGCACGCAAATCTATCCAGTCGATGAAATGTCTGTCGCTTTCATGTACCTCCGGCTCTACACTGATCTCCACCGGTTCAAGCAAATACTCCTTGCCGGTCTTTCTGATGATTACAAACCCCTTTTGCCGCAGAAAATCCGCGACACTACCCAGCAGGGTCACCATAGTATAATGCTGTTCAACCGGGTCGTCAGAGGCTCCGGCAGGAAGAAAAATGCCGGGTATATCCTCTTCAAACCCCAGTTTTCCGAGTGTCTGAACATACCCGGACTCTTTTTTTTCGTTGCGAAATATTCTTGTAAACCGGTATTGGCGGTCTTTTCCTTCATCAAAGACGGCAAACACCTTCCGGGGTTCGTTTGGACTCACTACAATCTCATCATATCTGAAAGACAACACCCCTGTCAACAGCCCATCCAGGCCCGTTTCCAGCGTCAATTCGGGCACGGGCTCCGGATAACGGTCTTCCACTGCAAACCCTTCCACACTCACCCGGTAGTGCAGGAGCGTTTCCCGGATAAAAGTGCGGTAATACTTCCGCTCCACCTGCAGGGGGATATGAATCGTCTCTTTGGAAAAAAAAGGTTTCAGCTTTTTTCCTTCCACCTCTTCGAGAAAATAAAGCCGCCCTTCCATCAACAAAACACAGGGCTTGTCGGCCAGGATGATATGGGATTTATCCTTGAGATGTATTTCCCGCTCATCTTTCCTGAGAGAAATAAAATATTCCGTCCCCTCCCCTTTTCTGATGAAATGAAACTCCACAGACACCCTGTCCGTTTCGGGTACGATCCGGTCCTCGTGGTAGATACCGGCAGAAGCCGTCTGGTGAAGGAAGATTTCAATATCCGTATTTCTCAGCAATCTCACGATCTCCACAAGTCTTTTTTCGATGTAGGGCCTGATAAAATCCTTTACTCTTTTCTCATCGAGCGATTGAAAAAAATCTTTCAGATTGATCCGGGGATCTTTGTGAAACAGCTTTTTGATCTCATGGTCTTCGTATTCTCCCGTTATCCTTATGATCTTGCGGACTGTCTCCGGCAAACGCTCCGCCGCCGGGTCTGGATGGCCGGGCAATATTCTCCGGTTGATGACATACTTTTCCTCTTTCTTTTCATAATCCACAAAATAGGGCAGGAAAAGATAACCGAAGACCTTGTGTTTCTTTATCAGCAGAACAAAACGTTCCATAAGTGTTTATCTCCTCTCCTCAAAAAAGATCATTCCTGTAAAACGAAGCATCCGACAGTGCCCTGATTTTCTTCGATCCGCCGACCCAGAGCCAGATCATATACGGCACAAAGAACAGCAAAAGCAAGTGGTATTGTGACAGGAGGACAAAGTCATAAAAACCGTGAAGCAGGAGGGGATAGATCAGCGCTTTCACCATATATTCTTTCCTTTTCAGAAGATAAAACCTCGCCAGACCGAGGTAATATCCCATGACCACCCCGAACAGGGCATGTGCCGGCACGGCCGTAAGTGCTCTGGCCAAAGCCACTTCATTGCCTCCCCGGTAAACATACAGTATATTCTCTACACCGGCAAACCCCATGGAGATAAACACGGCATAAACAATGCCGTCAAATTTCTCATTGAAATAAACATTGCGCCAGATGATCAGAAGAAAAGCCAGAAACTTGAATCCTTCTTCAGTAAAACCGGCCACCACAAAAGAGGTCCACGCTATCTGAGGATAGAAAGACATATTCCCGGCAGGGAGTGCCAGCATCCTCTCCGTAAAGATCACCGGCAACGGAAGAAAGGCGCCGATAAGCAAAGCTTTCAGAATCATGGAAAAAGGTTCCCTTTCATATTTATCCCGGAAATAGATATAGAAAAGGATAATGAAGACCGGAGCCAGCGAGATGAACAAAAGATTCATACCGCTACATCAATAAGGGGAATAAGGATAGAATCCCCCGTACGGAGACATGTTCATCGGATAGAAAGGACTGTAAGCAGCCGGCTCGGAGTAGCGGAACTCCGCCCCGAAAAAGAAATGGTCGGAAATACGGTAGTTCAGCCGCAGGGAATAACTGTCGGGAGTGTAGTTCCGGTAAAAGGGCGAAAGATTACGGTTTTGGTTCAGGTTCTTAACAATCGTTCCCGTAAGCGAGAGATTGGGCCGGACAAAATAGGTGCCCTGCCCGTATATCACCACATTGTTCATGGGCGCATAAAAACCGTTCCTGCCGGGCTCCGGTATATAACTCCCGCCGGCCGGAAAGATATGCTCAAACATTATCCCGCCGCTGACATAGAACTTAGGGGAAAAAGAATAACTGAATGAGGGAGCTACGTATGAAGAAAAGAAACGGCTGCCGCCGAAGCTCATGAAACTCGTCCCCACATTGATGCCGTAACGGATGCCGGGCTGCTTGTCTTCCCGTTGCTTCTTTTCCTTCCGGTGATTGTCCAGATAATACTTCTCCGGCCCCGGCGCCGGAAAATAGTAAGCATCCGGGTAATGAAGGTACGGAATCTGGGCATAAACGCCCGTCATCATCAGCAAAGCCACCGCTGTCAAAACCACTTTCTTCATCATCCCTGCTTTGATATGACAAAAATAATAAAAATAATTAAACCTTCGTCCTTCTTCCTCCAGGCACCCGGCACCCTCCTTCTTCCTTCAAGCATCAAGCATCATCCTTCAACCTTTTTAAAAGCTCCATCTGAACTTCACCCACAGCTCATCGCCCAGCTCCCACCAGCGGGTCACCACGGCCCGGGCAAAGTCATTGGAATAGCGGGTCAGGTATTGCCGTGCCTCCTGCGTGGGTTGGCCCTTCAGCGTGTTTTGCCGGTCCTGTGCCACCAGTTGCAACGCCCGGGATTCGATAAATTCCAGTTCATCAAAGGCCTTATCTTCATACTCTTTTACCACCGGTTCTATCACCTTTTTCCCTTCGCCCCATTTGACCAGTGCCAGTCTGTTGGCCCGCCGGAAAGCCCACAGCGCCGATTCACGGCTGAAATGGTCTTCTCCTCCCAGCCTAAAGCTTTCGGGCACACCCAGGTTTCCTGCATAAATGGGAATGCGGGCACCCAGCTTCGGTATATCCAGTCCGAACCACATGCGCCCTCCCACTTCGTCGGGCAGCCAGTCACGCAACTGTACAATCCACGAATAGGCACAATACTGCACCGCGATGGGCCGGTCGCGCTTTACCACCCCCGGTTTCAGGGCGTTCAGCAAAGCCCTTTTGTCACGGGCCAGCCAGGGATGGGCCGCCGGACTGATGATGGTGTCTACAACCATCCGGCCGCTGTCGTTACGGTGACGGTACGGAACCTTCAGGTTGCGGATCATCTCCCATTGGGTACTGTCGTACGTGGTCCTGAAAAACGCCAGCACCTGACGTATATCCACCTTCTTATCGGGTTTTACCGAGAAAGGCAGCTCCTCCGCATCATAACTCAGATGCAGCGAGGGAGCCAGGGTGCTCAGGACATAATATTCCCGTATGGAAAAGGGTTTCTTCGTGTGCCCGTAAGCTTTCCAGAACTTAAACGGTTTTTTACCGTCCCACAGCTTCAGCTTGCGGGCCACCTCAAAGACATTGTCCGAAGCCATGAAATGGTCTTTATCCTTCAGGTTG
>CAZYPI010000059.1:0-7579 GCA_964649335.1 uncultured Rikenellaceae bacterium | reverse complement strand
ATTTTCCCGATCCTGGAGATATTGGCGGCAATGCCCACATGGTCGTCCGGAATGCGCTGTGCCGCCCACACCCCTCCTATCTTATCAGGTCCCTCCCCTACGATCTCCATCTGCCATACCTCTTTGGGGTCGGCCAGGGTGATGCACTCACCGTAATCGCCGTAGCCGTATTCTTTGATCAGCTCGCCGATCAGACGGATCGCCTCCCGGGCCGTGGTGCAACGCTCCAGGGCCACCCGCTCCAGCTCTTCGATCAGAAACATACCGTCGGGATTATGCAGGGAACGCAACCCGCCGAAGGTCGTCTCGCCAATGGCCAGCTGCTTTTCGTTCATACTGGGATAGGCCGTATTGAAGTAAGCATAGGTCTTTGCCACCTCGGGAATTTCCCCCGCCTTTTTTACTCCTTCCCTGCTCCAGGCCGAAGAAGTATGCAGCGTTCCTTTATACACCGGATGCATCTCCCCCTCTTTGTGTTCTTTGGCAGGAACAAAATCCACCCACGTGCGGTAATACGCATCACACGTGTGACTGGTCATCACCGACCCGTCGGTGCTGGCCTGCCGGCCCACCATGATGCTGGTACAACTCTGATCCCATTCGGGATCATCAAAAGACGATGAGGACTGACCGTAAGAAATAACTGCCATACCGGCCAAAAAAGCCGTTAACAAAAATTGTTTTTTCATAATATTCTGGTGTTTATAATTTATTTTATTTATTTTTCTTTTTCAATAAATTGTTTTTTGACCCCCTCCCTCTTTCCCTCCCCCTCGCCGAGGGGGAGGGAGGTTTACCCTTCGGATTTTATCTTATAGATAACTGAGGGTGGGGGTCATTGTATCCGGTGAAACAATAAAGCATGAAAATAAAAAAAATATCCGACTCACGCGAATCCTGAACTTTTGCCATCTAACTTCTTCTTTTAGCCTTTCACCTTTACCCTTTTGCCTTTAGCCTTTAGCCTTTAGCCTTATCTATGGTATCGCCACCTGCCGGTTAAAACTCTCTTCCAGCGAAATAAAAGTCTCGGTGCGGGCAATGCCGGGGATGGCCTGCAGCTTGTCTGACAGCACCTGCTTCAAATGTTCGTTGTCCCGGGTATATACCTTAATAAATATGGAATAAACCCCCGTGGTATAGTGACACTGGGTTATTTCCGGGATCTCTCTCAGGTGTCCCACCACCTGACCGAACAAACGTGCTTCTTCAAGATATATGCCGATATAAGCACAGGTACGGTATCCCAGTTGCCGGGGATCCACCTCGTAACAGGTGCCTTTTATGATGCCTCTCCTCTCCAGACTCTTCACCCGCTGGTGGATTGTCGCGCCGGAAACCCCGCATTTCCGGGCCACTTCCAGAAAAGGTGTCCGGGCATCCGTCATCAGTATCTCCAGGATCTGTTTGTCCAGTTTGTCAATTTGTAAATTTTCCATGACCAAATCAGGTTAAATTTAACGATTCGTAATATTATACATCAAAATTATAAAAAATTATTACCAAATTCAAAATATTTATAATTTTTCATATATATTTTACTTATATTTCTAACAATTCGATATTTTTGTTCCGTAATCATAAAACCTCAAAGTATGTGTGGAATTATTTCGATAGCAGGACCGTCACCGGTAGAAGACATCAGGATACTGAGTCGCAGGATGAAACACCGGGGTCCGGATGAGTTTGATGTGCAGGTGTTTCCTGACGGATCAGTCATAGCCCACGAACGGCTTTCCATCATTGACCTGGAGACGGGGCGCCAGCCCATCCGGGGATGCGGAGATGCCTGGGTGATCCATAACGGAGAGATTTACAACCATGAAACCCTGAGAAGGACCGTTCTGAAAAACCATACCTTTCGCTCCCACTGCGACAGCGAAGTCATTGTACACCTGTACGAACAGTTCGGGCCGGAGTTCTGCAACCTCCTGGACGGGGTGTTTGCTTTCGTCGTCATGGACGGAAAGAGTTTCATGGCCGGACGCGATCCGATCGGCGTGAAACCGATGTATTACGGCTTTGACCGTGAGGGAAGGATGTATTTTGCTTCCGAGATGAAAGCTATTCACGATTATGTGATCAAACCCGAAGCTTTCCCTCCCGGACATTACTATACGCCTGAGACCGGTTTTGTACGTTATTTCAGACCCCGCTGGGAAGATGCTTCCATGGCCGTGGAAAAATATGACCCCGTACGCCTGAGAAAAGCCCTTGTAGCTTCTGTTAAGAAAAGACTGATGAGCGATGTCCCCCTGGGCGTCCTGCTGTCGGGCGGACTCGACTCCAGCCTGGTGGCTTCCATTACCAAACGCCTCATGGAGGCCTCCGGAAAACCCCTGCACTCTTTTTCTGTCGGCATCAGTAAAGAAGCACCGGACATGGTCGCCGCCCGCGAAGTAGCCGCTTTTCTGGGCACCATCCACCATGAGGTGATCTTTTCCATCGAAGAAGGACTGGCGGCACTGGAAAAAGTGATCTGGCACCTGGAAACCTATGATGTCACGACGGTACGTGCCGCCACGCCGATGTATTTTCTCTCCAAAGCCATCCGCGAAGCCGGAATAAAAGTGGTGCTCTCGGGCGAAGGCTCCGACGAGATCTTCGGAGGATATCTTTATTTTCACAACGCTCCCTCCGATGAGGAATTTCAGAAAGAGACCGTCCGCCGGGTGATGCGTCTCTCCACCGCCGACTGCCTGCGGGCAGACAAGTCCACCATGGCCCACGGCATAGAAGCCCGCGTGCCTTTCCTCGACCTGGCCTTCCTGGATACGGCCATGCGCATCCTTCCGTCTGAAAAACGTCCGGACCGCTCGGTGAACAAACAGGAGAAATATGTCCTGCGCAAAGCGTTTGACACCCCCGCTGATCCCTGGCTGCCGGAACATATTTTGTGGCGCCAAAAAGAACAGTTCGGCGACGGCGTGGGCTACAACTGGATAGACAGCGTGGTGGAATATGCCGAAAAAACCGTCTCAGACAGCGACTTCTCCCGGGCATCCGTTCTCTATCCCTACAATACGCCGGATACCAAAGAGGCTTTCCTTTTCCGGCAACTGTTTGAAAAACACTTTCCGGAGGAAGGCGCCGCTCACACCGTAGTGAAATGGATCCCCAAATGGCAGGCCAACACCGACCCGTCGGGCCGCGTGGCCGACCATCATGAAAAACATGTGGAAGATATACGGGTCAAATCTCCCATAAATGCATAACCGATAAATTTTTTTAACCATGATCAGAAAACAAAAATGGATCATCTTCTCACTGGCCATGCTGGCCATGGCCGTATTAGGGGCACTGCATTTTGACAACTTCGGAAAGCTCAATGATCCGAATATTTCTGCTTCCGATGTGGCCTGGATGCTGACGGCAACCGCCTTGGTGCTGTTCATGACCCCGGGACTCTCCTTCTTTTACGGAGGCATGGTCCGTTCCAAAAACGTTATCTCTACCATGTTGCAGAGTTTTATCGCCATTGGTGTCGTCAGTATGGTTTGGGTGTTTGTGGGTTTCAGCCTGGCTTTCGGCAAAAGCATCGGAGGTGAAGGCACCGGACTGATAGGCAATCCGTTTACCTATTTCATGTTCCGGAATGTAGGTTTCGGCACGGACCCGTTGCTGGCCCCCACCATCCCGTTGGCACTGTTTGCTCTGTTCCAGTTGAAGTTCGCCATCATCACCCCGGCACTGATCACCGGCTCTTTTGCCGAGAGAGTGAAATTCAGCGGTTACCTGCTTTTTATGGTTCTTTTTACAGTATTCATTTATGCTCCGCTGGCTCACTGGACCTGGCATCCGAACGGTTTTTTGCACAATATGGGAGTACTGGATTTTGCAGGAGGAACTGTCGTCCATATGTCGGCAGGGTTCTCCGCCCTGGCGGGAGCTATTTTCCTGGGCCGCCGTACGGAGGCCGGAAAACCTCACCGCCCGGCCAATATTCCTTTCATATTGCTGGGTACGGGCATGCTGTGGTTCGGCTGGTTCGGCTTCAATGCCGGCTCATCCCTGAATGCTTCCTCCCTGTCGGTGGTGGCTTTTATGAACACCAATATGGCCGGCGCGGCCGCCATGATCACCTGGGTATTCTTCGACCGTCTGCGCGGGAAAAAAGCCTCCGCTATCGGAGCAGCCGTGGGAGCCGTGGTGGGACTGGTAGCCATCACCCCGGCGGCGGGTTTCGTCTCCGTAGGATCCAGCATCTTTATCGGCTCATTGACGGCTGTCGTAAGTAATATCGCCGTACACTGGAAAGACAAATCCTCCCTGGATGATGCACTGGATGTGTTTCCCACCCACGGCGTCGGGGGGATCGTCGGCATGCTGCTCACCGCCGTGTTTGCCATGAATGTGGGACTGGTGTACGGCCATGTCCATACCCTCCTGATGCATCTCCTGGCCCTGGTGATCGTCGGTGTGTTCAGTTTCGGAGGCTCGCTGGCTCTTTACTGGCTGACCGATAAACTTATACCCATGCGGGTGTCCCCCCGCAGTGAGATCATGGGCCTCGACCTCAGCCAGCATGACGAACAATATGCCATGATCCCCGACAAAAAAAAAGAGATAGCTGACTACGATTTTTTAAATATCCACAATTAACACAACAACCCTTATGCCCGTTCACCCTTCACCATTCAACCTTCGACCTTCATAAGACTCTCTCTCTCCTATGTGCCTGGTTAAACGGTCGGTAATAAGATTGCCGGCCGTTTACTTTTTTGAACGGTGAACGGTGAATGGTGAATGTTGAACGGCGAACCCGAAGATCATCCTTCAACATTCACCGTTCATCATTCCTAAAAAGTTTTGGGACGGAAGCGCTCGAATCCTTCCGGCATCTCCAGGTTGCCGGTAATCTCTGCCGGTGACGAGAAATGATGCCTTTCCATATATTCTGTAATGCCCTCAAGTATTTTCAGGGATCCCGCCGGGTCAATAAAATTGAAGGTGCCCACCTGTATGGCCGTGGCCCCTGCCAGCAGGAATTCTATGGCATCGGCGGCGGAACGGATCCCGCCGATGCCGATCACCGGAATATCGACGGAATGATACGCCTCCCACACCATCCGCAGGGCCACGGGCTTGACCGCCGGACCGGAGAGCCCTCCCGTCACGGTGGCCAGAACCGGCTTTCGTTTTTCGGCATCAACGGCCATGGCTAAAATAGTATTGATCAGTGAAACAGCATCGGCACCGGCATCCTCCGCCGTTTTGGCAAACTCCGGAATGGAAGTGACATTGGGGGAAAGTTTTACAATCAGCGTCTTTTTATACACTTGCCGCACTTTCCTGATCACTTCCGAGGCCGACGCCCGGTTGGTACCGAAGACCATGCCTCCTTTTTTCACGTTCGGACAGGAGATATTCAGTTCGATGGCAGGGATACCGGCAAGATCGTTGATCTTTTCAGCTACCATCACATATTCCTCCAGGGTGGAACCGGAAACATTGGCGATAAATACCGTATCATAACGGGAAAGAGAGGGATAGATATGCCGGATGAAGTAATCCACTCCTTTGTTCTGGAGGCCCACGGAGTTGAGCATCCCCGAAGGGGTTTCCGCCATCCTGGGATAGGGGTTTCCCTCCCTGTTCTCACCCGTCACGGCCTTCGTAAAAACAGCCCCCAGACGGGAGATATCCATGAAATCATCATATTCCGATCCGTACCCGAAACACCCCGAGGCCGTGGTCACGGGATTCTTCAGGGTCAGATTTCCTATATTGACATGCAAATCTACCATAACAGCTCTTTTGTATTAAAGACAGGACCGTCCGTACAGACCATTTTCATACCGTGGACCGTGGGCTGGGCACACGTAAGACAGGCCCCGAAACCACAGGCCATGGTATTTTCCAGAGACACTTCACAGAACGTGTCGCGGCCGTCAGCCAGGGCCGCCACCGCCTTCATCATCGGTTCGGGTCCGCAGGTATAATAGCCGTCGAAATGTTCCGTTTTTATTACGGGATGGCCAGTGACCAGTCCCTGCTCTCCCAGACTGCCGTCCTCGGTGGTGATGTGCACCTCTACCAGCCCCTCAAAACGGGTAAGATCAAACCATTGCCGCGACGAACGGAAACCGAACAGGAAAACAGGCGTCTTCCCCTCTTCCCTGAGCTTGCGGCCCAACAGCAACATGGGCGCTATGCCCACGCCCCCGGCCACCAGCAGAAAACGGCTGCCCGGCACCACCGAAAAAGGATGTCCCAGCGGATAGATCACATTCAGCAGATCCCCCGGCTGTAAGCGGGCCAGCTGACGGGTACCCTCGCCTACCTCCTGGATCAGAAACCTTATCTCACGCCTGTTGGGGTCTGTATCGTAAAAAGAGATGGGCCTGCGCAAAAAAGTGCGGGGGGCATGATCGACACGCAACTCGGCAAACTGCCCCGGCGCTATGGCAGGCAACGCCTCCCCGGAACGCAGAACCAATTCATAATATTCCTCGTTAAGCCGCCGGTTTTCCGTAACCGGCAGATCCTCTACCTTTTTTTTCACGGGTTATTTTTTTATATCTGTCACACCACCCGCAAAGATAATCAAAAAGAAATGTCCGTGAGAAAGCAAAGGTCACCTGTGCGGTACAAATTCTTCAAAACGCCCCGTATCGTACAGCACCATGATCTTTACGATATGTCCTTTTCCGGTATCTCCGGATAAAGCCCCATTTTCCGCATGATCCGGCTCTTTCTCCTCTTTATCACCCTCTATCGCAACGTTTTTTGCTGTTTCAGGCATCTCCTGTTCCTGCAGAGGCGCTTTCCGGCCTTTGCCGGGCTCCTGCTCCACATGAAAGAGTTCGGACTGTACACTCTCTTTATACATCTTGCCGCGTCCCGTGATAAACCATTCGGCATTTACATTTGGAAACGCTTCCAGAAATTTCAATATAAAATCATAACTGGGTTTGTTCCTTCCTGATAAAATATGGGAAAGGCCGGAACGCTGTACACCGATCCTGTCGGCAAGAGCTCCCGAACCGATCCCTTCTGCCTTCATAAATGAAATGATCCTTTCCTGCATATCAGAATCCCTATCCATTTGAGTAATATTTCCCGCTACCTGTATTTTACAAATGTAATCATTTTGCAATTTACATTTATAACTTTTAATAAATTACATTTGTATATTCGTGGTTACACATGTATATCCAATAGAATTTCTAAAAATAAGCCATTTCTCATATATATTCATTTCTATCGCTGTAATACCGGGTATTTAGTCATAATATCATGATTTTATACTGTATTGAAAGTATAACTTTAGAAATATTATATATAAGGCAGATATACAGTATTATAAAATATCATTTTTAATTCCCGTTCAGATATTTGAGCTTAAAACAAATAATATACTTAAAAAAATAGTATAAATATTACTAATATATAACTGGTATATAGTACATTATAGGATGTTTATCTCGTTAATTACATATGTAAATTACAGGCCTGTTTACATATATAAATTAACATGAAATATCTGTTTTATGATCTGTTTTTTTTAAAGATAAAACCAAAAACATATGTAAATATAGTTGATATATGTAAATATTATAATGAAAGGGGATTCATG
>CAZYPI010000058.1:8296-14024 GCA_964649335.1 uncultured Rikenellaceae bacterium | reverse complement strand
GTCGCAATGGTCGGCATTCCCGTGATGCTGTCCGAGTTCACCATCGGCCGCAGGGCACAGCGTAATCCTTACGGGTCTTTCAAAAAACTCGCCCCCGGCAAACCGTGGTATCTGGTCGGCCTGATAGGTATCGTGGCAGCATTCATGATCCTGGCCTTTTATACCGTGGTGGCCGGCTGGACCCTGGAATATCTGTACCAGGCCGTTATCAACGGCTTTGCCGGAAAGTCTCCCGGGGCTATCAACCAGATGTTCGACACGTTCCGTGCCGGCACCTTCCGTCCCATTTTGTGGTTTCTGATTTTCATGTTCATGACGGCCTGGATCGTGGTCTCCGGGATTCGCAAAGGCATTGAGAAATACACCAAGGTGCTGATGCCTTTTCTGTTTTTGCTGATCCTGATCATGGACATCCGTGCCGTCACTCTGCCGGGTGCGGGCGAAGGCATGAAGTTTTTGTTCAAAGCGGATTTTTCCAAGATCTCGGCCGAGACCATCCTGGAAGCCCTCGGCCAGGGATTTTTCTCGCTGAGCATAGGCATGGGCACACTGATCACTTACGGCTCCTATATCAACAAAAAAGAAAAACTGGGCTTTGCCGCCGTCAACGTAACCATTGCCGACACGCTGATCGCCGTGCTGGCCGGCATCGCCATCTTCCCGGCCGTTTTTGCCTTCGGCATTGAGCCGGGCGCCGGCACCGGGCTGGTATTCAAGACGCTGCCCCTGATCTTCCAGGAAATGCCGGGGGGATATATCTTTTCGATCATCTTCTTTCTTTTACTGGCCATTGCGGCACTCACTTCCACCATCTCCGTGCTGGAGGTTATTGTCGCCTTCTTCTCAGAAGAGCTGAACATAACCCGAAAAGCGGCAACCATCCTGGCCGTGCTCACCGTAGGGGTGCTGGGTATCCTGGCTGCCGGCTCATGGGGATGGTTTTCCGGCCTGCAGATGTTCAACCTGAACTTTTTCGGACTGTTCGACTTTACCACTGCCAATATCCTCTTGCCTGTGGGTGGGTTCTTCATCGTGATCTTCGTCGGTTGGTTTTTGGGGACAGAGAATGTCAGGGACGAACTCAGCAGCGGAGGGGCTTTGAAGGTGGCTTATATGCCGGTATTCATTTTCCTGGTGCGTTATGTGGCCCCCCTGGCCATTGCCCTGGTTTTCCTCAACGGTCTGGGGTGGATCTGATATCTCCCAAAACAGAGGGTATCATCTATATAATAATAAGGTATAAAATTTGATTTCCCGGTCTGCCTTGAAAGAGCTTTTCCGTTTTACTAGAAGAGAAAGGATCGCATCGATCATCCTGTTGGCCCTGACTGTCGCAGCCACGGGACTGTTGTTCCGTGCCGGACACGACCGGCCGGCCTCCCCGGAAGATTTCCGCAGGTTTGATTCCCTGATCCGGGCCATAACCCCCGGAAAAGACAGCATTGCGATCCCTGCCGGTGCCGGCGGCCGGAAAGCAGAAGGCGGAAATATCCCCGAAAGAGGAAAGATCGTGCTGTCAACGCATGACCCCAACCGCATGAATGAGAAGGACTGGCAACAGTTGGGGCTGCCGCGGCATCTGATCCTGACGATCAAGCATTACCTCAATGCAGGGGGGAAGTTCAGAAAAACAGAAGACCTGAAAAAGATCTACGGTTTGAGCGACTCCTGGTACAACAGGATCTCCGGATATCTGGAAGTCCCTGCTCCGGAAAAGGATACCGCAGAGCAAAAGACATCCACAGGAAACATCCGGCAGAAGCATGATCTTTCCGGCAGTCAGACCGGGGATCCGGTTACAAAGCTTGAAATAAACCGGGCCGATTCCGCTGCCTTTGTAAAACTTCCGGGAATATATCCTGTGCTGGCACGGCGGATCGTCAGGTACAGAACCCTGCTGGGAGGGTTTGTGAAGAAAGACCAATTGCTAGAAGTTTATGGCCTGCATGAAGATATCTTCCGTGAGTTGGCAGGCCGGATCACGGTGAACCCGGCACTGGTCAAAAAAATAAACATAAACCGTTGCCGGGAAAAGACCCTGGCAAAACATCCTTATCTCACCTCCTTTGAAGCGAAATCCATCCTCTTTTACCGCTCGCAATGCAGACATATTGATTCTGCCGGCCTGTTGCTGAAAAACAACGTGATCCCGGAAAAGACCTTCCGGAAGATCAGCCCATACCTGACCGTAAGAGAAAAATGACATATAATGACCGCGTCAGGAAGCCGGAGGATTGTATATTTTAAGAAATATTAACAAATGACCGTTGTTTCTCCGGAGAAAATTGCGTATATTTATTACCCGTTAAAGCGATGAAATGACAAATAAATTTTGATATGAAAAAACCAATATTTAACTTTGCGGCTCATTTAAAAAAAAGGCTATGATCATAATACCAGTAAAAGAAGGTGAAAACATTGAAAGGGCTTTGAAAAAGTACAAGCGTAAGTTTGAAAAGACAGGTATCATGCGTGAGCTGAGAGAACGTCAGGCTTATATCAAGCCTTCGGTACGGCGGCGTGAGGTCAAAAAACATGCGGAATATATTCAAAAACTAAAACAGAACGATGCCTAGAGGAACTATGTAAGTGTGCGGGACGTTTTTATCTCCGGATTTTTCAACTCCTCAGTCCCGTAACCAATGCAAATTATAGACCAATACATAGATTACTTAAACTATCAGAAGCGATATTCCGGCCATACGGTGCAATCCTACCGCACGGATGTGGAACAGTTTATCGCCTTCACCCGGTTCCGGGAGAACTCCATGACATGGCGGGATGTTGAAGACACCCATATCAGGAACTGGATCATATCCTTGATGGAGCAGGGATTGTCGCCACGCACGGTAAACCGGAAACTTTCCACGGTAAAGTCTTTTTTCAGATACCTGCAACGCGAAGGCCTGGCCACAGATGTGGCCGGAGCCGTCAAAGGGCCGAAAACGGGAAAGCCTCTGCCTGTTTTCGTGAGAGAAAAAGAGATCAACTATCTTCTGGACGAGTTTGATTTCGGAGAGGACCTCAGGGGGCTGAGAAACAAGATGATCATTGAAGTATTGTATGAAACCGGAATACGGAGGGCTGAGTTGGCCGGGTTGAAAGAGAGCGATGTGCGGCCGGGCGATCATGTGATCCGGGTGACGGGAAAAAGAAACAAGCAGAGAGAGGTACCCGTTACGGCAGAGCTAGAAAGGGACCTGCAGGGCTACCTGGAGAAGAAAAGAGAAGCTTTTCCCGGCACGGAACACCTGTTCCTCACAGACGGGGGAAAGCCTGTTTATCCGAAGCTGATCTACCGGGTTGTCCATAAATATCTGGGGCTGGTCACCACGCTGTCGAAAAAAAGCCCGCATGTGTTGCGCCACACCTTTGCCACACATCTGCTGAACAGGGGTGCCGATCTGAACGCCATCAAAGAGATGCTGGGCCACGCCAACCTATCGGCCACACAGATATATACACACAGTACATTTGAAAAACTAAGAAACATATATAAACAAGCTCATCCACGAGCACAATAAAAAGGAGGGCAAATTATGAATATACAGATTCATTCGTTGAAGTTTAATGCAGACAAGAAGCTGCTGGATTTTATTGAAGCCAAAATGCAAAAACTTTCACAACTGAATGAAAGCATGATCAGTGCCGAGATATTTTTGCGTCTGGACAAGTCGGATATTCAGGCAAACAAGATCACGGAGATCAAGATCGAGATGCCACGGACATCCCTTTTCGCCAAGAAACAGTGTAAGAGTTTTGAAGAAGCCACCGACCAGGCCATAGATGCCCTGAAAAAACAAATTACCAGGCAGAAAGAAAAAATCAGAAAGGTATAGAGAGGACGGCAAAAAAATTGTGGTATTATTTTTGTTAGATCCATAGTTTTTTTCTACATTTGCAATCCGATTTTTGGGGGTATCCTGATTATCAGAGCACTCCTGATTATCAGAGTTCTTTGACAGGCCGATGTAGCTCAGTTGGTCAGAGCAGCTGATTTGTAATCAGCAGGTCGTGGGTTCGAATCCCTCCATCGGCTCCGTGACACGGAGAAAGAAATTGGGGAGATACCAAAGCGGTCAACTGGGGCAGACTGTAAATCTGCTGGCGAATGCCTTCGTAGGTTCGAATCCTGCTCTCCCCACTTTTTTCCGGCTGTTTTTTCTCAGGAAAAGCCGGAGGAGATGGGAAACGCAATCTGCGGCCGACCATCGAGGTTCTTTAATGAGATTAATGATTGCGGGAGTAGCTCAGTTGGTAGAGCATCAGCCTTCCAAGCTGAGGGTCGCGGATTCGAGTTCCGTCTCCCGCTCTGTTGAAGCCGATGTAGCTCAGGTGGTAGAGCGCATCCTTGGTAAGGATGAGGTCACGGGTTCAATTCCCGTCATTGGCTCAAATTTTTTTATTTGTAACTAAACAAGAAGAATAGATTTAATTGAACATTTAATTTTTTTAATTATGGCTAAAGAAAAATTCGAACGGACGAAACCTCATGTTAATATTGGCACCATCGGTCACGTTGACCATGGCAAGACCACATTAACATCCGCCATCACCATGGTGCTGTCCGAAAAAGGGCTGGCCGAGGTGAAGGACTTTGATTCCATTGACAATGCCCCTGAAGAAAAGGAAAGAGGCATTACCATCAACACGGCTCACGTAGAGTATGAAACGGAGAACAGGCACTATGCACACGTTGACTGTCCGGGTCATGCCGACTATGTGAAGAACATGGTTACGGGTGCTGCCCAGATGGACGGTGCGATCCTGGTAGTGGCCGCCACCGACGGCCCCATGCCCCAGACCCGCGAGCACATCCTGTTGGCCAGACAGGTGAACGTGCCCAAGATCGTGGTTTTCCTGAACAAGGTGGACCTGGTGGACGATGAAGAGCTGATCGAGCTGGTGGAAATGGAAGTACGTGAGCTGCTGGATTTCTACGGTTATGACGGTGACAACACCCCCGTGATCCGTGGTTCCGCCCTGGGTGCCATGCAGGGAGATGAGAAATGGAAAGAAAAAGTGCGTGAACTGATGGCTGCCGTAGACGAATACATACCCGTTCCTCCGCGTGACGTGGACAAGCCTTTCCTGATGCCCGTCGAGGACGTTTTCTCCATCACCGGCCGCGGCACCGTGGCTACCGGCAGGATCGAAACCGGCATCGTCCACACGGGCGACGAAGTGGAAATGATCGGACTGGGTGCCAACAAACGCAAAACGGTGGTCACCGGAGTGGAAATGTTCCGTAAGATCCTCGACGAAGGAGAAGCCGGCGACAACGTGGGTCTGCTGCTCCGTGGTGTGGACAAAAAAGAGATCAAGAGAGGAATGGTGCTGGCCAAACCCGGTTCCATCACCCCGCACACCAAGTTTAAAGCCGAGGTATATGTGCTGAAAAAAGAAGAAGGCGGCCGGCACACTCCGTTCCATAACAAATACCGTCCCCAGTTTTATCTGCGGACCCTGGACGTTACCGGTGAGATCACCCTTCCCGAAGGAACAGAAATGGTCATGCCTGGTGATAACGTCACCATCAGCGTTGAGTTGATCTATCCCGTAGCTCTGAATAAAGGACTGCGTTTCGCCATCCGCGAAGGCGGCAGGACAGTCGGCGCCGGACAGGTAACCGAAATAATCGAATAATACGGCAGGGGCCCCGCCCCTGTTTTTGAGATGTTGACACGGGTGTAGCTCAGTTGGTAGAGCACTGGTCTCCAAAACCAGG
>CAZYPI010000058.1:0-8286 GCA_964649335.1 uncultured Rikenellaceae bacterium | reverse complement strand
CCAGGTGTCGGGCGTTCGAGTCGCTCCTCCCGTGCTAATTTTTCAGATTATTAAATAGACCTGTCCGCACAGGATGAAGCCATCCCGACACAGACCGGCCTGTTTTAACGAGGAAAAACAGATAAGATGAATTTAAAGTCTTTTTTCTCTGAGTCCTACAACGAACTGGTGCACAAGGTGACATGGCCTACATGGAATGAGTTGCAGAACAGCGCTATCGTGGTAATGGTGGCAGGTACTATTCTGGCTCTCGTAATATGGGTCTTTGACTTTGCATTCCAACATATAATGAATTTCGTGTACGGGCTTTTTTATTAGGCTTTGTTGAACCGGAAATACTATGGCTGAGCAGGAGAAGAAATGGTATGTGCTGCGTGCGATCAGCGGGAAAGAAAAAAAGGTGAAGGAATATATCGAGAGCGAGATCGCCAATCGTCACCTTGAAGATTACGTTTCCCAGGTATTGATCCCCACCGAGAAGGTATATCAGATCCGTGCGGGGAAAAAAATAAGCAAGGAGCTGAACTTCTTTCCCGGCTATGTGCTGGTGGAGGCTACCCTGGTGGGGGAAGTGGCTCATATTCTGTCCAATGTGCCCAATGTAATCGGCTTCCTCGGAGAAGAAAAAGGAGGGACTCCCGTACCGCTCAGGCCGGCCGAGGTGAACCGCATCCTGGGCAAGGTGGATGAGCTGGCCAGCAGTGAAGAAGAGATCAACGTGCCCTTTTTTGTCGGCGAAACGGTCAAGGTCATCGACGGACCGTTCAACAGCTTCACAGGGGTGATCGAAGAGGTGAACGAAGAAAAGAAGAAACTGAAAGTGATGGTGAAGATTTTCGGAAGAAAGACTCCTCTCGAACTGAGTTTTATGCAGGTAGAGAAGGAATAAGATGAAATATAAGAAATCAGCCTGGGTTATGATAAAATATAATGCTTCCTGAGTAACCGCAAGCTGGTGTTGATTGATAACAAGAATGTAGAAATCCTGAATTATGGCAAAAGAAGTCGCAGGAATTATTAAATTGCAAATCCGTGGAGGTGCGGCCAACCCGTCTCCTCCTGTCGGGCCGGCATTGGGTGCAAAAGGCGTGAACATCATGGACTTTTGCAAACAGTTCAATGCCCGCACGCAGGAAATGGCCGGGAAGTTGATTCCGGTGGTGATCACGGTGTACAGTGACAAGTCGTTTGATTTTATCACCAAGACACCCCCTGTTGCCGTCCAACTGAAGGAAATGGCAAAGCTCAAATCCGGCTCACCCGAGCCCAATCGTAATAAGGTAGCCAGTTTATCCTGGGATCAGATACGCATCATTGCCGAGGCAAAGATGCCGGATCTGAACTGCTTTACGGTGGAGTCGGCCATGAGAATGGTTGCCGGAACTGCACGGAGTATGGGAATTACCGTCAAAGGTGAGTTCCCGGGAAACCAATAAAGAAAAGAGTAAGATGAGTAAACTGACAAAAAACAGAAAGAAAGCTCTTGAGAAGTTTGAACCTGGGAAACCATACAAACTATCCGAGGCAGCCGAACTGGTGAAGGAAGTGACCACCACCCGTTTCGATGCATCGGTAGATATTGATGTGCGCTTAGGTGTTGACCCGAGAAAGTCGAACCAGATGGTCCGCGGTGTAGTCACCCTCCCGCACGGTACCGGCAAGCAAACCAAAGTACTGGTGCTCTGCACTCCCGACAAGGAGGAAGAGGCCAAAGCTGCCGGCGCCGATTATGTCGGGCTGGATGAATACATCGACAAGATCAAGGGAGGATGGACCGATGTGGATGTGATCATCACCATGCCCCCCGTGATGGGCAAGGTTGGACAATTGGGAAGGATCCTGGGACCGCGCGGCCTCATGCCCAACCCCAAAAGTGGTACCGTTACCATGGATGTGGGAAAAGCAGTGAAAGAGGTCAAACAGGGTAAGATTGATTTTAAGGTAGATAAATACGGTATTATCCATGCCGCCATCGGAAAAGTATCTTTCGAGGCGGAAAAGATCACGGAGAATGCCCAGGAGTTTATCAGTATGATCAACAAACTGAAACCCGCCGCGGCCAAAGGGACCTATATTAAGAGTATCTACCTCTCCAGTACCATGAGTCCCGGAATCAAGGTGGATGCCAAAGCAATTGACTAAACATGCTTAACCAAGATTAAACTATGACTAGGGAAGAAAAAAATGCAATCATTGATCAACTGACGGAGCAGATCAATACCTACGGTCATCTGTACATCGCCGATATCTCTACTCTGAATGCCGGCGATACGGGCGATCTGCGGAGGAAATGTTTCGAAAAGGAGATCAAACTGATTGTCGTTAAGAACACCCTGTTGAAGAAAGCTCTTGAAAAAGCAGAAAAAGACTATTCGCCGCTCTTTGATGTGTTGAAAGACCCTTCTTCCATCATGCTCTCCGACACGGCCAATCTTCCGGCAAAGCTCATCATGGATTTCCGGAAAGAACATGAAAAACCCGTGTTGAAAGCAGCCTATGTGGAAGAATCGGTATACATAGGTGACGAACAACTGGAGACCCTCGCCTCCCTCAAGTCGAAAGAAGAATTGATAGGCGATGTCATCCTGTTGCTCCAGTCACCGATGAAGAACGTCATGTCTGCTCTGCAATCGGGCAATAATATTTTAACAGGTGTTTTAAAAACATTATCAGAAAAAGAAAATTAAAAAATTAATAACGATTAAAAATTTGTAACCATGGCTGATTTGAAAAAGCTTGCAGAAGAATTAGTAAACCTGACTGTTAAAGAAGTCAATGAGTTAGCTGATATCCTGAAAGAAGAATACAATATCGAACCTGCTGCCGCAGCAGTAGCCGTTGCCGGTCCTGCCGGCGGTGGTGAAGGTGCCGCAGCAGAGGAGAAAACCAGTTTTGACGTCATCCTGAAAGCTCCCGGCGGAGCCAAACTGCAGGTGGTGAAACTGGTGAAAGAACTGACAGGCCTCGGCCTGAAAGAAGCCAAAGGTGTGGTTGATTCCGCTCCCGCCCCCGTCAAGGAAGGCGTATCCAAAGAAGAAGCCGAATCTGTCAAAGCACAATTGGAAGAAGCTGGAGCAGAAGTTGAACTTAAATAAAAGTGAACAATTCTTCTTGTTTGGGGTTTAGGATCCTGTCAACGGGATCCTAAGCCTTTTTGCTATTGTATTACATTAATGTTCTTTTAATATTTTTTTTACGATGCCGGTAACCAACCAACAACGTATCAGTTTTTCCACCATCAAGGACCAGCTGGATTACCCCGATTTTCTGGATATCCAACTGAAGTCTTTCGCCGAATTCTTCAAGGTGGAGTCCACCGCCGAAGAACGCAAAAAGGAAAAACTCTATCAGGTCTTTACTGAAAATTTTCCCATCACGGATACCCGGAACAACTTCGTTCTGGAGTTTCTGGACTATAGTGTTGACCCGCCGCGGTACACCATCGAAGAGTGTCTGGAGCGGGGTCTCACATTCAGTGTGCCTCTCAAGGCCAAGCTGAAACTCTATTGCACGGATCCGGATCATGAGGATTTTGAAACGGTGATCCAGGATGTGTATCTGGGCACCGTGCCTTACATGACCGAACGGGGCACCTTTGTGATCAACGGTGCCGAACGGGTGGTGGTTTCGCAGCTGCACCGTTCTCCCGGCGTCTTTTTCGGGCAGAGCCTCCATGCCAACGGCACCAAGCTCTACTCAGCCCGTGTGATCCCTTTTAAAGGATCCTGGATCGAGTTTGCCACAGACATCAACAATGTCATGTACGCATACATCGACCGGAAGAAAAAGTTGCCTGTGACGACTCTGTTACGGGCCATCGGGTACGAGAGCGACAAAGATATCCTCGATATCTTCGGCTTATCCGAAGAGATCAAAGTATCCAAAGCCGGGCTCAAAAGGGTCATCGGCCGCAAACTCGCCGCCCGTGTCCTGAAATCGTGGGTCGAGGATTTTGTGGATGAAGATACGGGAGAGGTCGTCTCCATCGAACGGAACGAGGTGGTGATCGATCGCGAAACGGTGCTGGAAAACGAACATATCGACCTGATCCTGGATTCAGGCACCAAAACGATCCTGTTGCACAAGGAAGACCAGAATATCTCCGACTACGAGATTATCTTCAACACCTTGCAGAAAGACCCCTGCAACTCGGAGAAAGAAGCGGTGTATCATATCTACCGGCAGTTGCGCAACGCCGAACCGCCGGACGAGCCTTCCGCCCGTGATGTGATCGACAAGCTGTTCTTTTCCGACAAGAGATACGACCTGGGTGAGGTGGGACGCTACAAGCTGAACAAAAAGTTGAACCTGGACACACCCATGGACACGAAGGTGCTGACACACCAGGATATCATCGAGATCATCAAGCACCTGATCCGGCTGATCAACTCCAAGACGGATGTGGATGATATAGACCACCTGAGCAACCGGCGTGTGCGGACGGTGGGCGAACAGTTATACAACCAGTTCGGCATAGGTCTCGCCCGCATGGCCAGGACCACCCGTGAACGTATGAACGTCAGGGACAATGAGGTGTTCACGCCCATCGACCTGATCAACTCCAAGACCCTCTCGTCGGTGATCAACTCCTTCTTCGGCACCAACCAGCTTTCCCAGTTTATGGACCAGACCAACCCGCTGGCCGAGATGACACACAAGAGAAGGCTTTCGGCGCTGGGCCCCGGAGGACTGTCACGGGAACGTGCCGGTTTTGAGGTGCGGGACGTACACTACACACACTACGGCCGGCTGTGGCCCATTGAGACACCGGAAGGACCGAATATCGGACTGATCTCTTCGCTCTGTGTATATGCCAAGATCAATAACCTGGGATTCATCGAGACACCCTACCGCAAAGTGGAGGTGGGACGCGTGAACCTGCAAAACGACCAGGTGGTTTATCTGAGTGCCGAGGAAGAAGAGAACAAGGTGATCGCCCAGGCCAACGCTCCTTACAACGACGAAGGAAAGTTCATCAACCAGCGTGTCAAGGCCCGCTATGAGGGAGATTTCCCGTTTGAAGAAGCCGCGAAGGTGGACCTGATGGACGTGGCTCCGAACCAGATCGCTTCGGTGGCCGCCTCACTGATCCCTTTTCTGGAACACGATGACGCCAACAGGGCCCTGATGGGTTCGAACATGATGCGCCAGGCCGTGCCCCTGCTCAACCCCGAAGCACCCCTCGTCGGGACAGGCATCGAAGAAGTGGTGGCCCGCGACTCACGCATGCTCTTCATCGCCGAGGGTGACGGCATAGTGGAATATGTGGATGCCGGGAAGATCGTGGTAAGATATTCCCGCAGCGATGATGAGAAATTCATCAGTTTCGATGAAGATGTGCGGGAATATCATCTCACCAAATTCAGAAAAACCAACCAGAACACCTGTATCAACATCCGGCCTATCGTCTCGAAAGGCCAGAAGGTGGTGAAAGGACAGGTGCTCACCGAAGGTTACGGCACCGTAAACGGCGAGCTGGCCCTGGGAAGGAACCTGAAGGTGGCTTTCATGCCCTGGAAAGGATACAACTTCGAGGATGCCATCGTCATTTCGGAGAGTGTCGTGCGCAACGATATCTTCACCTCTATCCACATCGACGAGTATGTGCTGGAGGTACGTGATACCAAACGGGGGCTGGAAGAGCTGACCTCCGATATACCCAACGTCAGCGAAGAAGCCACCAAAAACCTGGACGAGAACGGCCTGATACGCATCGGCGCCCATGTCCGGCCGGGCGATATCCTCATCGGCAAAATCACCCCGAAAGGGGAATCCGACCCGTCACCGGAAGAAAAGCTGCTGCGAGCCATCTTTGGTGATAAAGCTGGTGATGTAAAAGACGCTTCCCTGAAAGCAGGTCCTTCGCTGGAAGGGGTTGTCATCGACAAGAAACTGTTCTCGCGCTCTATCAAAGACCGTCATGCCAGGATGGCTGAAAAACCCATCCTGGACAAGATAGACAAAGAGTTCAATCAGAAAGCGGAAGAGCTGAAGGCCAATCTGGTGGACAAGCTCTTCGTACTGGTGAACGGCAAGACCTCCCAGGGGGTGAAGGATTTTTACAACCAGGATCTTATCCCCAAAGGGAACAAATTCACGCTGAAACAACTCCAGGAGATCGATTTTCTGAATGTAAACCCCAACAAGTGGACGACCGACAAGAAGAAAAACGCCGTTATTAAGACCCTGCTGAACAACTATCTTATCAAATACAAGGAGATAGACGGTTATTACAAACGGAAGAAATACAATATCCAGATCGGGGATGAGTTGCCTGCGGGCATCATCAAGCTGGCCAAGGTCTATATCGCCAAGAAGCGTAAGATCAAGGTGGGCGACAAGATGGCCGGACGTCACGGCAATAAGGGCATCGTCGCCCGTATTGTCAGGATGGAGGATATGCCTTTCCTCGAAGACGGCACTCCCGTAGATATCGTACTCAACCCGTTGGGTGTGCCTTCCCGTATGAACCTGGGGCAGATCTACGAGACCGTCCTTGGATGGGCCGCTGAAAAACTGGGCGTAAAATTCTCCACGCCGATCTTCGACGGGGCCACCCTGGAGCAGATTACCGAATACACCCGCAAGGCAGGCCTGCCCGACTACGGGGTGACGCACCTGTATGACGGCGGCACGGGCGAGCGTTTCGACCAGCCGGCCACCGTCGGGGTTATCTACATGCTGAAGCTGGGACACCTCGTGGACGATAAGATGCACGCCCGCTCCATCGGCCCCTACTCGCTCATCACACAGCAACCCCTGGGCGGTAAAGCCCAGTTTGGAGGTCAGCGTTTCGGCGAGATGGAAGTATGGGCTCTGGAAGCCTTCGGCGCCGCCAACATCCTGCAGGAAGTGCTGACGGTAAAATCCGACGACGTGCAGGGACGCGCCCGCACTTACGAGGCCATCGTGAAAGGAGAGAACATGCCCAAACCGGGCATCCCAGAGTCACTGAATGTGCTGTTGCACGAACTCAAAGGGCTGGCTCTGAGCATCAAACTCGAGTAAGAACACTACGGATATTTTTGTTTACGTAATTTAATTTTTATCACATATGCCATTCAGAAAAGATACGAAAGTAAATTCTGATTTCACCAGGGTCACCATTGGCCTTGCCTCACCGGAAGAGATCCTGGAACAGTCACACGGAGAGGTGCTGAAACCGGAGACCATCAACTATCGCACCTACAAGCCCGAACGTGACGGGCTGTTCTGCGAGAGGATTTTCGGGCCTGTAAAAGACTATGAATGCCATTGCGGGAAATACAAAGGGATCCGCTACAAAGGGATCGTCTGTGACCGCTGTGGTGTGGAAGTCACGGAGAAGAAAGTCAGAAGGGAACGTATGGGCCATATCAATCTGGTGGTGCCCGTCGCCCACATCTGGTATTTCCGCTCCATGCCCAACAAAATCGGATATCTGCTGGGGCTGCCCACCAAAAAACTTGACTCCATTATCTATTACGAGAGATATGTGGTTATCAATCCCGGCATCAAGGAGCAGGACGGAGTGAAGTACATGGATTTCCCCACCAAAGAGGAGTATCTGGAGATCATGGATTCGCTCCCGAAAGAGAACCAGTATCTGGAAGATGACGATCCCGAGAAGTTCGTTGCCGACATGGGGGGAGAGGCTTTGTACAAGCTGCTCTCACGCCTTGATCTTGATGAGATGTCCTACACGCTGCGGCACAAGGCCAATACGGAGACCTCCCAGCAGCGCAAGAACGAAGCCTTAAAACGTCTGCAGGTGGTGGAAGCCTTCCGTGCTTCCAGGAATGTGAACCGTCCCGAGTGGATGATCATCAAGGTGGTGCCGGTGATCCCTCCGGATCTGAGGCCCCTGGTGCCCCTCGACGGCGGCCGTTTTGCCACCTCCGACCTGAACGACCTCTACAGAAGGGTCATCATCCGCAACAACCGGCTGAAAAGACTGATCGAGATCAAGGCCCCTGAAGTGATCCTCCGCAATGAAAAGAGGATGCTGCAGGAGGCTGTGGACTCGTTGTTTGACAACTCGCGGAAATCCAATGTGGTAAAGACCGAATCGAACAGACCTCTGAAATCCCTGAGTGACAGCCTGAAAGGAAAGCAGGGACGTTTTCGTCAGAACCTGCTCGGGAAACGGGTGGACTACTCGGCCCGTTCGGTGATTGTGGTAGGTCCCGAATTGCAGATGCATGAATGCGGGCTGCCCAAAGATATGGCTGCCGAGTTGTACAAGCCGTTTATCATACGTAAGCTGATCGAGCGGGGGATCGTCAAGACCGTGAAATCGGCCAAGAA
>CAZYPI010000057.1:3779-14153 GCA_964649335.1 uncultured Rikenellaceae bacterium | reverse complement strand
ATTCCGTTTGGTTTTATTTTCTTGCACCACCCGGAGGAACCGTCTCCATCGACTCCCGCGGCTTTGACAACCAGATCGCCGTTTATGATGCCGCCTCCCCCGACAGCCTCCTCGCAGGCAACTACACCCTGCTGGCCGCCAATGATGACTACCATGGCGCCGGTGAAAACTATGCCGCAGCCATTGTAGAGATCAACGGACTTGAAGAAGGTAAAAAATACTGGGTACAGGTGGACGGAAGCGGCGGCAACAAAACAGGGACTTTTTACCTGTACCTCTATGATTCGCCCCTGGGAATACGGGATATCGCAGATCATCCCGGCCACCGGAATTTTGTGATTTTTCCCAATCCCAACAACGGCACTTTCAGCCTGCTGTTCGACAGAAAGCTGCCCCCAGGAAGTATGATGGAAATCTTTACTTCCGACGGAAAAATGATCCTCCAAAAAAAATTACCCGGGATCAGTGAGGGAGAATCGTTCCCCATACCGGTGAAACTGCACGAAAAAGGCATCTATCTGATACGGATCATTACACACGATGCCGTCCTTTCCGAAAAAATGATAGTGCGTTAAGTCATTTTTTTACCTTATTTTTATTATGCCGGCCTGCATTTTTTTTGTAAGGATGCAACACGGGGTTTTTTACATCGTCTTTTAACAGGACAATGAGTACGGCAGAAAAAATATATACCAATATTCACCAGGATCTTATTGACCGGTGCCGTCATCAGGACAGACGGGCACAGTTTGAGATATATAAACTATACTACAGAGCCATGTACAATACCAGTCTGCGCATAGTAAACAACACCCAGGAAGCGGAAGACATCATGCAGGAAGCTTTTCTTGCGGCTTTTGATAAGATCGATGACTACCGGGAGAAGGTAAGCTTTGGTGCGTGGCTGAAAAAGATCGTCGTAAACAAGTCGCTGGATGCCCTCCGTAAGAAGCGTATTGAGTTTGTGGATCCGGAGACACAGAACCTTAATATCACCGCCACGGATGAGAAAGAAGAAGAGCCTGATTATGACACTGAAAGTATACGCAGGGCGCTGGAACAACTGCCGGCAGGCTATCGCACCATTCTGACCCTGTATCTTTTTGAAGGATACGACCACGAAGAGATAGCCGGAATACTCGGTATCAGCAATGCCACCTCACGCTCGCAATATTTCCGGGCCCGGCAGAAGCTGAAAGATTTGTTAAAAAAAAGTATGAATCATGGATAAACTAAGCAGATACATACAGACCCACCGGGAAGCATTTGAGGCGGAAGCCCCGGCAGGCCATACGGAACGTTTTCTGAAGAAACTGAACCGGAAGCACAGGCGATCTTTCCTGACCAGGAGCCTGCCGGCAATGAAAATAGCAGGGGTCATCTTTCTGTCCATTCTCTCAGGCCTGTGGATCCTAGAACGTACCCGCCTGATCTCCCCCCCCGGCAATGATCCCCAACTCGCCGAATATACGGAAGCAGAAAACTATTATGCCTCACAGGTAAGCATGAAATACAACCAGCTGATGCACCTGCAGTTCATTGGGGACACCCTGCAGAAACAGATCATCCTGAGCGAACTCAACAGCATGGACTCGGTCTATAAGAGTCTGCAGAAAGAGCTGAAAATGAATCCGGGTGACGAACGCATCCTGCAGGCCATGATCGAATATTACCAGACCAAGCTGGACGCCATGAACACCATCATCAGTCAGTTATCACAGATGCAAAATCAAACCAAACAAAATAACCATGAAAAAAAGAATCTTTAGTACGGGACTTATCGGTATTTTTCTGTTATTCACTGTAAATCCTTTCATCAGAGCATTGCCTCCCGACAAGGTCATCAAGAAAATTCACAGGGGTTATCCCGCGGGGGAAAAGACGGTTTTAACGATTCAGAACAAATACGGGGATGTCAACCTGGAAAACTGGGAAAAGGATTCCGTGTCCATCGACGTGACGATCACGGTGGAATATCCCGACCGGGAGAAAGCACAACGATTGCTGGGATATCTGGATGTGAAATTTTCCGGTGAGGGAAACAACATCAGTGCCGTTACGGTCATCGACAGTGACTTCTCCCGCTACAGCAGGGGTTTCCGGGGAGACGAAAAAAAGTTCAGTATAGACTACACCATACACGCTCCCGTATATATCAACTACAACCTGCTGAACAAATACGGAGATGCCTTCATCAATGAAACAGGAGGGAAAGTCAATGTAGAGATCCGCTACGGCCATCTGAAGATCAACAAACTGACCCGGGGGAATCAAAAACCGTTAAACAATATCACGCTGGCCTATTCGAAAGGGAGTATAGAGGAGGCCAACTGGCTGATGCTGAACATAAAATATTCTCGGCTGGAGATAAACCGGGCCAAAGCCATTGCCGGAGAAACCAAATATTCCAAGCTCTATACCGGAGATATCAGCTCGGTGGTGCTGGAGTCCAAATACGACACATACCGTTTCGGGAAACTGAACAACCTGATCGTGGAGGCCGGCTACGGAGATATTGAAGCCGATGAGGTCGGCAAAAAGATCATGCTGGAAACCCGCTATACGGGAGTGGATGTTGACCGTATCCCCGCCGGGTTCTCCTCTATCGAGGTGGACAACGAATACGGTCATATAAAACTGGACATTGACCCGGGGGCTTCCTACCGGCTAAAGGGCAGCACAGCCTATTGCACTATCCATTATCCCGAGTCGGACAGGGTCAGCCGCATTACCAGGACTACTTCCTCGGAAGTGGACGGTATTGTCGGAAAAGACCCGCAGCCCACAGCAACCGTAAAGATCAAATCCAGGTACGGAACCATTGATCTGCATTAGAACAACCTGTTATCTGAATATTTAGTAAAGACGGGATACCTCTACGTTTTACATTGTGGATCCCAATGCCCCAAAGGATCAGTGACATATATCCTTCTTTCCGCCGGTTTTCTGCGGATGACCCGGTTTGCGACCACGAATACAGACATCCCCGTTCAGTCCCTGGCCAAAAATACCCGGTCTCCGGTGCGTGTCCTCTGACAAGGCACTTTTTCTCCCTGCGGGCCTGTCAGTTCTATCTCCCTGTTCCGGCCCATATTTTTCAGGATGACAAATTGGCCCATGAGAAGGTGTTCAGGACGGTAACCACCTCTATTTCCGTTCCTGCTGCTGCCGGGAGGCCTTTTCGCAACAACTCTTCCGTTTCTTTGCCGGCAGTGACGGCGAAGTTTTTTTTGACAGCCAACCGGCTCAGTGGAAAAGGACTCTCCGGCCAGGTTTTTTGCACATCCTTCCACGTAAGAAAAACGGCCGGGGTCGGAAAAAGGAACCGTACGATAACAGGCCGTAAGAAAAACAAACAGCTATACCGAAAAAAATAAACGATATAAATTTTTCATCTATTTCGTTGAAAAATCATATTTTATGCATAATACAGTTATATCATCCGTTTGCTCATTGTTCCCTTTCCATTCTGATAATGTAGTTTCCAATATCTCTTTTTGTCTTAATAATGGTTCATTTCTGATTTCAAGAATTAATTCTTTTAACCTGCTTTTTTTAAACTTCTTATTGTATTTTCCTCCAAAAGTATCTGCATATCCATCTGAAAATAAGTACAAAATATCTCCCTCTCTCAATGGAATAATATTATCTTCAAATGTTCTGTCAACAGGACAAAAAGCAATTGATGTTCTGGTTGCTTTATATTCCAGCAACTCATCATTCCTTACAATCCATAATGGAATAAAAGCCCCTGCATAATATAATTCGTTCTTATGTCTGTCTATTTTACAAAAAGCTATATCGAAACCGTTATGATTATAAGCTGTTCCAAATTTATTAAACATCATTATTATTCTTTTCCGCAAAAGATTCAGTATTTCAGCACTTGATTTTAAAAAATATTTATTGCTAATGTTTTGTAAAATAATCGTTCCAATAACAGAATTCAAAGCTCCTGAGACTCCGTGACCGGTACCGTCACCAACAGCAAATACGATATTACCATTTTGATACTTTTCAACAAAATAAAAATCTCCTCCAATGATATCGCGGGGTTTATAGATAACAAAACAGTTTTTTGAAAATACATCGAATAGTTTTTCTTTGGAAGGTAACAATGTCTCCTGAATTGTTTGAGCAAAATGAATATTCTTCTTAAGCTCCTGTAAAGACTCTTCTATCTTTTCTTTACTCTTTTTCAGTAATAATTCATACTCTTTTCTTAAACTAATATCCCGGACACTGCCTATAGCATTCCATTTATCATTCAGTTTCATAGCAGACAAAGACAATTCAATGGGAAAACTTCGTCCCCATTTAGTAACTCCTTGCAGTTCGGTAGTTTTGTTTAATGCATTTCCTCTTCCAGTTTTCTTAAAAACTTTAAAAGCTCTATGTGCAGGTTCTCTGTACTTCAAAGGAGTAATAAGGTCATGCACATTCATATGCAATGCTTCTTGTGCTTTATAACCAAAAAACTTTTCAGCATTTTTATTCCAAAAAATTATTTTTTCATCGTTATTTACCAATATTATCGCATCATTAATTGAGTTTACTACAGTTCTAAATTTCGTTTCATTTTCAGACAATATTTTAGCTTGTTTTTTGTTAATTAGTAGAGATTCTCTAAGCTTCTTGTTTATTGCCTTTAATTTATTGTTTATTTTCTCTTTTTGCAGGTAAAGACGAACAATGAATATGATAAAGAGAAACAATATGACAATCCCGCTCAAAGAAAAAATCAAAAAAATTCGTTGCTTCTCGGCTCGTGAATGATTCTTATTAAGTTCCAATTCTTGTTGTGTTATTTTTTTTATCTTTTTTTCCGTTTCATATTTCTCATTTAGCTCTAAAATTGTTTTTACTTTTTCTTCATTGAAGATACTATCGTTAATAAAAATGACAGAATCTTTGTAATGAATGACCTTTTTAAATTGTCCTAAAAAGTAATAAGCAGTAGCCAAACAATCATAAGCATCCTTTTGGACATACAGATTGCTGATAAGTCTTGCAACCTGTAATCCTTTTTTTGCATAATAAACAGCTCTAATGTATTCATTTTTATCACAATAAACGGAGGCCAATTCCTGACAGGCATAAGCCTCATTCTGAATGTTTTTGCGTTTTTCGTCGATTATCAACGCTTTTTTGCAATAAGATATGGCTTCATCATACCTTTTCATGCCTTCATATACCATTCCCAGATTAACATATATTGTCGGTAAATTGGAACTATCATTAAGTTCTTTTAGCAGCTCTAATGACTTATTATAGAAAAATAATGCGGAGTCGGACTCAGATCTATTAAGATAAATATTTCCTACATTTAAATAACTCAACGACATGCCCCTTTTGTCATAATCTTTAATCTGAGATTTTAATGATTTTTTGTAATAAACCAGAGCCTTATCATAATCTTTTTGATAATAAAAAACATTCCCTATATTTCCCAAATTATTAGCAATACCCGTCACATTATTTATTTCTTCATTTAAATTCAATGCTTTTTGATAATTTTCATAAGCTTTTTTGAAATCACTTTTATTAAAATATATATTTCCAATATTCTGATAACATTTTGCAGCAAAGGATTTATTTTTTTCGGATTTACTTATTTCCAGAGATTTATTAAAATACCACAAAGCGGTGTCCGGCATAATATTTTGATAAACCTCTCCTAATTCCAATAGAACCCGAGCTTTTATAGTATCTTGCTTTGCAGCTTTATATTCTTTTTTTAAGCTATCGGCAATGTATTCTTTTTCTGCATATGTCTCATAAAACAGAAGGTTCGGCAATAGAAAAAATAGATACCATACATTTCTCATAATTTAGACTTTTAAAATCATATCATATACATTCTCTTTATTCGATACAAATACCACGACAATATAATATTTTTTTAGATCTTACCTGTTCCCATCATCGCCAGATATTATGAAACGAAAATACGCTTACCTTCAGATTCGATAATACGAATTTATCAGGTAAAATCACATCGCTTCCGTCCTCCATGTCAACCCGTCCTGCCGGATATGCCAGAAGCTGTTCTCCCCTGCTCCCGGCAGGGTGATCTCATACAGATGATCCGTAGTCTGTATTTCCGGCAGGGTCCCGTAAGGGTCAAAGACCGCCGGTTCCACCTGTAACTCTTCCAGTGAAGATGTATAAACGCCGTTTTTTTCGAAATAACGTTTTTCCTTATAGTAAAGGTTGCGCAACACCCATTTTACCTGTTCATCCGGAGGTTTCTCAAAGGGGGTTTTTCCTTCTCCGGCAATGATGTCTGAGAAGAGCAGATAACCCCAGGTCTCCGGAGCATGCATATTGATGATGCCCTGGGGAGACCACACCCAGTTATCTTCCGGCAGGCGTTTACCGTACTTATCTTTCCGGACCACATATCCGCCATTCTGCACATCCGTTTGCCATTCTACCCGCGAGAAATTGATCCTCCAGATGTTTCCCGGTTGCGGCGGTTTCTGCTGCGGGGCACACTCCCTGAGGATATTCCAGGGCATGGCGATCTCGAGGGTCCATTTGTCGTCCCTGTCGCCCGGCTTGTTGATCGTACCGTAGATGCGGGTAGCTGTCTGCAAACCCCTGATATCCCAGCCGGTCACCGGCGGACCGCCGTCGCGGTAGGGTTTTATCAGCAACAGGTCCCAAAAGGTGCCATAGGCATTCATCTCATACTCATAATACTGGTGTGTATCTCCGTCGGGGTCAATGAACACCTCAAAATCATTGTCATAAAAAATAACCGTATCCCGCCGGTGCAGGGTAGCCCATATATCGGGCTCTTCCAGAGAAGCGGCAATGTACAGGTTGTCATCATCCCACAACATCTTCACCCGTGTGGTGTACCGCGGTGCGGGCTTCAGCGACCCCTCGATATCCGTGAAATACTCCGTCCACAGGGCTTTCCCCCACTCTTTCTCCTCCAGCACCCCGTCCACCGTTATTTTCTGCGGGGTCCGGTAACAGACATAATGGCGTGGTGAAAACGGGATCTTTAGCTCATAAAAAGAATCTTCCCGGTCACTTTTATTACCTGCTTTTCCTTTATGTTCCTGACTACACCCGGCAATCCACAGAACCAGGAATGCTAAAAAGAGAACATCTTTCTTAATCATAGGCGATTTTTTTTGCATTACCTCAAAAATCTCTTCCAATGTTTTTCTGACATATTACGGTAATTGAAGAGGCAGCCACCGCACCGGTCACTCCCACCGTTGCCAGCCGGATAAAATCTTTCCTGGAAGTTTCTTTTCTCATCATATGATCTATCTGCTTAACCCGTTATGCACCGCTTTCAGCAACTCGCCGTTCCGGTCGCCGCCAGATTCATAAAGCATGATACCTCCCAGTTTCTTCTTTTTCAGGTACATTGCTTTTTCCCTGAGTGACCGGGGGTTTTCATAGCTAACAAAGACGGCTTCCCGGTCATTCCAAAGATAAGGGGCTTTGGCTTTCTTGTCCCACAGCAGTTTATAGCCGGGCACTTTCATGACCGAATCCACGATCACATGGTAATCCCACCGTCCTCCGCCGCCTCTGGCCACCTGGCACAGCCCGTTGTTAATTTTCTCCACCCTGCTCCACCAGCGGCCGTAAAAAATCCCGCTTATGACGATCTTTCCGGGCGGCACGCCGGCCTGTTCAAACAGCCTGACCGACTGGTTCACGGAATTGCCGTAGGGCTCACAAGAGGATTCGTAAAGATTGCTCACCAGGCCGGTGCGGTTATCCCACTCCCCGTAATAATCATAAGTCATCACATTGATAAAATCCACCAGCGGGACAATGTCTTCGATGGCCACATGATCCAGCCAGTTGCTGTTGGCACCCGCATCAATGGTCAGCAGATAATGCTGGTTATCGTTTTTCAGGAAAGCCATCCTGTTCAGGGCTACACGCAGGTCCTCCAGCAACAGGGAATAGTTCCACTGGTCTTCGGGGAGATAACGGTTGCCGGCACCGATCTGGCCGGGATACTCCCAGTCGATATCCACCCCGTCGAGGTTGTACATGGCAACCATGACCACCAACCGGCCGGTAAACTTACGCCGTGACGAATCGGTACGTACCACATCCGAGAAGTATTTTGAACCGTTCCATCCACCCACACGAAGTAAGATTTTCAACCGGGGATTTTTCTCCTTCAACGAGGTGAGATAATACAGGTTTTTTTCATCCCCGGGATTGGCCAGGGAAGGACTGCCATCTTCACTGACCCGGACATAACCGTAATTGATATGGGTCACATAGGTGACATCTATACCTGATTTGGCGACATTCTTCCATCCCGGGACACAGAGGATCACCCGCGGTTTTGTCGCAGGGATCTGTTGTTTTTTCCGGTTACATCCGCCGGATACCAACAGAATGATTACAAAAAAAACAACAAAAAGACCTCTTTCCCTAATGGATTTATATAGTGTAATTTTCATATTACGCCCGAAATACCATAATAAAATTCCACCTCTCCCTACTGTCATCTGTCAAATGTACATAAAAATATTTCATTAGAAATCAGAAACAGACGCATGAAAATATTTTATCCCGATGCGTGCAGAGACAGACATTATTTTTTATCCCTGACCCGGTTAAAACGAAGTGCTTTCAACAGCCAATCGGGCAGGCTTTTCTCCGGGTTTCTCTTCCTGAGGTTAATATACCAGCCCAGTTTTTTTATCACGGGTAGTTTATGGGACTCCACAAACTCTATCAGGGTACCGTCGGGGTCTTCCACATAAGAGAAATAGCCGGCGGCCTCGCCCATATCAAAGCTGTTGTTTTGATGAGCTTTCTGGCTGTCCACCGTAAAAGGAAAACCTTTTTGTTCGCATTTCTCCCTGAGAGCATCCATTCCGTTGATGTCGAAACAAATATGGATAAACCCCAGATCCCCCCAGTATCTTCCGTGGAATATTTTTTTGGGTTCTCTTTCCCTGACCTGCACCAGTTCGATCTGGCTGGGTCCGAAGACGCGACTGAACACCCCGAACGGGCCGGTGCTTTGTTGCATCAGTACCCGGCGCACCGATTTATCGCCACCGGGCAGGGAGGAAAAATCTTCGAACACCCCTTCCTGATCATAAGCAATGGTGTCATACCCCAGAATCTCCCGGTAAAACTCCACAGATTTCTCCATATCCGATACGCCGATCACGGCGCCATAAGCTGCGCCTGTGGTTTTCTTTTTTTCCCGGCGAAACCATCCCGTGCCGGGGACAACCTGGAAGCAATTACCGTAAGGATCTCTGACAAAAAACACATCGTGCCCCAGGGGGTCTTTATTCACTCCCCCGCGTACATCCAGCCCCTCTTTCTGAAAATGGCGGAAAGCGGCCTGCACGTCCCTGCTTTTTATCTTCACGGCATTTATACCCAGGTCGCCAAGCATAACGGGTGTTTCCGGGGGTTTGGGCTCGCGGTCTTTGTATTGCCATATCTCAAACCCTCCGCCCCCCTGCAGGTTCAGGGCCATGGCCGCATGACGTTTGCGGGGTTTGCCCCCGGTATAGGGAAGCATCAGCTCGGCGGTGGCCTCGTCTTCAAAAATACGCACATCCACCCCGAAATATTTACGGTACCAGGTCCAGGCTTCTTTCAGGTCCCGGACCCCGATACCCACCTGTTGTATTCCACCAAAAATGATCTTTCTCACAATGCGGTCGTTTTTATATTAAACAGGACTGACTTTCCCGGCCAGCTTAAAAAACAAGGAAGGAAAATATTTCCTCAGGTAAACGGACCAGGAATCGGTTTTTCCAACAACAATCTCTCTTTTTCTGCGGGCTACGCCTTTCAGTATAATATTCACGGCTTTCTCCACCGACATGCCCCGGGCCTGACCGGGGTCCATGCGGCCGTACTTTTCGCCGTTGGCTGTCAGCGCATTGATAGATACATCTGTAACAATATGCCCGGGCACCAGGATCGTAACAGAGATATTATGGGGTTTTTCTTCCACCAGCAGAGTCTCGAAAAAACCGTGCAGGGCATGTTTTGAAGCCGCATACGCCGAGCGCAGCGGAAAGCCGAACTTACCCACAACACTGCTGGTCACCACAATATGCCCTCCTCCTTTCTCTATCATATCCGGCAGCACGGCCTTGGTCAGGGCGACCGTCCCGAAATAATTGATGTCCATGATCCGGCGGTCCACCTCCAGGAAGGTGTCACGGATCAGACCCCGCTGGCTCACACCGGCGTTGTTAAACAGATAGTCCAGCCGCGGGATGGTCTTCAGCACTTTCCCGGCGGCTTCCCGCACCGCCGCATCGCCGGTCACATCCAGGGGCACCACCAAACAGTGTTCGTCATCCAAGCCGGTGGCTCTCTTCACCTCCTCCAGTTTGTCCGTAT
>CAZYPI010000057.1:0-3769 GCA_964649335.1 uncultured Rikenellaceae bacterium | reverse complement strand
GGGAGGAAAGCACCAGATAAGCCCCACGCGAGGCCAGCTCCAACGCCAGCCCGCGACCGATGCCGGAAGAAGCTCCCGTGATCCATACCCATTTGCCGGAAAATATGTTTTTCATAACATTATTTATCTCCGGGCAAATTTAATCATTTTGCAGGAATATGATTTCAGGGCTGCAACCTTTCTACGATCGCCTGAAAAACATTTTCTATATTTTCCCGGGTCTCCTCATCAAAGTCGGTGATTTTCAGTTCCTGCACCGACTTCATGAAATCCGAGGCCAACAGCGTGCGGGAGAGTTTGTTGTCCCGCACAAAATCGGAATTGGACTCGGGAATGCCGATGCGCTTGTGCAGCACATACTTTTTAAAATCCAGCGTGGAGAAAAGGTCTTCCACACCCTGAAAACCATCCATCATGATCACTTTCTCACGAATTCTGTTGTCGTCATTGCCATAGACACTCTTTTTCAGGCCCTGATAGGTCTTCAGTCCTTCCGGGCTCTCGTCGGTGACGACGATAAAATCGAGCCCCCAGCCCATCAGCAGGTTCACCAGTGTCTGCACGTTAGACACATCCGTGGCGGGCAGGAAGAAGGCCTCGGGAGGATAGCCCAGCAAGGTGTGAAAAGCGCTGAAATAATAATAATTGGTAAGGTCTTCCAGGATAATATTGTTTTTTTTCTGGATGAACTGCTGTTCCGATAGGCGCGACCCCATGAGAGTGTATATGGGCGATAGGGTGTCGGCAGAGGCCGAGGTGAGGGACTTGGCATCGAAGACCACCGTCTCACTGTTTTCATCATCATGGATATTGCGCTGCACCGCCAGCAGACGGTACAGCTTTTTGATGTCTATCAGATGAGGCGAGTGGGTGGTATAGATCACCTGCACCTTCTCTTTGATGTGCTCAAACACCTTCAGCACATCTTCCTGGGCGCGGGCATGCAGACTGAGCCCCGGCTCGTCTATCAGCAACACCTTCCCCTTGAAATCCTTGTGCGATATGGCGGCCTTCAGTTCCAGGTAAAAAGAGAGAAACCACCGTACCCCGCGGCTGCGTTGCTTCGGGTAGAGACGCTCCTGGCGGTCTTTCACCCAGAACTCCAGATAAGGGAAACCGCTTTTATCGGGATGGGTGTGGTCATAATGCTCCAGCTCAAAATTGATGGTGATCTTGTTGTGGCGGCCTATCTGCTGCTGCCAGAAATCCTGGAAGTCCACCGTCAGGTCGCGGTTCAGCTTTTCGATCTTCTGTTTCAGGATGCGGCTGTTGCTCTCGCGGAAAAACTCTTCGTTGAGGCCGGCCACCTCGAGGAAATTGCGGGCAGCCTTATACCCTTCGGCGGCAGTGTTGCCGCTGAGGATATCCTCCAGGTCGATGCGGTTGGGCAGCAGGCTGCTGAAGTCTTCAAACATCACGAACTCGGGGATATGCTCCATGATCACACTGCCTGCCTCAAGGCGTGTGTAGAAAGGATTGATATGGGGTTTTTCCCTTTCCACCTCTTTCTCGGCCGCCGCCGGCGGCATGCCGCCGTGTATCTTATAGGCCAGCAAACGGCGCTTGACGGCCCGTTCACGTGTCTGCTCATACTCCTTGAGGAGCTTCATGTACTTATCGTTCACTCCGTCCATCTCGAGCTGGATGGCTCGCTTCTCCTTTTCCGTCAGCGCATGATCGTAGAGCCGCTGCAGGTTGGTAAGCCGCCCGAACACCTCGTCCTGCTCCTTTTTTACCGCCTCAAACTCGTTCCAGGTCTCCCGGCTCATCTCGGCATAACGGGCTTCCTGCGAAACCGCCTGCACCACCTTGCTCAGCTTCTGCACCGTCTGGTTCTTCTCATTCATCAGACTCCTGATGTCATTGACCTTGTTTCTGGCCACCGTGAGCTGACCCTGCAGTTTCTTTTTTTCCTCCGGGTCTTTCTTCCCTTTGGCTTTCAAGGCCCGGTTGATCTCATTGACGGCGGCCCTGGCATCATCCAGTCTCGTCTCCATTTCGAGATATTCATTTTCCGCCTGCTGATAAGCGGCAATGGCATCCTGTTTTTTCTTAAGGATCTCATGGATGACTTCCTCTATTTTGGCATTCTTCGCAGCGACCGCTTCATCATGTTTTTTGAAAAGGGCGGTCACCTTATCCCCTCCCAGAAGCACGCGCGAGGAAAGATCCTCGTTCCATTCCCTCACGAGGCACACCGACCGCTCCTCCCGGATCTGTTCGATCACGCCCGACGGCAGCAACTTCTCATTCAGGATATCTTTTATCTCCCCGATGTCCTCTATACTGTACAGGCAGGAGACCTCCGGCATGCTCAGATCACTGCGCAGGATATCCTCCGAGATACGCCCGTTGAAAAAACTGTACAACGCCTCCAGGATGGAGGTCTTCCCCGATTCATTCTGCCCGATCAGGCCCGTGATATTATCCGATGAGAGATGATGCCATCCGGTGTCGAGGATAGACCTGAAATTCCTTATTCTGAATGCCAATAATTTCATGCAGCGAATTTACGATTTTTTTCCGGGTTTATCATTTGTTATCATGATGCTCATCAGCCGGTCAGGTGATCTTCATCCCCATCACCAGGATGTCATCCACCTGGATATGACTCCCTTTCCACTCCTCAAAAGTATCCAGCAGGATCTTTTTTTGTGTTTTTACAGGCATCCGGGAGATACGCAGCAGCAGGGAACGGAAAGGATCAAATTTGAATTTCTTTCCGTCAGGGCCGCCGAACTGATCCACATAACCGTCGGTAAAGAGATAGAGCATATCGTTTTTCTTCAGTTCGACATACTGGTTGGTAAAGGGCTGCTCCTCCACGCCGCTTACGCCTATGGGCATGCGGTCGGGCTTGTATTCGATCACCACATCCCCGCGGACAATATACAACGGCTGATTGGCTCCGGCATATTGCAGGATGTTTTTCTCCCGTTCATAGATACAAAGGGAAATATCCATGCCGTCGAGGGCTTCGGTGCTGTCGCCGGTCTGATGCAGGGCTTTCATCACCATCTCGCGCAGCAGGTTGAGGATGCGGTTGGCCGGCAGGTTGTTGCGCATGGTGATGATCTCATTCAGAAACGATATGCCCAGAATGCTCATCAGCGCCCCCGGCACACCGTGACCCGTACAATCCGCCACCGCAAAATATACCCGGGGGCCCTTGTTGACCATCCAGTAAAAATCACCGCTTACGATATTTTTAGGTACATATAAGACGAAGTTCTTCGGAAAAGCCCTGTCTATCACCTTCTTCTGCGGCAGCAGGGAGGTCTGTATCAGACTGGCATAATTAATGCTCTCGATGATCTCATTCCGCTGACGGGTGATCTCGTCGCGCTGACGCTCCAGCTCCTCCCGTAACTTGTCCCTTTTTGTCATGATAAATACCCTCTGGGATACAAAATAACAAAAAATTCAGGATAAAATACAAGACTTCCTCCCCCGCCCTTTGGGCACCCCCTCAAGAGGGGGACATACATTCTTTTTTTAATCAAATCAATTAACCTCCAACTTAACGCCCGGAGTAAAGTCGAAGGGTTATCTGCTTTCTGAAATGGTAGTTGAGGAGTTGAAAAATATTTTCTGCATAAATCTGCGGTATCTGTGAGGAAAATATTTAAAAATTATTTTACATTTGTGGCGGCTATGGGTATCCGCAGGGTGTTCACTTCTGCGGATAAGAGGGAATCAGGTGAGAATCCTGGACAGTACCCGCTGCTGTGATCTCCGTGAAGGTCACCCGGCATTTCGGCCACTGCCT
>CAZYPI010000056.1:0-14600 GCA_964649335.1 uncultured Rikenellaceae bacterium | reverse complement strand
ATGTAACTTTTTAACGCTTAAAAATTGAGAATTATGAAATATTTTAGAATTATATTTAGCATTATACTTTTTAGTATGATCGGAGTATCATGCGAAAAAGACCTGTTGGATAAAAACCCGTTGGACGAGATTACTTCTGCGGACTTTTTCAGGCAAACCAATGATATGATAATATATTTAAATCGTTTTTATACATTGGATTTATTGCCTTTTGCAACCATGGGTGATGCTTATGACCGTGGCATTTTCGAATTCGATTTAGGGGTAAGTGATAATGAAATACACCAATCAAGTGTTGATGATCGTCTCAATGGTGTGAGAACCGTTCCGGCCAGTGGTGGTGGATGGGATTACAGTTATGCACGAAAAATTAATTTCTTCTTCGATAATTACCGCAAATGCGAAGATGATTTTGAAAAATATAAAAAGTACGTGGGAGAAGCACATTTTTTCAGAGCGTTGATTTTTTATCAATTACTGGAACGTTTTGGAGATATTTTATGGTACGGCCATATGCTTCAAACCAATTCCCCCGAATTGTATGCCCCGCGGATGCCCCGCAATGAAGTGATGGATAAAATCCTGGCGGATCTGGATACGGCTGCGATGTATTTACCTGAAGAGAAATCAGACAACGGATTGCGGCCTGATAAATGGACGGCCCTGGCCTATCAGTCAAGATATGCTTTATATGAAGGAACATGGGAAAAATACCATGCGGGTGATCCTTTTGGTGTTTCCGGAGCAGATCCTGATAAATTTCTGCGAAAAGCGGTGGAAGCTGCCGAAACGATTATGAACTCGAACAGATTTAAGATATATACTACCGGTCATCCAGAAAAAGACTATAATGAGTTGTTCATTTTACGGGATTACTCCAATAACCCTGAAATCATGTTTTGGAAAAAATTTGATAAGGCATTGAATATTACCAACTTCCGAAACATCCAGTTCTTATATCCTTATGGTCTGGGTTTGACCAAAGGAGTGGCCGATTCTTATTTATGTACTGATGGGAGTCCAATTACCGTAAGTCCGTTATTCGGAGGGTATGATACCATTGCTGATGAAATGAGGGATCGTGATCCCAGGTTTGCTCAATCTATCTGGACTCCGGATGCCCCCTGGATGGTCGAAGACGGAACGGTTACCACCTGGGGAGAAGGGGTTTATTCCAAACTCTTTGCAAAATCTAAATATTCTACACCTACAGGATATGTATTAAGAAAAGGATATGATCCGGATGTTAGTACCCATGATCTTGCGGGAGAAGATAACCCTGCTTATTTTATCCGGTATGCTGAGGTGTTGTTGAACTATGCGGAAGCAAAGGCAGAACTTGGAGAAATTACACAGGGAGATATTGATGAAACGGTAAATGTATTGCGCGATCGTGTGGGAATGATACATTTGGATATTTCATCTATAGAAACGGACCCGGCATGGGATTTTCCGGATCTCTCTCCCGTAATTAATGAGATCAGGCGAGAACGCCGTATCGAGTTGTTATGTGAAGGATTTCGGTGGGATGATATTGCCCGCTGGGCTGCTGCAGACGAATTGATCGTAGGGAAACGTCCCAGGGGTTTCAAACCCGGCAATAGCTTCCCTAAAGACAAATTTCCGGTGGATGAAAATGGGTTTCAGGATCCCTTCCTGAACATGATCCCCGATGGTTATGGTTTTGTTTTGGATCGCGATTATCTCGATCCGTTGCCGCAGGATCAATTGACCCTGAATCCCAGCCTGCATCAAAATCCCGGTTGGGGACAATAGATAGAAAAGAGAAGAAAAGCATGCTTTTCTTCTCTTTTTTCTTTTTTTATCTATTGTAATAACATGAATTTTGTTTCCAAATAAGGTTTTTTTGGAAATCCCGGTGCTGTATTTTAATGTTTAATTTAATCAAATCATTATGAAAAGATTATTTTTACTTTTCGGAATCTTTGCTGCTTTGACATTTAGTGTCAATGCGCAAACAAAACTTGTTGCTCAATACAAGTTTGATCATGAAGGTGCTGATAGCATTGCCAAAGATGCTACCGCCAATGCTCTGGATCTTGTTATTTCGAATGTCGGTGATGACACCTGGAGTGATGCCGGTGTAGTAAACGGTTGTTTTAATCCTGCCCGTACAAGTGTGGCCGCAACAGATGACGACACCCTGTTTCAGGTGCAGTCGTTTACTTTTGCTACTTATCTCAGAATCAATCCTGAAAACAAAGCCACTGCCAATTACATCATGACCCAGGGGGATAATTACGGTCTGTGGGTAATGCAGGATGGAGGGCTGCGGTTTTACATTCATTTTCTGGCACCTGATAATTCTTCAGGATGGGTAGGGACCAATGCCGTGGATGTGAACCTGAAAGACGGTTACTGGCATCATGTAGCCGTTTCTTTTGATACTACAGACCTGGTGGCTACTCTTTATGTGGACGGGGAAGTGGCAGCATCCGACACCGTGAGAAACACGGGCACACAACTGGCTCCGCCGCCCCATTCCATTATCTGGTATAAATGGGATGGTTTTTATCTGGGTGGATCCAACGAAAACAGTAAATACGTTGATGGGTCGATGGATGAAGCCGTATTTTTTTCGGGGAAATTGAGTGCAACGGATATAAAATCTATGGTCGCGACAAGGTATTCGCTTACTACCCATGTAACCGGGGAGGGGGTAATTGACCCTGCCGACGGAGAATTTTTCAACAATGATACGTTATTGCTGCATGCTATTCCAAGTGTAGGAGGAATATTTAAAATATGGCAAATTAAAAATGGCGGAACCTCTGCTGACAATCCTTTGAAGATTGTGGTAAATGACGATGTAGAGGTGACCGCCGAATTTGGTACCACGCTCATCGCCCGGTATAAATTTGATAATGAAGGGGCTGATACTGTTGCTTTGGATGCATCAGACAACGGGATTAATCTTGTTTTGAATGATTCTACCGGATGGAGTGATGCCGGTGTTGTTAACGGATGCCTGAATACGGGAGGACAGATTGAAGGAGTTACGGAGGATGACACCTTGTTCCAGGTGCAGTCACTTACCTTTGCTTCATATATTCGTATTGATCCTTCCAACACTTCTGCCAATTATATCATGACCCAGGGAGACAACTACGGCCTGTGGGTTATGGAAAATGGAGCTTTGCGATTTTATATTCACTATCTGGCTCCTGATTCCACAGCCGGCTGGGTAGGTACAAATGCAGAAGGAGTGAATGTTAAAGACGGATACTGGCATCACGTAGCCGTAACGTTTGATACCACCGATCTGGTAGCTACTCTCTATCTCGACGGAGATACAGTGGCTTGTGATACGGTTAGAAACAGCGGATCCGGATTAACTCCTCCTGCACATTCTGTAATATGGTATAAGTGGGATGGTTTCTATGTTGGTTCCGGTATGGGAAGCAATTATGTGGACGGTTCTATTGATGAAGCCGTATTCTTTAATGCCAGACTGGCAGGGGAGGAAATTCGTAAGATGATCGTAAACCGTTTTTCTCTCACTACCGGTATAACGGGCAATGGGAATGTCTCTCCTGCTGACGGGCTGTTCTATCCTAATGATACCTTAATGCTTACCGCCGTGGCGGATGAAGGATGGGAATTTGACAAATGGGATGAGACCGGTACCGTTACCGGCACGGACAATCCGGTGACAGTAGTTGTGAATGCCGACATCGTGGCTAATGCCGTATTTAAAGAAAGTACAGGGATCCCTTTAATGGGGGATAATGCCGGTATTTCATTATATCCTAACCCGTTTGACAATGAAATTACTATCTCTTATAATCTGGAAAATAGTACCAGGGTAAGAGTGTCTGTATTCAATTCGGTGGGGCAACTTGTCTCTGTGATTCTGGATGCCAGACAATCGGCAGGAAATAAAACCGTTTACTGGAATGGAAATGGGACAAAAGGAGATGTCCTGCGAAGCGGTATATATTTTATTCGTTTGCAGTTTGATGACAAAAGTGTTGTAAGAAAAGTGATCAAAAGATAAAAAGATCATTTTGAATGGAGGATGGGGATTTGAAACACTTCGGATCCCCATCCTTTTCCAAAAATAAAATATTTTAAAGATCGCAGGTGAAAAAATGTGAAAGGGCAATAGGAGTATTCAATACGAGAGGGATATATAATATTGATAGAAATATTTTTTAACCTAAATTTTAGTGTTATGAAAAAACATTTACTTTTGGTATTGATGACAGGTTTCTTCCTGTCTTTCACTCTGTATGGCCAGTTGGATACAACAGGCTATGTGAATTATCTCAAAAACGGTGATTTTGAAGAGCAGGGCGTCTGGAAAATTGCGGTCAATGATGGTGACTCGTCTGACGTTACCTGGGAGTTCGGTGTTTCTCCGGCCCCGATATATGGGGAGGACGGTTGTTTGGAAGTGAGCTGGGACGCATTATCTACACCGCTTAATCAGATCCTCTATCAGGAGGTTAAAGTAGCCATCGGTGACACTTTCTATTTCGACGGAGCTTTTAAGGATGCCGGTACGAGTGCCGATATCAACCAGGCCTGGTTTCAGATCATTATCCTGCCTGTATATGCAGACAACGACAGTTCGGCTGATGACGGAATCCTGGCTGCCACTGGTGCATGGCAGGACAACGATGGTACCATCCTGTTAAACCATGCAAAAGGATGGGGTGTCGATTGGATGGGCCTAGGGAAAAATACCACTTTTGCAGAGGATATGAACCCCGATGCCATTTACGGTCACAACGTCGGCATCGGTGATTTCGACGGACAGGGGGATACCAATATTTATGTCGTTCCCGACACGCTGTTTTGGTATGCTCCGGATACTTATACTGTATTAGGACAAAAAGGAGATTCAATAGATCTTTTTGTCGCCTTGCAGGTGGGACAGTGGATGGAGGAAGGCAGTGGCATAACCAATACTTTTGATTTTAAATTCGACAGTTTTGTCCTTCTTGGCCCTCCAAAGGAACCTAGCAACGCTGTTTTTAAAAACAATGTCACGGATTTCGAACTTTATCCTAATCCTGCCGGAGATATTGTTAACATTAAACTATCCAATATGATTCAGTCGGTGCGCTTGTGTAATCTTCTGGGTCAGGAAATAAAACAAATTGATCATGTCGGATCTGATCACATGCAATTTAATATTTCGGATCTGAGAAAGGGAATATATATTATTTCCGTGAAAGATAATAATGGAAATATATCAACCCGGAAAATGTTTAAAAAATAGCTTGGGATTATTAAATTAGGGTTATTTAAATGTGATTAAAAAAGCTATGATATTGGGAGAAGGGGACTTATTAGTCCCTTTCTTTTTTTGGTCAAGAGTGTTTCCGGTTAGATGTGAAAAAAATTCTTAGCCGGATAGGTGTTTTTCCAACGGGAGGGTTAATAGAAATAAACATCTCTATTATTAACTACTAAAAAACACCACTGCCATGAAAAAAAATTTACTGTTTATTTTAATTCTTAGTGTGGCTTCTGCCTTTTATGTAAAGGCACAGCCGTCGGGTGAGGGTATTCCCCACCACAAAAACCTGAATGTGTATTACACCGACGAAGAGATGGACATTGACGGAGTGGATGACGAAGATGTCTGGTCTGAGGTGACCCCCGTAGCGCATTTGAACCTTTGGGTTTGGGATGAAGGAGCCCAGGATATGGTTTGGCAGGACGGACAACCGGACTCTGCTGATTTTTATCCCTCTTTTAAGATGGTGTGGGACTCCTCGGCTATCTATTTTTTCGCCGATGTGACGGATGATGTTCTGATTAAGTATGCGGATCATCAGTCGCTGGATCCCTGGAATTGTGATGATATTGAGTTTTATGTTCACTGGCGTTACGGGAAAGCTGATGGGGATACCAGTGTCAATGGTGCTGCAGGTATGAGAAATACATCTTTTCAGATAGGTTTGAATATCGGAGCACCGGCTGGGTCTCCTCCTACCTGGGTGAACAATGAATGGAATACCCTGGAGGATAATGATCCTATTGTGCAAAAAATAGAATATGCGTTTACGCTGAAGCAGGGAGGTTATCGTTGTGAAATGAAAGTTCCTTTCAGTATATGGGATGGGATATTCATGGATACCGATGGAACAGTGACGGTACCTTATGAAAAACCAGACTCGATTGCTTTTGAGGTTTCCTTCACCGACGTGGATACAGACGAAGGGGGTGGTCCTATTATGGTCTGGAACTGTGACAGTACCGCTGACGGACTGAAAATATCCTGGAAACCCAATTATTGGGGTAAAGCCACTTTTATTGCCAGCCCGGTGGCCGTCCATGATGTAAATTCTTCTTTCTCAAGCATGAAATTTTATCCCAATCCCACTACCAATATTTTGGTTATTGAAAATGCCGAGGTAATGGAGTCGGTCACTATTTCCAATATTGTGGGACAAAGGGTGAAATACATCAATAACCTGAAGGAAAGAAAAGTGGAAGTCAATATGTCCGGTTTGCAGGACGGGATTTACTTCATTACAACAAAAGATATTAACGGAAAGACCAGAACAGCCAAGGTGATAAAAAAATGAACATGGCTTTTTGACAAGAAGAGGGGGAAATCGTTCCCCCTTTTTTTATGTTTTGTCCTGTTTTATGGGATATTTATAATAAGTGTTTTTATTATGACAGGGATATATTATAGGGGGCAGGAGCCTCTGATAAAATATTGTCATAAACAATTTTGCAATATCCGGTCGGTCATATTATCTACTATTTGAGAGATCTGTTGGAAGGCACCTATACCTTACGGATCATTCAGTCTTTTATCGAGTTGTTTATCAAAATAGCTCCTTATCTGGTTGTCAGTATACTGCTGCAGACCGTATTGATGCAGTTGGTAACCAAACGAAAGATCGTTCTTAAGATAAAAAATGGGTTCCTGGCCGTGTTGACGGGATCGTTATTGGGTATGTTCTCTCCTCTCCCCAGTTATGCAGCGATCCCCATAGGTCTTTCATTGTTGCCGTTGGGCATCCCGTTTGCAGCAGTGATGGCTTTTTCTATTGCTTCGCCACTCATCAATCCAAGTGTATTCTTTCTTACCGTTACTCAATTGGGACTGGGAATAGGGATGGCGAGAGTAGTTGCCACACTGGTAATCTCTGTGACAGGGGGGATTCTTTTTGGTAAGGTTTTCGGACAGGTTTCTCTTCCGGAGGGAGTAGAGACTGTACCGGACAGATACCGGCGTTCTTTTTGGAAAGAGCTGTGGCGCGGGACGCTGTTTTTCGGGAAATATTTTACCCTGGCCCTTTTGATCAGTGCCTTTGTGAAAGCAGTGGTATCTCCGGATTTGGTTACACGAATACTGGGTCATCATGTTCAAAGAAGTTTACTGGTGGCTATTGCTATGGGAGTCCCTTTTTACAGTTGTGGTGGCGCTGCAATTCCTTTTGTGGAGGTGCTGAAAGATATGGGCATGAACAAGGGGGCTGTGCTGGCATTTTTTATCGGCGGCCCGGCCACCAAACTGGCTACCCTGTATATATACAAATCATTGCTCGGGGTACACGCACTTTTATTGTTTTTGTTGATAACTCTGGCAGGGGCTTATCTTGCGGGGCTTGTTTTTTTATGGATTTAATGATCCTAAATTTTTATAATTATGAAAAAGAGAAAAAAGACTTTCCGGGTTTTGTTGATATTGATATTGATCATGGCGTGGGGGGTATGGGATTTTTCACAATCGCATAAAAACGACATTTCCGCTTTATACAAATCATATAAATATGAATCGGAGATGGATGCGGTGACTTCCGCAACGACAAAAGTCTCCATTGTCAGATCTGATGATACGACCCTTTTTGATCCTATACCGGTGAATGATCCTTCTCTGGATTATGAACAAATTGAAGAGATGGTGCGGCGTGCCATAAAGCTGGCAGGCGGGTTGTATATGGTGCATCCGGGAGATATGGTATTGATAAAACCCAACATTGTGGATGCGGATCCTCCCGGCTGCGGGGAAGAGACCGACCCGCGGGTGGTCAAAGCCCTGATAAAAATCATTGATGAAATAGACCCGGGGAATATGGAGATCGTGGTGGGGGAAGGAAGCCCTGTGCCGATAAATTATGAATTGGCGTATGATGAGTATTACGGACATGCTTTATGGGGCAAGTTATGGGATGTTACCGGATACCAGGATCTGTTAAATGACCCCTATCTTGAGGGGATCAATTTCCGGTTTTCCAATTTAAATTGTCATATGCCCGGGCCCGGTTGGAAAGAAGGGGATCCCTGGCCCCCGGACAGTGCCTGGAAAGATTTGGTGCTGGTGGATGTCCCGGGAGGAGGCCAGGCATTGCCCCAGAAAGGGAAATACTGGGTTCATAAAGATGTGTTGAACGCCGATGTTTTTATTACCGTGCCGGTAATGAAAATACATACCCCCGGCATGACCTGTGCCCTGAAAAATCAGATAGGGTTGGCTCCCAGTACGGTGTATGGGTTCTGGAAACAGATGGGGGTGCCGCAGAACAATTATGCCTACCGGCTGATCCATGAACGTCAGGCCCCCAAATGGTGGACAGCCAAAGAGATTGTTGATCTCGACCTCATCGCCGGGGTTGATTTTTGTGTTGTGGATGCCACGATGTGCCTGGAAAGAGCTAAAGATCTGCGTTGGGATAAAAGCAACCAGGTGCGGATGAACATGATCGTAGCCGGTGCCGATCCGGTGGCGGTGGATCATGTATGTACCCGCCTGATGGGGATGAACCCCGACGATATTGAACATATTACGCTGGCCGAACGGGTGGGGCTGGGGACCAATGACCCCGATAAAATCCATATCAAAGGAGCAGATCTGGAAAAGACCAAACGGCGTTTCAGAAAATCTTATTTCGGAGGAGGAGAATTTGGACAGGGTAACCGGGTGTGGTTGATCAAAGGGCCGTACTCTATTGAGGGGGTTTCCGACCCGATCAATCATGAGTTTATTGAAAATGAAAAAGATCTGGCTCCGGAACCGGGCAAAGAGGGGTGGAGCGAATCACTCTATTTTACGGATAACCGCATTGACCTGAAAGACTATTTTCAACTGGGTGCCGGCGCCGAAGTGGTGGGATATGCTTTCTGTTATTTTGATGTCCCCAAAGATCAGAATGCGGAATTGTGGATCGGTTCGGATGAGGCACTAAAGATATATCTGAACGGTCAACAGGTTTATCTTTATGACGGCACCCGCTCTTTCCCGGATGACAAGTTCACCAATGATAAGCAAACCGTATATATCCATGCAGGGGAAAATAAACTGCTGATAAAATCATTGCAGAAATACGGACATTATGATTTCTGTATCAATATTTGTGAGCCGGAAGATAATCCTGATTTTGACGGGAACAGGGTGTGGGGGCTTAAATTCAAAACAACATCCGGGACAACCGGAATAAATACCAGGACTGTTTCCGGGGAAGAACAATTTCATCTGAAAGCCTATCCCAATCCGTTTACGGGATTAACCAATATTGAATACCGCCTTCCGGGAAGCGGACAAGTAAGAATAAATATTTACAATCTGGCCGGAGAGGCAATTGTGTGTCTGAGAGAGGAGTTGCAAAGTGCCGGGGTGCATGCCTTTTATTGGAATGGCCTGGATCAGTTTGGAAGTGAGGTCCCTCCCGGCATATATATCTATTCGGTAACTTTTGAGGGACAAAGAGAACAGAAAAAAATTATTAAGATACGGTAAAACAAAGAGGGATTGTTTATGAAAAATATTTTTTGGTTTTTGTTTCTGGGGATGATCTGCTTTTCGGTGAATATTGTGGTTGCACAAGAGGATATTAAAGAATATACGGTAAAAAGAACGGTAGTACCTGTGGTCATTGACGGGATTCTGGATGAGGATTCCTGGCAGGCGGCCCCTTTAACTACCTCCTTTGTGGAGCAGCAACATGGCGACAGTGTCCCGCACAATACGCAGGCTAAAATGCTTTGGGATGATCAATATCTTTATATCGGATTCATCTGTGATGATCCGGATGTGTGGTCCACTTATACGGAAAGGGATGCCCACATGTGGGATGAAGAAAATGTGGAAATATTCGGTGATCCTGATGGGGACGGGAAATATTATTTTGAAATAGAATTCAATCCCCTCGGAGCCATATTTGACGAGCTGGTGGATCATTCCTGGATGGAGGGGGAGAACAACGAGGATGTTGGCTGGAATCTGAAAGGATTAGAAGTAGCTGTCTCCGTAATGGGAACAATTAACAATGTATCGGATAGGGATACAGGATGGATATGTGAGGCAGCCATTCCTTTTGATTCTTTGGATGCATCCATCAATCCTTCACAGGAGCCACCTGCCGGCGGGGATATCTGGAGGTTGCAACTGGGCCATTACAACAGGCCCAGGGACGGACAGGGAAATGTGACGGGTGACCCGGAAACTTCGGTATGGAATATGACCGGTACGCCGTGGTTCCATGTGCCTTCCCGTTTCGGCCGGATCATCTTTTCGGATGAAACGGTTACAACAGTACGGGGAAACGTTATTAAAAAAGGAGAGGAAGATTTTTCATGGAATCTCTATCCCAATCCTGTAAGGTCATCCTCAACGATCAGATTTTATCTCCATAAAGAATCATTCGTAAAAATCCATGTGCTGAATGTTACGGGAAAAGTTGTGGATGTAATATGTGAAGACCACTTTCCGGAAGGGTCTCATGTTGTAACATGGAGTCCGGTATCATTGCCTCCCGGAGTTTATATTTGTCATCTGAGTAAGGGAACCCACAGCGATGTAAAAAAAATGGTTGTGATCCGGGAGTATCCTTTATAAGATAGAACCGCTATGCAATTGATGCTCATTTTTACTAGATACATGAAAAAAAAGGGGAGTGTTTATTTACTTCTTCTTGTTTTTCATAGTTGTTTCGGTTTCTTTCTTTACGGACAGGAAGAGTTGCGTCCGCGGCAGCAACCTCCGGTTCCCGATGGTTGGAAAGAAGACCCTTTTGTTGAAACGGTCCCGGTTCCTGTGTTGACCAGGCCGGAACAGAAAACCGGCTTTTTGCTTTTTTCCCGGCCTGTCACAGAACCTGTTTACAAAAATACCCATCCCTTGCCACAAGAAAGAACAAAAAAAATAAAAATATTTGCAACGCCGGGAGAGTTTGAGCCTATTACATTCAGTATATATCCGGCAAGAGACCTGAATAACTTGCACGTTAGTATTTCTGCTTTGAAAGGGAAAGCAGGAAAAATCCCTGAAGAAAATCTGGATATTCGGCTGGTAACCTATTGGAATATTCGTTATCCTTATTGGATCTCGGAAGGTACCTACCGGAATGTGCCCGAATTGTTGGAAAAAGTTACGGTAAATGATGTAAAAAAAGAAGAATGCCAGAGATATTGGATTATTGCCCATATCCCTGAATACGCAAAAGAGGGGCTCTATCGGGGAGAGATAAAGATAAAAGATGATAATATGAGAGAGCCGGTAATTTTGCCGGTTGAATGTAAGGTGCTGGGATTTGTGTTGAAAAAGGATCCTCATAAACATTATTCGGCTTATTTCAGTCAACTTGAACGTCAATACAGGGATATTCCGGATTCTCTTTATGAAAAAGCTGTGAATAATGAATTAAAGGCCATGAGAGATTATGGTCTGGATATGTTCCCTTCCATTACCCTGTCAAGCGATGGAGATCATGCTTTTGTGAGCGACAAAATGAAAAATTTTATAGACAAAATGCTGAAAATGGGATTTTCCGGACCTGCTCCTGTGGATGGGGAACAGGTGGTAATTGCTATATTGGAAAAATATGAGGGTTTGGTCTGGAAACCTCATTGGAAGCTGGACCGGATGCCTTCAGATAGTTTTTATCAAAGAGTTACCAATGTTTTTCGTGACTTTATCAAAGAATGGAAACAAAAAAAATGGCCTGAAGTTTATCTCAATGCGGCTGATGAAGTAGACCCTTCCGTACGGGACTTTGGAGTGAGGGTTTATCAAGCCGTCAAAGAGGCAGGGGTAAAAACTTATATTACCAAAAGTTCGACCGATAAAGATGCAAAACGTTACAGCCCTTATGTGGATGCCTGGTGTTCACAGCCTTTTGATGTGCCTTATGAAAAAGCTGTTTCAGGGAATTATGAGTATTGGTGTTATCCAAATCATGTGGCCGGGGAGAGGAAAAACAGGCATATTATGATGAAAGGGGGCCGTATGACCTATGGCTTTGGATTTTGGAGAAGTGGTTATACGGTCTTGATCCCCTGGCACTGGCGATGGATAACTTCTGATAATCCTTTTGAATATATCAATGCCCGGGCGGCCCCCTGCGGGATGCGTATGGATGAAAACGGGAATATTATCCCGGCTGTTTACTGGGAATGTTTTCGGGAGGGATACGATGATGAAAGATATATTTATACTCTTGAACAGGCCATAGCGGAAAGAGAGGGATCAGACAAATGTGCAGCATTGGTAAAAGAAAGTGTTAAATTACTCAGGAATATATGGGATTCTATCCATGTTCAGCCCAAATATATGGATACGGGCATGTGGCCTTCTGAAGAATTTAATGAATATCGTTGGGAAATAGCCCGGTATATTACTGCTTTGTTGAAGTATCCTCCGGAAAAAAAAGTAATAGCCCCTTCTGTTTTGCCTGATATATTAAAAGATGACCGGTATTGATAATGGGAAGTATTATTGGCCGGGAGGGAGTATCTTTTTCTGCCGGGATATAATAAGAGAGGATTTATTTTACTTAAAAATTTATGTTTATGAGAAGATTACTTGTTTTTTCCATTTGGCTGGTTTGTTTTTTTGCAGCAGACCTTCATGCAAAGACTTATTATATAGCTAATGAGGGAAATGATGCAGCGGATGGCCTTACGGCAGTCACTGCCTGGAAGACCGTTTCCAAAGTGAATGCCGGACAATTCTTGCCCGGTGACAGCATCTTGTTCAAAAGGGGGGGCAAATGGTACGAAACCCTGGTGATCCCGTCCTCCGGGAATGCGGGTGCTCCCGTCGTTATCGGAGCTTATGGCAACGGAAATGCTCCGGTGATCACAGGGATGAGAAAATATACCGGGAGCTGGAGTGTTTATCAGGGAAATATCTGGGAAACTTCTTTTACCGGGGATAATCCCTGGCGGTTAATACAGGACGGGACGGAGAAACTGATGGCCAAAACGCTGGATGAAATTGACGGTACACAATATTTCTGGTATTTTGATGATGATAAAAATTTGATATACCTCTATTCGGAACAGGATCCTTCCGGCACGGATATCGAAATGAACCTGGCCGAAAACGGAGTATTTATTTCCGGGAAACATTACCTGGTAATACGTGACCTGGATATGCAGGGAGGGTTTTACCGGTCGCTGGGAATAGCAGGCGGAGCATCTGATATTTTGGTGACACATTGCAGTATGGGAGCCTGGGGTCACATGGGATTGGCCGGTTCCTCGTTTCATCATGTTATAGTAGATAGTTGTACCATAGATTCCCGTTTTAAGTTTGACTACGGCGTGAGCTCACAACGGGGTACGCATGACGGGATCGGTTTCTGGGGCAATGTCAGCCATTGTGAGATCATGCGTTCTACCATCCGCGACTGGGGACATACGGGAATTACTTTTGAAGCCAAGTCGGGGACAAAAACCGAATACAACCGGGTCCATCATTGTCTGTTGGAAGCTCCGGATATCCCTTATGGCCGCCCGCTGGAGACAGATGGTACGGAATCCCAATACAATGAGATAGGTTATAATATCATAAGAAAGTTTACGGTGAGAATTCAGGTAGGTGGCCGTTATAATGTCTTCCATCATAATCTGATATATGATTTCAAAAATTCCAATATTAAGTCTTATGGAACGGCTCAGGCATTTACCCTGCAGGGCATTGAGGCGGATGTGACAGGTAATGTAATGGAATATAATACCATTGTTGATTTGGACGAACCGGCTATTCAATATTATGGAGGATATAAACAGGTAAACAGGAATTATTTTCGTAATAATATTATCTATAATGCCGGCCGGAATCCCCGTGATGCTTCTGTAGCCGGGGTAGCCATTGTATTGCCGGAAAGCGGCACTATTGCCGGACAAGCTATGTTCAACAATGATATATACAGTCCCGGACGGGTAAAAACGGTATCTTATAAAAGGCTTCTTTTAACCGCCGAAGAATTCAATGAAAAGAATGGGGTGTATGGGGATTCTATCGGGGGAAATATTGCCGTAGACCCTTTATTTGCAGGTTATCAGTCCGGAGATTTTCATCTTCGTGACAGTTCGCTCTGTATCAATGCAGCCCAACCGGATACGGCATATTTTGATGATTTCGACGGCAATACGGTGCCTTATGGAATGGGCCCGGATATAGGGGCTTATGAATATATTGGAAAGATCCCGTTAACAGGTTTTGTGGAATACCTTCGTAATCCCTGTAACTATGAGGTTTCTTTCAGTGCCCATGCGGTTAGTAATTCCCCGCCACAGTACCATTGGGATTTTGGAGATGGGGCCTCCGCGGAGGAGAAAGAACCGGTACATATTTATGATACGGCCGGGACCTATGGTATCACCAT
>CAZYPI010000055.1:0-14741 GCA_964649335.1 uncultured Rikenellaceae bacterium | reverse complement strand
TGAACCTGGGGGTGAATATCAAAGCATATGGTAACCGCCAGCGCGGGTTCTCCGTACCCACCACCTCCACCTGGGCTTACGGTGCCGCCGGCGGCGCAGTGGTCTCCCTGCCCATCTACCCTGTTTACGATTCCCTCGGCGATTATTACACCACCAATATTTGGGACAACCCCCTCCTGGCTGCTGAAGGCGACAAGGACATACGTTCAAACGCTGATGTACAGGGCCGCTTCTTTTTCGACTACGAACCCGTCAAAGGGCTGGTATTCAAGGCCAGTCTCTCCGGCGAATACCGTACCAGCATGCGCACCCGTTTTGTTACCGCACGACTCACAGAAGCCACCCTGACACAAAACCTCGCCAAAGGATTGATCGCTCAGGGAAATTACGCCAAATGGATCGGGAGTATCACGGGAACGTGGGATAAAACCTTCGCAAAACAGCATCACCTGACCCTGCTGCTGGGATTTGAGCAGGAGGTGATCAACTCCAACTCTCACCAGATCAACGGAACGGATATCAACAAAGAATCCCTCTTGTGGTATGATTTCAGTGCTTTCGATCCCGACTTGTACAAACCTTATTCCGACTGGTGGAAGTCAGTATATATCTCACAATTTGCCAGAGCCAATTACGTCTTTCGCGATAAGTATATCTTTCAGGCCACTGTGCGTCGCGACGGTTCGTCCAAATTCGGGCCCAACAACAAATACGGTATATTCCCGGCATTTTCCGCCGCCTGGAAAATGCATCATGAAAACTTCATCGAAAACCTCGGCATCTTCAGCAACCTGAAACTGCGTGTTAGCTGGGGACAATCGGGAAACGACCAAATCGCCCTCTATCAGTGGCTTCCGGAAATATCTTATAATGTAGCTCACACCCTGGCCGTTTTCGACGATAACGTAGTGCACGGAGCAGCCATCAGTAAAATCCCCAACGAAAACATCGGCTGGGAGGTATCTACCATTGCTGATATCGGCATGGACCTGGGTTTCTTCAGTAACCGTCTTTATATCAACATGGACTTTTACGACCGGCTTACCAGCGATCTTCTCTGGAATCAACTGCTTCCTTTATACACCGGATACGGTGACGGCTGGTTTCCCTCCGGAGTTAAGATTACTTCCAACCTGGCCAAAATGGACAATAAAGGCATTGAACTCACCGTCGGGGGCACTCCCGTCAGTACCGGAGACTGGAAATGGACCCTGGACGTCAATTTCTCTGCCAACCGGAATAAAATACTGAATCTGGGCGACCAGAACGCGTTTTTCGTTGGCTACACCAAGATTGAGGTAGGCAAACCCATCGGCAACCTCTGGGGGTTTAAAACCGACGGCCTTTATACCCTGGAGGATTCTATCAGCGGTGAGATACCCACCGGCCTGCGCCCGGGAGACCAGAAATATGTAGACACCAACACCGACGGTGTGATCAACGACCTGGACCGCACCAACATAGGAAATGCTCTGCCTGATTTTATCGTAGGTATGAATACCCGTCTTGCATGGAAAGGCATAGAGCTAAGTCTGATCCTCAACTGGGTTCAGGGCCCCGACATGTATAATGGAACATATGAGTCTCTGGCCAAAGGTGACCTGGGACGCCAGAACGGGGGAACATTCCTGCTGAATGCCTGGTCACATGACAACCAAAACACCGACGTGCCCCGTCTCTCCACCAACTATCAAACCAAAACAAGCGACCGGTTTGTGGAGGACGCTTCTTATCTCAAGATCTCCAATATCATGCTTTCTTACAACTTCCCTCCTTCCCTGCTCAAAAAAATAAAAATGACCCACCTGCGGCTCTATGTCAGCGGCCAGAACCTGATTACATTTACCTCTTATTCGGGATATGATCCCGAACAGCAGTCGGGCGGTAACTCCAACCTGAACATAGGTTTCGACAACAAAAATTATCCCTCCTACCGGAGTGTAACGGTTGGGTTAAATCTTGGTTTTTAACAATGGGTGCTATGATAATGAAAAGAAACAAAAACATAAAAAAGAACCTGTGGATTGTCGTGGTGATGACCCTCGCCGGACTCATATCCTGTGAATCGCTGGATGAACCCAAACCGGGCTTTCTCGACCCGGCCACTTTCCTGGAGAGCCAGCAGGATGCCCTTGACCTGCTGGCAGGAGCCTATTCGGGACAATATTCCATTATGTCTTTCCTGAAATCATGGATCATCCTGAATGATATCGGTTCCGACGATTGCGGGTATATCTATGCCGAGTTTCCCGACAGGGTCCAGTACGACCGGTTTATTTACGATCCCGAATACCGGGATATCCTGAATATGTGGTGGCATCACTATATTATCATCAACCGGGCCAGCCTGGTAATTACGCAAGTTCCCAGGATGCCCGATCATGTCTTCGACTCGCCCGCGATGAAAAAACGGATCATCGCCGAAGCCCGTTTCCTGCGTGCTGTCAACTACTTTTATCTGGTCAGAGGATGGGGGGATGTTCCGTTCTTCGGGAACAACTATGTGTCTGATCCTGTCGGTTCTACAGATATGGAGCGAACGGATGTGGAGACCATCTATGATTTTATCATTGAAGACCTCACCCTGGCTGAACAGGATCTGTGGGACCGCACCAAAGTGGAAAAAGGCCGGGCCACCCGGGGTGCTGCACAAGCCTTCCTGTCAAAAGTTTTTCTGACACGGGCCGGATGGCGGTTGGATGCCAATTCCGGCGAGATGGTTCAGGGAGATCCTGCCAACTGGGCCCTGGCGGCCAAATGGGCTAAGAAACTGATCGACGAAGGAGAATACGGCCTGCTCGACAGCTTTCGTCTGGTATTCCCAGCACGCCCGGAGACTTACTCATGGGAGAACAACCGGGAACAGATCTATTTCGTCAACGCCGTGGAAGAAGGCCCCTGGTTTGAAACCAAAAAGTATTATGGCCCGAGGCGGTTCGACAACATGGGCGCTTATTCATCCTACGTGGGGGAGATTGAGTTATACAACTCTTTCGACCCGGCGGACAAGAGACTTCCCGCCACCTATCTGATGTGGGTATTTGACAGGGATTATAACAGACGGTTCCATCTGAATGATCCCAAAGACACCTGGTTTTGGTGGCCGGGACTGAACATTCCCCATATCGGGAAATATCTTCCCGATGAGCCCTATTATGAATATCCCCCCAAAGAGAATCTCTCCGGCACCAATTTCCCCCTGTTCCGTTATGCCGAAGTTCTTCTGATTTATGCCGAGGCACAGAATGAGGCCAATGGGGGTCCCGACGCCACCGCCATAGAGGCTTACAACCAGGTGCGCAGGAGGGCAGGCCTCAGCGAATGGCCCAACGTCACCGGCCCGGACGGAAACACTTATCCCAATACGCAGGATGGATTCCGCCAGGCAGTCCGGCAGGAAAGAAGATATGAACTGGCTTTTGAATCCAAACGTCTGGCCGACCTGAGAAGATGGGGCATCCTGGAGTCACTGATAAAAAACAGAGCTACCCTGCCCGACCATACCCAGGAAGATGTGATCAGAGCACAGAACATCACCAGATATCCCAACCTGTGGCCCATACCTTACTATGAAATACAGAGAAACCCCAAATTGAAACAAAATCCCGGCTTCTAATAACAACACCATGAATATTTTTAGCCGACTATATGAATCACTAGTTCTAACTAAAACTTTTCAGATTATGAAAAACAGACTTTACCTTTCCAAAGCAGCCGCAGTATTGCTGGCTTTGTCCCTTACGGCAGGCATCCTGTCTGCGCAGACGGTGAACACGGCTATTACTGCGCAAACGGACACTTTCACCGCCACATTTGATGTGGTTCCTTCCACGGCTCCCATGAACGGTGGTGTCGGGTTCTCAAAAGACACCGTTACCACCTGGGGGCAGATGAGTACCATCCTCGGTTTCCGCGCCGGCGGCGTGATAGACGCACGCAATGGTGGCGGTTACGAGGCTCTGCAGGTATTAAAATACGAAGCGGGAAAAGTCTATCATGTTGTTATGACAGTGGATGTTCCCCAAAATCTTTACAGTGTCAAAGTGACCCCGGAAGACGGTCTGCCCGTGGTTATAGCCAAAGACTACGCTTTCAGGGCAGCAGCCGACACCCTGGACAACTTTTTCTCACACAATGACTCCATCATTGCCTGGGGGGGAGTCCATGGCGCCACCCTGGACGTATCCAACTTCACCATCCTGGATGAACCGGTGATGATCGATTACGAGCCGACCATCAACATGCCGGTGGCACCCCGTGCCGACACTTTCACGGTATCTTTCGACATCACACCCTCAGATGCCCCGATGAATGCCGGGGTTGGATTCTCCAAAGGGGAAGTAGCCACCTGGGGACAGATGAGCACGATTATAGGATTCCGGTCGGGCGGAATAATTGATGTACGTGACGGCACAGCTTACAAGGCCCTCGAGGTGATGGAATACGAAGCAGGCAAGACCTACCATATCATCATGACCGTGGATGTACCTCACAACATGTACAGTGTACAGGTCACCCCCGACGGTGGCTCTCCGGTGGTGCTGGCCAAAGACTTTGCTTTCCGTGTCAGCGCAGATACTGTCAATAACTTCTTCACCCACAACGACACCCTGGAAGCCTGGGGGGGCGTTCACGGCGCTCAGCTCATCTGCGAACACTTCAATATTGCAGATACAGTCATGAAGATTGATAACAGCGTTACCGTAGGAACGGCCATTAACACACCGATCCCTTCGCAGACAGGTCGTTTCGTGGCCGAGTTTGATGCTGTTCCTTCCCATGACTCGCTCAACGGAGGACTGGCTTTCAGCAAAGACCTGGCCGGTACCTGGGGACAGCTGAGTACGATCATTCGTTTTACTCCCATGGGAAAAATCGATGTACGCAACGGAAATATGTATGAAGCACTGAAAGAATACAATTATTACAAAGGCCGGAGCTATCATTTCAGTATGTATGTGGATGTTCTTTCCCAAACCTATGATGTAACGGTCACCGGGGACGATCACGTGCCTGTCAAACTGGCTGAGAAGTATGCTTTCCGTGTTCCCGCCGATACGCTCAACTACCGGGTAGTGATGATAGATACCAACCAGGCCTGGGGCGGCATCCCCGGAAGCATGATCGATGTAACCAACTTTATGATCAAAGGCACTTATGCCCGGGCCAGAGTCTATTCGACAGATACACACCCGGTCATTGACGGAGATATCAGCGACGGCTTCTGGGATAAGTATGAAGCCCATGATATCAAAGTAAAACAACCCTGGCCATACAAAACACCCTGGTACGGACCCGTGGATTTCTCGGCTTACTGGAAAGCCACCTGGGACAGCGACTCACTGTACCTCATGGTAGATGTCAATGACTCTGTCCTCTACAACGGCGGAGCCCCGGCCTGGAACCATGATGCTTTCAATGTCTATTTCGGTTTGCTTAACAACCGGAACGGCCTGGGTGGAGGAGACCCGAAAGACACTTCCAAATTCATGTTCAACGTTCTGTGGAAAGACACCCCCGGAGGAAACGGCTACTGGCCCGAACCCAGAAGCTATAAATGGGTGGACCGTGAAGACGGCAAAGGGTATGTGGCCGAATTTGCCTTTGCCTGGAACGATCTTAATCATAATAACTATGACATCGACTTTACCGCAGGCACCAAATTTATGTTTGATCTGCATTTGGTTGATGATGATAATCCTGCCTGGGACGATATGAATATTTATGCCTGGAGCTCGCCGGCCAACTGCTGGACCACCATGGATATGGCAGGGGAAGTCACCCTGGCCAATATGCTCAATACCACAGACCTCATGGAAGCCATCGACAGCGCCGCAGGTATCCTGGATACAGCCACCGTCGGCGACGGAGAAGGCCAGTATAGCCAGGAGAAAGTGGATGCTTTGACAGCCGCACTTGACACGGCAAAAGAGTTCAGCAGCAATATAAGTCCGGAAACCACCCAGGATGAGGTGGACCAGGCCACCCAGGATCTGCTCGACGCCATCGCCGCTTTCACCCCCAATGGCCCCAGCGCCGTGAAAGACCCGGATGCCGGCAGGTTTAATGTCTATCCCAATCCTGTCCATGGAACTCTCAGCATCACCAACCTCGGACATGCTGACAGGATCGAAATCATCAATATGACCGGTGCCAAAGTGAAGAGCCTGAAACTACAGGGTCAATACAGGATATCCGTAAATATGTCAGGACTCACCAACGGCATATATATTCTGAAAATAACTACCGGAAACAAGGTCGCCACCAGAATGATTGTCAAAAACTAAACGGTTACCTTATCCTCAATTTATCCACCCGCCGGCAACGTTTGTTGCCGGCGGGTTTAAAAACTTTTCCGGTAAGGCGAATACTGTGTCTTTTTTTTATCCCTATCTTTCATAATATGTCGGAAAAACAACCCCTGTTCGGTAAAAACACACACTGGTTCCTGCAGCGTTATTCTTTATTAATAGCGGCTATATTGCTGGCCCTGCCGGTTCTCTCCCAGGAATCACGCGTAAAGATCAATTACCAGGGAAAAAACTATACGCAGCTCAAACATGCCTGGACCGCCCAGTGGATCACCCACCCCTCCGCTTCCACACTGGATTACGGCGTTTTCCTTTTCAGAAAAAATTTCCTGCTCGATTCCCTGCCGGATTCTTTTATCATCTATATTTCGGCCGACAACCGGTACCGTCTGTATGTAAACGGCAGGTTCGTATGCAGGGGCCCCGCCGAGGGGGACCTCTTCCACTGGCGTTACGAAAAACTGAATATCGCCCCCTACCTGAAAAAAGGCAAGAACATACTGGCTGCAGAAGTAATCAATTCCGGCGAATACCGCAAAGCTGCACAGCAGACCTTCCAGACAGCTTTTATCCTGCAGGGGGATAAAAGCAATTGCGTCAATGTCAACACGGGAAACACCCCCTGGAAAGTTATCCGCAACAAAGCTTATCACAGCATTCCCTTCACCCCGGACTCATTGAAAGCCTATTATGCCGCCGGCCCCGGCGACCTGGTGGACGGGATACAGTATCCATGGGGATGGCAACGGCCGGACTTTGACGATTCAGACTGGCTCCTGCCCAAAAAAGCTACGGTGGAGTTTGCCGTAGGACGCGGGTTCCTGTACGGCAGCACCTGGTTTCTGGTGCCCCGCACCATCCCGTTCATGGAAGAGACAATCCTGAAATTCCAAAGGATCATCCGCAGCACCGGGATTGTTCCGGATACCGCTTTTATCCGGGGCAACAGCCCGCTGTCGATCCCCCCGCATACAAAAGTATCGCTGCTGCTCGATCAGGGATACCACACCACCGGATATCCGCAAATCACATACAGCCACGGCAAAGGCAGCAGCATTAAAATCACCTATGCCGAGGCACTGTACAGAAAAAATCCGCAGAAAAAAAAGACCGGCGACGGAAACCTTTACTATTTCGACCTGAAAGGCAACCGTAATATTTTTGACGGCAAGGAGATCCGGGGGATCTACGACATCATCCTTCCCGGCGGCGGCTCACACCGCACGATCATCCCCTGGGGAAGACGTACTTACCGTTTTGTACAGCTTGACATACAAACGGGTGACAACCCCCTGACCATTGAGGACTATCACTCCGTCTATACGGTGTATCCTTTCCGGGAGCAAGCCCGTTTTGAGAGCAACGACACCCTGCTGACACGTATCTGGGAGGTGGCCTGGAGAACCCTCCGCAACTCGGCAGCCGAAACTTTTATGGATCCTTACTATGAGCAACTGCAATACATCGGCGACACCAGGATCGAAGCTTTGGTATCCCTGGTCGTATCCGGTGATGACCGGCTGATGCGCAAAGCCCTCAAACAGTTCGACGACTCACGCGTGCCGGACGGACTCACACAGAGCCGCTACCCCTCTTACATCACCCAGATCATCCCGCCCTATTCCCTGATCTGGATAGACATGATACACGATTATTTTATGTATCGCAACGATACGGCTTTCATACGTACTCTCCTGCCCGGCGTGGCAGACGTCCTGGGCTGGTTCGACAGGCATGTGGACAGCAGCGGGCTGCCCACAAACCTGGAATGGTGGAATTTTACCGACTGGGCCAAAGGGTTCATGAACGGCATCCCACCGGGCGCCGACGACGGATACTCCGCCAATATTGCCCTTCAGTATGTGCTGGCATTGCAAAATGCCGCCGTATTGTACGACTTCTTTAACCTGAAACAGGAAGCCCGGAAATATAAAACCCAGGCGGCTTCGGTACTCCGCAATGTATACCGCCTGTGCTACGTCCCGGAGAAAAAGATGTTTGCCGAAACCCCGGAGAAAAAGATCTTCTCCCAGCACACCAACATCTTTGCCATCCTCACCGATGCCCTCCCGGTAACGGAACAACCGGCTCTGATGCAACGCATCCTGGACGACGCTTCGCTGATACAGACCACCATATATTTTAAGTTTTACCTCTTCCGGGCTCTGCAGAAAACAGGGCTCGCTAATCAATATACCGGCATGCTGGGACCCTGGGAACGCATGATCCGCAACGGCATGACCACTTTCGGCGAGACCGATATCAATCCCCGTTCCGAATGTCACGGCTGGAGCGCCAGCCCCTGTTTTGATTTCCTGCATACCGTCGCCGGCATCTTTCCGGGCTCGCCCGGTTTTTCAAGCGTTATCATCCAACCCAACCCGGGAGATCTCGCCTGGTTTCATGCCGCACATCCCTGTCCCGGCGGGATGATCACCGTGGACTTTTCAACGGGAAAAAAGAAAGGGAATTTTACCATTACCCTGCCGGAAAAACTCAGCGGTTATTTCCTGTGGCAGGATAAGAAGATCCCGTTACACGCCGGACAACAGTCCATCACCCTGAAAAACAAAAAACCGCCCCGCCCATGAAACGGAGCCTGCCTGTCATCATAGGATCTCTCCTGATTATGAGTCTGGTGCTGGCCACTGCCACTGCCCAGAACGGGGATCCTGCCTCTTCCCGTGATTTATACCGGCGAACCTCCTCCCTTCTCACCCCTTTCCGCCTGCCTCTCCCTTCGAACATACAGCAGATAAAATATATCGACCTGGATCAGGACGGCGATCCGGACATTCTGCAGGCAGTCATAAACGGAAATATACCGGTACAATGGATCGATGATGATGACGATATGCAGCCCGGCGACCTGGAAGGAGACACCGACAGCGACTGCCTGATGATCGACCTCAACAGGGACGGCCACTATGGCGGAGCCCTCGATCTGATCGTAGACTGGGATGATGACAACGGGGACGGCCTCGCCGACATTCAGGTGCTGGTGGAAAACTCCAAAACCAGCTACAAAGGAAAATGGAAATCCCATATCGCATATATCTTCGACACCGATCACGACGGCGTTTTTAATTATGTTGACTGGAAAAAGTTCAAACTGGAGGCCTGGGAACATAAGGGCCGCTGTTACTTTTACCAGGACTATCTGGGCCAGAGCATGATGCTGAAAACACATATCTCCACCTTTGCCATTCACGACCTGCGTTTTAACTGGGAAAACCCCTTCCTTTTCTTCGATGAAGACCATGACGGGCTCACAGAGATGGCCATCCGCCTGGTGGACGAACCGCAACAGGTACGGATCGAAAAAGCAAAAAAAGACCGGCACGACGGGGACAAATATTATACCTATGATTTCAGCCAAAGGATCTCCCTGGCCCAGCTCACGTTCGACCTGGACAATGACAATGCTCCGGCCAATGAGTTCGATTATGATATGAGCCTGCAGTTCTCCGGCCAGGGTTTTTCCTATGCCGACCAGATACACCGCCACCCCGGCATCCGGGGCCTGCCGGCTGCCGACACCTGTTTTTACGACCCCCGTTGGAGACAAACAGAGACCCTGGTATATTGCGACCACCAAAGTGCCTGGCCGCTGATCTTCGGCCGGGGACAGTGGTCTTCCTGCTGGCTCGTCTTCGACGAAGACGATGACTGCCAGCGCTGGGAAAGGGTCGAGTTCTACAAACCTCTAAACCCCTTTATTCACGGCGCCGGCAAAGGAGGACTGGATGACAACCCCCAGGCCGATGTCAGCGGCGACCGCGGAGAGTGGGACCGGGATTTTTCAGGAAAAGGGAACCTGTACGTCAGCCCCATAGATGGCAAGATACACCTCTACGGGGCAGAAACAGGATACTGGCGCATAGACCAGATGGCCAGATATTTCCAGGGATGGCAGGGCTGGCGGGGGAAAAACATACAGCCCCAGGATATGGTGTCCGAAGAACCGGACCGCTATGCTACCGTAAAATACGAAGATACCGACCACAACGGTTTCTTCGACGCCATGTTCTTCGATATGGACGGAGACCGGCAATGGGAAGATTCCGTGCACCTTAGCGACCTGGCTCTGACAGATACAGCCGTCATTCTGATGACAGGACAAATGGGTTATACCGGCCTGCACAACCTGTTCGGCCGCCTGTCGGAAGATATGTGGCTCCGCGCACAACAGGCACTGACCACAGCCGGCAAATATCATCTCAACACCTCCTGGTACAACGTAATGAAAAAACCAAAGACGGCACAGGAAAAATATTTCTTCGGATTCTGGATTAATTGGTATGTCTTTCATGACCTGCAACACCTGGCACAAATAAGAAATGACCCGGAAATGAAAGAAAAGCTCTCAAAAGCTTACTACAGCGGAAACTGGCTTATCCTTCAGAATAATAACTCAGGGGATTAACGCCTGCCCTCCATGAAAAAAACTGCAAATTTCAATACCTTTGCCCAAAGACTCCTGCCTGGTTCCAGCCCATGAAAAAGATATTGTTTATATATGCAGTCCTCCTCTTAAGGCTGTTTCCGGCTTTTTCCAAACCCGAGCTGGCCTTCTACCATTATTCTACCCTCGAGGGGCTGCCCCACAATTATATCTACAGTATTTGCCAGGACAGTAAAGGATTTCTCTGGATAGGCACCCGCAACGGAATAGCCCGTTTTGACGGCTACCAGTTCCTCTCTTATGACCCGGAATCCCATAACCACGGAACCGTCCCGGCCTACATAACCCACATCCTGGAAGACGAAGATCAGAAGCTCTGGTTGCTCACCCCCGATCACAGCCTTTTCTATTACCTCCCCCAAACAGAGCAGTTTTTTTATCTTAAAGACAAATATACTCCCGTTTATCCTGATCACAACGGGAACGTATGGATCCTCTTCGATTCAAAACTTTACAAAATATCCCGGAGCACGCTGGTATCGCATACCAGCTCCTACAAAAGCCCCCGTCCGGGCACACTGAAACTGATCTGCCGGGAAAAGAACGACAGGCTATGGATCTATGACACTTTTGACGAAAACGACCTGAAAGCCCTGCCCGGAAACACTCTGAAGGGCTATTCCCTGGCTCTCCCTGAGAACAAAACCTTTTATGTCAATCAGATCTATCCCGACCGGCAGGGGAACGTGTGGATATGCACTTTCAACAACGGCCTGCTGCGTATCCGCCCCGAAGGCCCTGTAACGGTCTTTAACACTTCATCTCCTGCTCCGGTCCGCCTGCCGAACAACCATATCTACGCCGTCTTTGAGCGTTCTCCCGAAGAGATCTGGATCGGCACCATGGACGGCCTCTGCATACTGGACAGGAAAACAAACCGGATCGAACAGATCACCAAAGACCCGGGCAACCCGGAAAGTATCTCGGATAACGTGATCACCACTTTCTTCCTTGATAACTCAGGAACCGTATGGGTAGGCACCCGTTTCGGACTCAATCGTCTCCTGAGAAGAAAATTCAGGCATTACTACCACGAACCGAACATTAATAGCCTGATCAACAATAACGTACACTCTTTCTACGAATACAGCAAAGGAGAGATATGGATTGCTACCAGTAACGGCCTGGATCTTTTTGACAAAAAGAAAGAAACCTTCCGGCATTATCCGGTAAATGAAAACAGGCCGGGATGGCTGCATGCCTCCCCCATCTCCCTGACAGGCGACGGAAACGGAAACCTGTGGATAGGCACCTGGAGAGGGGGCCTGATGTTTTTTGACATCGCCAAAAACCGGTTTACAGAATATCTCCACACACCGGACCGCCCCGGCTCGGTCCTGAACAACAACATCTTTTCCCTTTTCCTGGATCGCAAAAACCGGCTATGGGTAGGCACCTGGGCCGAATCAGGCGAGGAAGGAGGCCTCGACCTCTTTGAGCCCGCCACACAGTCGTTCCGCCATTTTGCTTACCGTCCCGACAGCAACGGCAGTATCAGTGGCAACCGGATCAGTTGTATCTTCGAAGACTCTGAAAAAAGACTCTGGGTGGGCACCTTTAACGGATTGAACCTCATGCAGGATGAGAACAAAGGCCTCTTCATCCATTTTGTGAACCATCCCGGAGATACCCTCTCGATCAGCAACAACAAAATAACCTGCCTTTATGAGGACTCCGGCCACAGGCTGTGGATCGGCACACGCCACGGCCTGAACCAACTGATCTCCCCGGAAAAAGGATTCATACATTATGCCCTGCAGGAGGGTCTGCCATCCAACTCCATCAAATCCATCGAGGAAGATACACGGGGAAACCTGTGGGTCAGCACCAACAAAGGCATCGCCGAAATAGTCAGGGACAGTGTTTCCCATCATATACTGCGCATAAAGAAGTTTGATGTGGAAGACGGCCTGCAGGATGAAGAGTTTCTTGAAAAATCATCGCTCAGATGCAGTGACGGAACCATGCTCTTTGGGGGTACTAACGGTTTTAACCTTTTCTCTCCCGGCAAGATCGTGGACAATGCCATCCCTCCCGTTTGCATCATCACCGGATTGCGCATATTTCAGAAACCGGTTACCCCCCACGAGAAAATCCTGGGCAAGGTTATTCTTACAAAACCCATTTACGAAACCCGGGAGATCACTCTATATCATAAACACAATGTGTTCTCCATAGAATTTACAGGACTCCACTTCGAGTACCCGGAGAAAAACAAATACGCCTACATGCTGGAAAATTTTGACAAAACCTGGCAACATACCGGGGCCACCCGCCGTGAAGCCACATATACCAATCTCGACGGCGGCAAATACATCTTCAAAGTGAAAGCCGCCAACAGTGACGGCGTCTGGGATAAAGAACCCGTCGAACTGGTCATCAACATTATCCCGCCTTTTACCAAAACCCTGCTTTTCAAATTTATCATCCTTACACTGATCGTACTGACCGTTTTTCTCTATTTCGAAGCCCGCCTGTGGATCACCCGCAGACAGAAAAAACTGTTGCAGATGCAGGTGGCGGTACGTACCAAAGAGATCCGCCGTCAAAGGGATGAGATCATGCAGCAAAAAGAACAGATCGAACACCAGACCAGAGAGATACGCCGCATGAACGAACTGCTGAAAAAACACAATATCAAACTATCCGAACAACTGCGGGGCCTCTCCGAAGCCCGGGTCATGCAAAAACTGCTCGACTACAACGAATTCAGGAAATTTTTCCCCAACAAAGACGCCTGCTATAAACTCCTGGCAGATATGAAATGGGGAAAAGGTTTCGTATGCAAAAAATGCGGCAGCACAAAATACAGCATTGACGAGCCCTTCGTCAGAAGATGTAAAACATGCAATTACAAAGAATCAGTGACCGCTGGTACCATCTTCCACCACCTGCGATTCCCGATAGAGAAAGCCCTTTATATCCTGATCATTACCGGTACAGGGAGGAATATAAACATCAGCCAGCTATCCAAGACATTGAACCTTAGAATGAAAACATGCTGGGCCTTTCATAACAAGGTAAAAAAATATATGAACGAACGGAGAAAAAAATATCGTCGGAAAAAAGAATCCTGGATGGACCTGCTGCTCCTGGAAGAGTCCAAACCTCTAAACAAATAAAGAGGTTTGATCAAAACATCATATTCTCGGCAAAGATATCCTGAAAACGGGGGTGGGTCTCCAGCGAAAGATGGATGGTTTTCTGCAGGATATCCTGTATTTTCTTTCCATCTTCAAAGAGTAATATCTTTGCTCCCAGCAGGGCGGTGTTTCCCATCTTGATGATCCTCTCCTCAGGATATTTCAGCAACCCGATCGAACGGGTATGGGCCAGGTTAATAAAACTTCCGAAAGCTCCGGAGATATAGACCTTTCTTATGTCTTCCGGGGCAAAGCCCAGCTCCTCCCGAAGGATATGAATGCCGGTGGCTATCGCACCCTTGGCCAGTTGCAGCTCGCGGATATCTTTCTGTGTCAGATAGACTTCCTGTGTCAGGCGGATCTTCCCGTTCCCGTTAAGCATTTTCCCGCCTGTATCCATCTTCCCGGTTTCCAGAAAAACGGCTACGGCATCTATCAGTCCGCTGCCACAAACCCCTTTCGCCTCCACATTACCGATAACATGAATCTTCTCTTTTCCTTCTTCCCGGGATATCGAGGATATGGCCCCGGTGGTTGCCCGCATACCCATGTGTATATTGGTACCCTCAAATGCCGGACCGGCAGCCGTGGAAGCACAAAGAATCCGCTCCCGGTTACCCACGACGATCTCACCGTTGGTGCCCAGGTCGGCCAGGATCACAGGATCCCCGCTTTCGACCATGCCGGTGGCCACGATGCCGGCCAGGATATCACTCCCCACAAAACTGCCCAGGATAGGCAGAAAAACAATATCCGTATGATCATCTGTCACCAGTTGCAGCTCCCGGGAGGTAAAATGTACCGCCCCACCCCTGGAGGTCT